>JAFVYP010000100.1 GCA_017508555.1 Lentisphaeria bacterium
CGTAGAAACGGCCGCTGGAAAAATAGATGGCGGCTTCGTCGTCTTCTTCGATCTTCACGGCGGGAGCCTTGCTGGAACAGCAGGAGGTCAGATGATTGTAAGATTCTGCAAAACTGGGACAATCCTCCCCCACATACAAAAAGGCTTTGATCCGGGGCAGTCTGTCGCAGATGGATTCCAGACGTCCGGTAAAGGTGGGGCCGAAAATGATCATATCCACATCGGCCAGTTCCAGACAGTATTTGATCTCCCCTGCTGTGTAGCGGAAGTTCAGGGGAACGGCCATGGCACCGCTTTTGAGGATGCCGAAATAAACAGGCAGCCATTCGATCCCGTTCATCAGCAGAATGGCGACTTTGCTTCCCTTGCGGATATGGCGGGTCAGCAGAAAATTGGCCATACGGTTGGCCTTGCGGTCAAATTCACTCCAGGTGATCTCGCTGCGGAAGGAGTCATTGCGGGTCGGCTCCATGAGGGAGTAGTCCCGCCAGGTGATATGACGGTCTTCAAGCTCCTGGGGATTGATCTCCACCAACGCCACGTCATTGCCGTAACATTTGGCATTGTGTTCAAGTATTTCTGTAATGGGCATAATCGTTTATCCGGATACTTTTCAAGTTATTGATCATCACATAAAAATAATGTTGTTTAATATATCCCTCTTTGCCCCTTAAATCAAGTTTGTTTTTCGACGGAAACACTTGAAAAAAAGCTGTTTTTATGGTATAGTATGGCCCGCAATAAACAAAAGAGGTCTTTTCTCATGCCGCTCTCGAGTGAATTTCACCCGGTGGATATACCGGCCAAGCCGGGGGTTTACGTTTACCGGGACCGTTTCGGCGTGGTGATCTATGTGGGGAAAGCCCGCAATCTCCGCCGCCGGATGTCCAGTTATTTTCAGCCTTCCCGGCTCAAAACGGCGGAGCCGAAGCTCCGATCGCTCATCAACTCCATCCACGAGTGGAGCTTTGAAGTGGTCAGAAGTGAGGACGAGGCCCTGATCCTTGAATCCAAGCTCATCAAGGCCTATGCGCCTCACTACAATATCCTCATGCGGGACGACAAGCGTTATCTGCTGCTCAAGATCGACTGGAATGAAAAATATCCGACGCTCTCCCTTGCCCGTATCGAAAAACCGGGCAACTTTCAGTATTTCGGCCCCTTCCCCCAGGGGAGCGCCCTCAAGATGACTCTGGAGTTTCTGCTGGCGCACTTCGGGCTCCGGGCCTGCCGGGATTCCGAACCGGATGAAGAGACCCGCAAACACTGTCTCAAGCGGATCATCAACGATTGCTGCGCCCCCTGTATCGGGAAAGTCACTCCAGAGGAGTACCGCGCCCGTCTGGATGCGGCGTTATCAGTTCTGGACGGCAATATTTCCGAACTTCAGGAGGAACTGGACAAGCGGATGAAGGAATACGCTTCGGCTATGAATTTTGAAAAAGCCGCCCGCTGCCGGGATATATCTGCCAATCTGGCCGCCGTATTCGGCAGAAAAAACCGTAAATTTGAAAATCCCGCCCTGCCGGGAGAAGATCCGGGCATGGCGGCCGTCAAAGATCTGGCTGAAAAGCTGGGATTGAAAACGCCTCCCCGCCATATCATCGGTTTTGATATTTCCAATATCCTCGGACAAATGGCCGTTGCCAGTATGGTGGTCATGCGCGACGGCAGACCCGACCGGTCAGGTTACCGCCGTTTCAGGATCAAGACCGTGGGGCAGAGCGATGATTTTGCCATGATGAAAGAGGTCATCCAGCGGCATTTTTCCCGCTTGATGCAGAGCGGACAGCCTTTTCCCGATCTGGTCATGGTCGATGGCGGCAAGGGACAACTCTCTTCGGCCATTGCAGGTCTGGTTGAAATCAGTGCGCCCCCCCTGCCCATTCTGGGCCTTGCGGAAAGAAATGAGGAGATCTTCCTGCCCGGAGAGTCTCTGCCCGTCATCCTCAGCCGCCACGCCCCTGCCCTGCGGATGCTTCAGGCGCTGCGCGATGAAGCTCACCGCTTTGCCATCACCTTCCACCGCAGTCTCCGGCACAAACGCATCGAACACTCTCTGCTGGACGATATTCCGGGGATCGGAGAAAAACGCAAGATCCAGCTTTTACGCACCTTCGGTTCCGTCGCCGCACTCCGCAAAACCTCTCCGGAGGAAATCGCAAAAAAGATCCCGGGACTGGGGCTGAAAACAGCTCAAAAGATCTCCGATGCCCTCAGCGCTGGCAAACAGTGATTTTACGCGGAGGGCTTTTTCCGGAAGGGGGTGAAACAAAGCAGCAGTCCCGTTCCCGTCAGAACAAGCGGCAGCAAAAAGATCCCCGTCCCGCAGGTGCGGAGCATTTCAGAAGCGGCTTTTTCCAACAGATAGCCCGGCGTCCCCTTTTTCAGCATCTTCGTTCCCCGGATAAAAAGCGTGACAGCCGGAGGTCCTTTGAGAAAGAGACGCTTGAAAAAGGCGGCATCTCTGACGTGTTCCAATCCGGCAAAAACCTCCGGCGCCTTTTTTCCTGCGGAACGGGCGATCAGATGTGCCGTCCGGGGAGAGTGTCCGACGACCACAGCGGCCTGTTTCAAATCTCCCGCAGAAGAAAGCGTGCTTACGATCTTTTTTGTCCTGAGAAAACCGCCTTTGAAATAGATCTCCTTCAGATCTTTCAGAAGAGGGACTGCTGTTTTGCGGCTCTTCAGATTTTTGACAAGACTTTTCCCCAGCGTATCGGAAACAGCGGCCGTCCTGCGCAGGGCCTTGAGACAGGCGGGAGCCCAATCGACAGCATCCACGATTTCCGAAGCCAGTCCGGCAGCGGCGGCAGCGGCGATGAACCAGTCCGTTTCCCTGCCGGTCACTTTGTAATATCCCTGCAGAAAAAGATCACGCAGATCGCCGTACATGACCATATCAGCAGCCACCGCAGCTCCGGCCTCTTCGATGGAACTGCCCGGATCCCCCGTGACAAAGGCCTTTCCGGCCCGCAGCAGGCGCTGGCGGAGAGAACCCAGTTCCTCATCGCAGAGAGCGCGTAAAATTTCCACAGAGGCTCTCTCCGGCGTCTCTCCGGCCAGAACATCCTCGCACAGCACGCGGGCTTCCCCGAACTTTTTTTCTTTCATCAGCGCTCTGATATCGGGAATATAATCATAGTCCGGCAGACGGGATAATTTCCGCTCGAAATTTCCGTAAAATGCCGTCAGGAGAACAATCAAAACAAGCACTCCCGCCAGAATCAGCGCGCCTCCCGCCAAACGTGTGTATAATCGGATCATCTCTTTCAATTTCTGTCCAGTTCTTATTCCGCACAGGATAATATAATCACAGCTTTCAGATTTTCATAACATCTTTTGAAAAATTATTTGAAAAATATCCGTTTCAGAAGTATCTTATGTGGATTTATTTCTTGTTATAACACCAAAAAAGGAAAATCCCAATGACTGCTGTTGTCGTATTCTGTACTCTTTCTCTTCTTCTCATTGCCGGAAAAGCCCTGCGGACAGCCATTCCGCTCTTTCAAAAGCTCTATCTGCCCAGTTCCGTCATCGGCGGCCTGCTGGGACTTCTGATTTTGAGCATTTCCGGCAAATATGTTCCGCAGGAACTGGTCAGCAATATCAAATCTCTGCCGGGATTCCTTATCAACGTGATTTTTGCCTCCCTCTTTCTGGGGGCCGCAACGCCGGGATTGAAGAAAATCTTCAAGATCGCTTTTCCCCAGATCTGCCTCGGACAGCTTCTCGCCTGGGGGCAGTATGCAGTCGGTCTGGCTCTGGCCGGATTTCTCTTCCTCCCCCTCTTCAAAATCAATCCCGCCTTCGGCAATTTGCTGGAAATCGGCTTTCAGGGCGGACACGGTACTGTGGGCGGCATGACCTCCGTTTTCAAAAATTTCAACTGGGAGGAGGGCGTCGCGCTGGGATATACCGTTGCCACCTGCGGTATGATCGTCGGTATCATCGTCGGTATGATGCTGGTCAACTGGGCGCTGAAAAAAGGCCATGTCAAAGAGATCCGCACTTTCGATGAAAGAGAACAGCGGGAAAAAATCGGTATTTACGCTCAGGAAAACCGTCCTCACGCAGGTTTGCAGACCGTTTTCTGCGACTCCATCGACTCTCTGGCTTTTCATGTTGCTCTGATCGGTATTTCCATTCTGCTGGGCTTCGTCATCCTCAAAGGGCTGCAATTTGCGGAAATCAAATGTTTCCCCGGAGCAAAGATCCGTCTTTTCAACGGTTTTCCCCTCTTTCCCCTCTGCATGATCGGCGGCGTTCTGCTTCAGCTGCTGCTCAACAAATTCAAAGCCGGATTTCTGGTCAACAAAGAGCAGATGCAGCGTCTTTCCGGAGCGTCGCTGGACTTTCTGGTGGTTTCCGCCGTCACGACGATCCAGCTCAAAGTTGTTGCGGATAATTTCCTGCCCCTGCTCATTCTGGTTCTCGCCGGAACAGTATTTTGCGTGGCAACTGTGGTCTGGGTCGCGCCGAAACTTCTCAAAACAGCCTGGTTTGAAAAAGCCATCGCCGATTTCGGACAGGCCACCGGCGTTACGGCAACGGGTCTGATGCTTCTGCGCACGGTCGATCCTGAAAGCAAAACAGAAGCGGCGGCCTCTTTCGGATACAAACAGCTGATCCATGAACCCATCATGGGCGGAGGTATCTGGACCGCACTGGCGCTGACGATGGTCTTTACTTTCGGATGGCTGCCAGTCTGGATCATCAG
>JAFVYP010000101.1 GCA_017508555.1 Lentisphaeria bacterium
ACTTGACTTCGCCCTGGGGATTGGTCAGCTTCAAAATGAGCATATGCTCAGCCAGCCAGCCTTCATCGCGGGCCTGGACGGTCGCAATACGCAGAGCCAGACATTTTTTGCCGAGCAGAGCATTGCCGCCGTAACCGGAGCCGTAGCTCCAGATTTCACGGGTTTCGGGGAAGTGGGCGATGTATTTCTGATCCATGGGAGCGCAGGGCCAGATGCCGTTGTCGGACTCTCCGGCAGCCAGGGGCTTACCGACAGAGTGGACGCAGGGAACGAACTCGCCGTCGCCAAGAACTTCCAGAACACGGGTGCCGACGCGGGTCATGATGGCCATGTTCAGCACAACGTACTGGGAGTCGGTCAGCTCAACACCGATCTTGGCGATGTCGGAGCCGACGGGACCCATGGAGAAGGGGATCACGTACATGTTACGGCCGTGCATACAACCCTTGTAGAGGTCGAGCATGGTCTTTTTCAGTTCTTTGGGATCGATCCAGTTGTTGGTCGGACCGGCATCTTCTTCCTTCTCGGAAGCGATGAAGGTGCGTTTTTCAACGCGGGCCACATCGGAGGGATCGGAGCGGAACAGCAAGCTGTTCGGACGTTTGGCAGGATTCAGGCGGATGGCCATGCCGCAGGCGACCTGTTCTTCGCAGAAACGGTCATATTCCTCTTTACTGCCGTCGCACCAGTAGATGCCGTCGGGCTCGCAGATGGCGGCCCACTCGTTGACCCAGGCAACCAGCTTGGCGCTGGCAGCTGCGGGTACTGCATTGAGAGCTTTCATTTTTTTTCCTTCCTGTTTGGTTATTCAGGGTTTCAGTTAATAATATAATTGTGATCAAAAAAATTTAATCAAAGTAATATATCACCGTTTTCCCAGAAAGTAAATACCACAAATCAGGAAAAAAGTGATTTTTAATCGTTCCCGGGTGTTGAAAAAGCGGAAAAAAAGCGGTATATTCTTGTAGTGTCTTATATATAGTGTAAAAAAGCAGGTCGAAGAACTGAAAATGATCAAGTCCTTGAATATGCTTGCCGGTCTCCTTTCCGGCGTGTTTTTTTTCTGCGGCTGCGGTGAACAGCCGGTCTGTAATGACGGCAAACTCCGCGTGACCGCCGGTTTGCCTCCTGTGGCGCATATCGCCCGCGCCGTGGCCGGTGACAGGATCCGTATCAATGCCATGCTTCCCGAAGGGAAAAGTCCCCATGAATATGCGCCGGGGCCTCAGGATGTGCGCAATGCCTCCGCCTCTGCGCTTTTTCTCAGCACCGGGCTGCCTTTTGAGCTGCGGGCGGTGAAACCTCTTGCCGCTGTCAAAGTGGCGGATGTTTCTGAAGGGACGCTCAAGATCCCCTTCGGCGGCGACCATGAACACGGTCCCGGATGTATCCACGATCACAACGATCACGAGGGACATCATCACGAGGCCATGGATCCTCATGTCTGGCTGGATCCGGGCAACGCCGGGGTGATCGCCAAAAATATCCGCGACAGGTTTTCTGCCCTCGATCCGGCGGGACGGGAGCTTTATGAGCGGAACTGCGCGGCTTTTCTCAAAGAACTTGCCGACGCGGATGAAAAGATCAAAAAGGAGCTTGCGCCCTTTGCCGGAAGAGAATTTTTTGTGTACCACGCGGCGTTCGGCTATTTTGCCCACCGCTACAAATTGAAACAGACGGCCATTGAGCTGGGAGGACGCGAGATCGCGCCGGCCCGTCTGGCGGAGGTCATCCGCCGTGCCAGGGCTGCCCGGGCAAAAGTGGTTTTTGTCCAGCCTCAGTTCAATCCGGCAAGTTCCCATGCGCTGGCCAAGGCCATCGGCGGCAAAGCGGCGCCTCTGGATCCCCTGGCGGGGGATGTGAAAAAGAATCTCCTTGAAATGGCCCGGGTCATCCGGGAGGGATTCGGAGAGGGAGCCGCCAAATGACACCTGTGATCGAAGTCGGAGACCTTTCCTTTGCCTATGAGTCGGGTTCTCCCATTCTGGAAAATGTTGATTTTACCATTGAAGAGGGACAATCCGGCTGTATCGTCGGACCTAACGGCGGCGGCAAAAGCACGCTGCTCAAACTGCTTTTGGGACTGCTGCAGCCTGATGCCGGACGCATCCGTCTTTTCGGGGCGCCGCCCCGGGATTCCCGCCGTCTGGTGGGGTATATGCCCCAGTATCATCAGTTGGATGCCGCTTTCCCTGTCACGGCCCTTGAAGTGGCTCTGATGGGATGTATCAAGCCCGGATTTTTCCCCTTCTATTCCCGCAGGGACAAAGAGACGGCTCTGGCGGCCCTGGAGGAGCTGGGGATCGCTGATCTGGCCAGCCGCAGTTTTGCGGATCTTTCCGGCGGACAGCGTCAGAGGGTGCTGATCGCCCGGGCGCTGGCCTGCCATCCCCGGCTGCTGCTGCTGGATGAACCCACGGCCAACATCGACCCCGGAGCGGAGGAACAGTTTTATGCCACTTTGGCTGTTTTGAGAAAACGCATGACTGTCCTGACGGTTTCCCACGATCTCGGGTTTGTCAACAGAGAAACGGATGTGATCATCTGCGTCAACCGCAAAGTCAGCGTCCACCGGGCGGAAAACTTTACGGCAGAGACCGCCGATGCGGTCTATCACCATGAGATGAACTTTATCAAACACGATCACGCCTGTTTCTGCAAATGCGGAGGTAGCTGCCATGAGTGAGATGATACGCGAACTTTTTTCTCCGGAACTGGTATTTCTGCGTTATGCCCTGCTGATCGGTCTTTTGGCAAGTCCCGTTCTGGGCGTCGTCGGAACACTGGTGGTGACCCGGCGGATCTCCAGTCTTGCCGGAGCCAGCGCCCATGCGGCGCTGGGGGGCGTCGGACTGGCCCTTTTTCTTCAGCGGGTCTGTCTGCTGTCGTGGTGTACGCCCACGGTCGGCGCCGTGGCCGGAGCGCTTCTGGCGGCTCTGGTGGTGGGGATCGTCAGCCTGACGGCCAAAGAGCGTGAGGATACGGTCATTGCTGTTGTCTGGGCGCTGGGCATGTCCATCGGTCTGCTTTTTCTGGAAAGAACGCCCGGTTATGTGGACTGGCAGGGATATCTTTTCGGCAATATCCTGCTTCTCTCTGAAAACGATATCAAAATGACGCTGGTGCTGGATGCGGCGGTTCTGCTGCCTCTGTTTCTGTTTTATCCGTCAGTGCTGGCCATGTCCTTTGACTCCACCTTTGCGGAACTGCGGGGGATCAAAGTGCCGGTGATCTATCTGGTTCTTCTGGCTCTGACGGCCTGCACCATCGTTCTGCTGCTCAACGTGGTGGGGATCATTCTGGTCATTGCGCTTCTGACGCTGCCGGCGGCCACGGCGGGGTGCTTCACCCGGCACCTGTGGAGCATGATGGCTCTGTCAACGGTTTTAAGCTGGCTTTTCGTCACCTGCGGACTGCTCAGCAGTTTTTATTACCGCCTGCCCTCCGGACCTGCGATCGTCGTTCTTGCCGGAGCGGTTTACCTGGCGGCTCTGGGATTTTCAAAATGGAAGGGAAAACGCCGATGAAAAAATATATTTTTGCAGTTTTATTTGCCGGATGCGCTGTCTTTTTTGCCGGATGTGGTGAGACAACGCCGGAACAGGCCATGAGCCGTGCCGTCGTCCTGGCCGGCAAGGGAGAGTGGGAAAAGGCGGATGAGATCGCTGAACAGACCGGTTCCCGTTATCCTGATATTGCAGCAGTCCATATTCTCCGTGCCGTTACTGCCGAAAGATGCGGCAGCAGGGACAGGGCTCTGGATGCTGCCCGCAGAGCTGTTGAACTTGATCCCGGAAGTTTCGAGGCGCAATATACGCTGGGCAGGCTTTATGCCGCCGATACCGCCCGCAGCAGCGAAGCTGAACAGGCTCTGCTCAAAGCGTTCAAAATGCGCAAGAATGATGTGAACGTCAAGATCCTGCTCTGCAATGTCGCCATGGGGGCCAATTCGCCCCGGACCACCGGTTATCTGGGACTTTTGAAAAGCAGTCCTGAGCTGGCGGCATCTGCGGCATTCAATAATCAGTACGCTGTCAATTATGTCCGGCGGGGAAATTACCGCGCGGCGAAGGAATATTTTGTCAAAGCCTTTCAGGCGGGACGGGAAGAGCCTGAGATCGTCCTCAATGTCGCCCGCTTTTACGACGGCTGTCTGGGAGACAGGATCACGGCTGTCAAACTTTACCGGGAGTATTTGCGTATTGCCGGAAAAGATGCCGACGGCAAAGCCGAAGCCGAAGCCCGCCTTGCCCGTCTCGCCCGTCGGAGATAAGCGGTCATGGCATTCGGCATTCCTCCGGAAGTGATCGAAGAGATCAAATCAAGGTGCGATATCGTTGAGGTGATCGGTTCCTATCTTCCGCTCAAGCGTTCCGGCAGCAGCAATTTCAAAGGTCTGTGTCCCTTTCATCAGGAAAAGACCCCCTCTTTTCATGTGGACGGCGCCCGTCAGATGTTCCATTGTTTCGGCTGCGGCAAGGGCGGGGATGTCGTCCGTTTTGTGATGGATAAAGACAACCTTACCTTTGTGGATGCCCTGCACATGCTTGCCGCCCGGGCCGGTGTCATCATTCCTGAATACAGTGCTGCCGGCAATCCTGAAGAGGCCCGGCGGCGGGGCAGTATCCGTGAAAGACTGCTGGCTGCCAATGAGCTGATGGCCTCCTTTTTTGCGGAAAATCTCAAACGCAGTCCCAACGGTCCTGTCGGAAGTTATCTGCGGAGCCGCGGTCTCTCCCTTGAAGAGGCGCTTCATTTCAAGATCGGCGCCGCCCCCGACGGCTGGACGGCCGGACTGGAATTTGCCCGCAGCAAAGGCTTTACGGATGAGGAAATGGTCATGGCCGGACTGGCCAGAAAAAAAGAGGGTTCCAACCGCTTTTACGATCAGTTCCGCGGCCGCCTGACCTTTGCCATTACCAATGAGCAGGGGCGTGTATGCGGTTTCAGTGCCAGAAGTCTTGAAGCCAAGCCCGTGGACGGCGGCAAATACATCAATACGCCGGAAACCCCTGTTTTCCGCAAGGGCAATCTGCTTTACGGCATGGCGCTGGCCCGCAAGGCCATTGCAGACAACAACCTTGCCGTCCTCTGCGAAGGACAGATGGATACCATCGCTTTTCACCGGGCCGGGATCAATTTCGCTGTGGCTCCTCTGGGAACAGCTTTCACACCGGAACAGGCTAAAGTCCTCAAGCGTTACACGTCGCGTCTTTTGCTTGCTTTCGACGCTGACGGAGCGGGTATGAAAGCTGTGGAGCGGGCGGCGGAGATCCTGCTGCCGCTGTCTATGGATGTCAAAGTCATCCATATTCCGGGGGGAAAAGATCCGGATGAACTTTATTCTTCCGGCGGCAGAGAGGCTGTGGCTGCGGTGCTGGATGAAGCCAGACCGCTGCTTTCGGTTCTGACCTCCCGTCTGTCTGATAAATTTGATCTCAATACCCCTGTGGGCCGGGGAGAGGCCGCCGCGTGGGTGGCCAATTATCTCAAACTTGTGGAAAATCAGGTGGAGCTGGAAACCTATGTTGCCGAAGCTGCCCGGATGCTCCGTGTCAGCGTTGAGGCCATCTATTCCGAACTGGCGGATCTGCGGAAGATCGAACGCCGGAAAATCATCCGTCCGGAAACGGAGCAGATACAGCCCGTTCCGCAGAAACCCGTCCGGGAACGGATGGTGTATCCGGCGGCACTGCTCTCTCTGCTGGAGCTTGCGGTCAACTCTTCTGATGCCGCCCGGCAGATCGCCGAGATGCTCTCTGCGGAGGAGCTTGTTTCCGCTGATCCGGTGACGGAGGCGCTCAATCTGATGATAAATGCCTCTCTCAACGGAGAACCGGAGCAGGGGATCGAAGAGATCAAAAACCGTTTGACGGAGCGTCCGTCGCCGGAGATCAGCCGGATCTTGGTCGAACATGCTGATTGTCCGGACGTCCCCCGGGCCGTTTCGGACAGCGTGGCCTCCTTCCGGAAACTGAAGAATCAGGAAAAGAAACAGGCCTTGCTCGTCCAGCTCAGCCGTGCTGTGACCCCCGGGGAAAAAATGGAACTCTTAAAGGCGGTGGCCGCCCTTAAATAACACTATCAGGAGTCGATGTTTATGATGAAAAAATACTTGCTTTGGGCTTTGGGTGCAGTTGTCATACTGTCCTCCGGCTGTATCCGTGAAGAGATCGGCAGCGACAAAATGGCGTTCGGGCGCAGGGAGAAAAAAAGTTACAAGCCCCTGCGGAATTATCATCTTGAACTTGTCCAGACCGGCAACGGACAGCTTTTTGCCGGAGAGGGCGGCATTGTGACCTTTGCCCTCATCAACCGCGGCAATAAAAATGTCCTGATCGAAGAGTGGTATGTCAATGAAGAGGATAATGTCAATATCATCTGCCAGAACTGGCTGCCGGGCATGACCGGATATGACAGCAATGCCTGGGTGAAACTGGAAACAGTTCCCCGTCAGCCCGCCTGGCGTTATCCTCTGACTCTGGCGCCCGGCAACAGGATCTTTGTCAATAAAAAACTCCCCTTTGTGGATAGTCTCAACATCACTCCCGGCAGTGAACGCAGATATTTTATCAAGGCTGAATTGAACCTGACTTCCGTCAAGGTGGAAAGCAAGGTCGGGACTGTATCTGTCCGCAACCGTCTTGATAAAAGGCAAAAACCTGTTAAAACTGCCCCCAGCCGGCATTTCGGACGTTGAACAAGGGCATATTCCGGGTTATATTATCAGAGAGACAACTTCAACAGCGGATATCCGGCAGGAAAGAAAATGGACATTTTGAAGAGAGGTATGAGGATCGGTAATGATCTGCGGCTTTTGCGCAGATTTTGGTTCATCCTTGAAAATATCGCCTCCTGCGGATTCCGTGAGTTCGTCAATGCCTGTTTTCCGGAAAAGAAAAATGCTCTCTTCAAGGATCTTTTCAGAAAGGCCCGTTCTGCGGATCCTGCGGCCCGTCCCGCCCGTCTGCGGGAGACCCTTGAGACCCTGGGACCGGCTTTTGTCAAACTGGGACAGGTTCTTTCCACCCGTCCGGATATCGTCGGCGAGACCTACGCGGCTGAGCTGAAAAAATTGACGGAGCATGTGACGCCTTTCAAATTTTCAGAAGTTCAGAAGATTATTGAAAAAGAGACCGGCCGCTCCGTGGAAAGTATTTTTCAGGAGCTGGATCCTGTGCCTCTTGCCGCAGCAAGCATCGGTCAGGTCCACCGGGGGATCTTGCGGGAAAATGGCGCTTCCGTCGTGGTCAAAGTCCGCCGTCCCGGGGTTGTTGAAACGATTCGGCAGGATCTGGAGATCCTCAAAATCATCGCCTTGCGCATGGAGCAGTACGGCGGCTGGCCCGCCCGTCATAAACCTGTTCAGATCGTGGAGGAGTTTTCTCACCAGCTTCTGCGGGAACTGGATTATATGACCGAGGCCTCCAACATGACCCGTTTTGCCGCAGACTGCGCGAAAAACAAACAGATCAAGGTCCCGAAAGTGTGGTTTGAATATACCGCTTCCGGCGTTATGACCATGGAGTTTATTCAGGGAGAGTCTGCGGCTAAGATCCAGCAGGAACCTGCGTCAAGAGAAAAATATGATCTGAAAAAAATCGCAGAAAACGGTGTCCGTTCCCTGCTTGATCAGATTTTCGTTGCCGGATTTTTCCACGCCGATCCCCATCCGGGCAACATCCTTATCCTGCCGGACAACCGGATCTGTTTTATTGATTTCGGCATGATGGGCCGTCTGGGGACTGCTGAACGCAGGACCTTTTTAAGGACGCTGGGCTGCATGCTTGAAAATGATATTCCGGGGATGGTGGATCAGGCGCTCAAAATGACCGTTTCCTCCCATTTTCAGGGAAGCCGCGCCGCTTTGGAACGGGATGCCGCCGATCTGGTGGATGCCAATTTGAATTTGCCTCTTGAGCGTCTCAGTCTGGCCCGGATCCTCAATGATCTGCTCCAGATGCTCAACCGTTACTCTCTGGCTCTGCGTCCGGAGCTTTACCTGATGTTCAAAGCGCTGATGACCATTGAACATCTGGGAAAGGATTTTGATCCGCAGCTGAAGATCGTCGATATGGTCAGGCCTTTCCTTTTCAGAGTGAAGGTCCGGGAACTGTCGCCCCGGCGGCTGGCCGGAAGTTTTCTGGCCGATATCGGAGATCATCTGGAACTGATACGGAAACTGCCTGAAAAAATAGGTTCCTCCCTTTGTAAACTGGAATCAGGAGAACTCTCTTTCAGGATCGAACATCACCGGCTCAATGATATGGAGGAAACTTTGTATATCACAGGAGAACGGATCGCCCGTTCCCTGCTTTTATCCGCATTGTTCGTCGGTTCTGCGCTTATTATGGCCGCCAAGATCCCGCCGCTGTGGTACGATATTCCCCTGCCGGGACTTTGCGGTGTTCTCATATCGGGCGTTTTAAGTGTGTATGCCCTCTGGCGCAACCACAGGCAGAGGGAAAGATTTTTACATGAACGGGCTGCGCGCAAGCTGGAAGAAGAGCTTCAGCGCAGAAAATATTGAGGATGGATCATGGCAGCTGTAAGAGAATCAACAGCAAAAAATTCTTCCGCCGGCAGGCAGGATAAGAAGAAAGTGCGCAACGCCGTTCTGGCTGTCTTTCTTCTGCTGCTCGTTTCGGGGGCGGCAGGTGCGGGCTTCTGGGGAGTGCGGAAACTTCTTTTTGATGCCAACCCCCGGTTCCTGCTGCGCGAGATCAGGGTCAACGGCTCCGGCTACTGGAAAGATCATGCCGGAGATCTCGCGGAAAAGATCGGCCTCAAAAAAGGAACCAATCTCTTCGCTCTGGATGTGAAAAAGATCCGGAAAGATCTTGCGCGTGTACCTAATGTGGAAAACAGTTTTATTTACCGTATTCTGCCTGATACATTGATTATCCGCGTGACGGAACGTGTTCCCCGGGCCTTTCTCAGCAGGGAAAATTCTCCTCTGGTCGCCGACGGCAATGCCGTTGTCATGCCCCGCAGCCAGTCCATGCGCTCTTATGCACGGCTGCCCGTTATCATGGATGTGAGTCTGCGCGGGATCAAAAGCGGCGATTCCTTTGAAAAGATCAAACCGGCGATGGAACTGATTATGACGGCGGTCCGGGATTATCCGGATATAACCATTTACAGGATCTCTCTGCGCGATCCGAAAAAACTGCATGTTTATCTCAAGTATAAATACAACAGATTCAATATCCATCATCTTGTGCTTCCTGTCAGAAACAGGGGGATGAAGTTTATGCTCATGGCCTATCAGAGCGCTGTCATCAATGCTCACAGGATCGGAGAAACAAGAAACAATTATGACCTTTCCTATGATGGAAAGTGTGTTATCCGTTAAATATCAACTTATCTCATACAATTACAATCAAAAATTGGGGGGTTCTTATGAATGTTCTGGTTATCGGTTCCGGCGGACGTGAACACGCTCTCGCCTGGGCGCTCAAAGCAAGTCCGGCTGTGGAAAAACTGTACTGCGCACCCGGCAATGCCGGTATCGCTCAGGTGGCCGAATGTGTTCCCATCGCTGTCAGCGAATTGGAGAAATTGGCAGATTTTGCTCAGGCTCAAAAAATCGACCTGACCGTCGTCGGTCCTGAAGCGCCGCTGTGCGCCGGTGTCGTGGATGTTTTCCGTGCCCGCAATCTCACCGTTTTCGGCCCTGACAAACAGGCGGCCATGCTGGAAGGCAGCAAGGATTTTGCCAAGGAATTTATGATAAAATACGGTATCCCCACCGCTAAAGGCTGTGCCTGTACCGATGCGGCTTCCGCCCGGGAATATATCCGGCAGGAATTTGCCGCAGGTGCCAGGGGGATCGTGGTCAAGGCTGACGGTCTTGCCGCAGGCAAAGGTGTGCTGGTGGCGCTCTCTGAAGAGGAGGCTGTGGCCTTTTCCGACCAGTGTTTCGACGGGGAATTCGGTTCCGCCGGTGCCAAAGTCGTCATTGAAGAGATGCTCACGGGCGAAGAGGCCAGTATCTTTGCGCTCTGCGACGGCAAAACGATCGTTTCTCTGGCGCCGTCCCAGGATCACAAACGCATCTTTGACAACGATATGGGACCCAATACCGGCGGTATGGGCGCTTATTCTCCTGCGCCGGTGGTCAATGATCTTGTGGCACAGCGGATCGAAGAAAAGATCCTCAAACCCTTCCTCAAAGGTGTTCAGGAGGAAAATCTCCATTTCCGCGGTGTGATCTTTGTGGGACTGATGATCGAAAACGATGAACCTAAGGTGCTGGAATTCAACGTCCGTTTCGGTGATCCCGAGACCCAGCCTGTCATGCGCCGCTTTGAAGGAGATCTGGCGGATGTGCTTTACAAAACAGCCACAGCCGATCTGGTCAATGCCCGGATTGCCTGGAAAAAAGAACCGGCTGTTTCCGTTGTGATCGCCTCCGCAGGTTATCCCGGCAAATACGCCAAAGGCAAGGTCATCAAGGGCTTTGAAGAGGCTGCCGCCACAGGCGCGGTCGTGTTCCACGCAGGAACAGCTTTCAAAGACGGTGAGATCGTTTCCGACGGCGGCCGTGTGCTGGGCGTTTCCGCGCTTGGAAACGACATCGCAGAAGCCATTGCCAACGCTTATCGCGGTGTGGAAAAAATCTCTTTTGAGGGTGCTTATTGCAGAAAAGATATCGGTGCCAAGGCACTGAAAAGATAATTGAAGGGATCCCTGTCATGGAAAATGAAAAAGTGAAGGTGGGCGTGATCGGTGTGGGCGCGCTGGGCAGACATCATGCCCGTCTGTACGCCCAGAGCCCCAACGCGGAAGTCGTGGGCATCTTTGACGTCCAGAAAGAAACGGCTGACAAGGTCGGCGCTGAATTCGGTCTCAAGGTCTTTGAGAAATGGGAAGAGCTGGCTGAACAGTGTGATGCTCTGAGCGTGGCTGTTCCTGCAACTTATCACGCCCGGACCACCATTCCCCTGCTGGAAATGGGCAAACATGTTCTGGTTGAAAAACCCATCGCCGCCAGTGTGACTGAAGCGGAAATGATGGTCGAAGCCGCCAAAAAGAACAATGTGGTTTTCGGCGTGGGCCATGTGGAGCGTTTCAATCCCGCCATGGATTTTCTGGAAAAATACCATGCGGCCACCCGTTTTATCGAAGCGCACCGTCTGGCCCAGTATCCCCCGCCGCGTCCGGGTCTGCCCCGCCGCGGAACGGAAGTGAGCGTTGTGCTTGACCTGATGATCCATGATATCGACCTTGTTCTCACCATGGTCAAGGCCGATGTGGAGCGGATCGACGTGGTGGGTATCCCCGTTTTGAGCGGAACGGAAGATATCGTCAACGCCCGTATCAAATTTGTCAACGGCAGCTGTGCCAGTCTCACGGCAAGCCGTGTGAGCCAGGATCCTCTGCGCCGTTTCCGCGTTTTCCAGGATGACTGCTATATTTCCATGGATTACGGCAAACACTTCGGTATGGTCCTCAAACGCAACCGTCTGGGACTGGCCCGCAAGGACGTGGATCTGGATGATAAAAATGCTCTGGCCGCTGAATTGGAAGACTTTATGGCTGCTGTCAAAAAGACCCGCGAAACCGGTGTCGTTGCTCAGCCCAAAGTTCCCGGCGAACAGGGACTGCGTGCGCTGCGTATGGCTGTTGCCATCGAACGGGAGGCCCGCCGCTACAACGAGCAGTACGGCTTCAAATTCGCGCCCTGCACGCCGGACGAAATCAAGTGACCGGGTGTTGTCATCTCTGATAATATGATGTTTTTACAAAATCCGGAATAAGAACACGCATTATGAAAATAACAGCCCGGAGCGGATGCAAACTCAACTGGTTTCTCAAAGTCATCGGGAAACGTCCCGACGGATATCACGATATTGCGACACTGTTTCAATATCTGCCTTATCCGTCGGACGGGATCACCCTTGATACGGACGCTGCTCCGGGGATCCGTGTTTCCTGCGGCAGTTGTGATCTGCCGCAGGATCTGGATAATCTGGCCGGTAAAGCCGCCGCCGCTTATGCTGAAGCATCAGGGATAGTGCCCTGCTGGTCCGTAGAGATCGTCAAGGGGGTCCCTGCCGCCGCAGGATTGGGCGGCGGCAGCGCGGATGCCGGAACGGTCCTGCGTCTGCTCAATGCGCATTATCACGCGCTGGAAGAGGGAGCGCTTTGCCGGATCGCGGCCGGGCTGGGGGCCGATGTCCCCTTCTTCCTGGCGCCGGGACTTGTTTTTGCGGAGGGGATCGGCGAAAAAATGACCCGTTTTGCTCCGCCGGAAGTCCTGCCGGATATTCTGATCGTCAATCCGGGGTTCCCCGTCAGTGCCAAATGGGCCTACACCCATCTGGAAAGCTCCCGCAAATCCCCGCCGCGTCCGGGAGAGGTGGAACGGCTGCTGGAGGCCCTTGCCCGGAAAGATGTAACTGCTCTGGCAAAAGCGATGCACAATGATCTGGAATATGCCCTTTATGAAAAGTTCCCACTGCTGAATGTCATCCGTGAGGAGCTGTACGCTTCCGGAGCGGCGGGCGTACTTGTTTCCGGTTCAGGGTCCTCCCTTTTTGCCGTGTTTGCCGACAGTGCTTCAAGAAAAGCCGCAGCGCTGCGGATGAAGGAGCTTTTCACACAGGATCCCGTTGCGCGGATCTTTGAAATCGGAAGCGATCGTATTTATGAGTAAAAAAGCCTTTTTTCTCGACCGGGACGGTGTGGTGATCCGTCAGATCAGTTATCTGCATGATCCGGCCCTGGTTGAGCTTGAAAAAAATGTGCCGGAGGCTATCCGGAAGATCCATGAAAAAGGCATGCTGGCTGTGGTTTTGACCAATCAGTCCGGCGTTGCCCGGGGGATGTTTACTGAAAAGGATGTGGACCTCTGCCACGAAAGACTTCAGGAACTTCTGGCCGCTTACGGAGAAAAGATCGACGGCTTCTATACCTGCTGTCATCATCCTGACTATACCGGCGTCTGTTCCTGCCGCAAACCTGCGCCGGGGCTGTTCCATGCCGCCGCAGAGGAGCTGGGGATAGATATTGCTCTTTCTTTCATGGCCGGAGATAAGTTTTCCGACCTTGAATCCGGCAGAAATGCCGGTGTCAGCCAGTCTGTCCTGCTCAGGACCGGGTATGGTGAAAAATATATCCAACGGGCGCAGGAGGCCGGTTTTGCCGTCGCATCAGACCTGCTTGAAGCTGTGGAAAAATTGACCGAATGAAAAGTCAGATCAAAACCTTTGCTCTTTTCGGCGCTTTTGCGGCGGGATTCTGTCTGCCCCGGGCGTCCTGTTTGAGTTTTCTCATCCGCTATATGATCGCGCTGATGATGTTCTTTTCCCTGCTCAAGCTGCGTCCATCCCGGAAGCCGCTTTTGAAAGAACACTGGCTGATTTTCGGTGCAAATCTTCTGCTGGGAGTCGGCTCCTGGGGCGTTCTGCTTTTAACGGGCAGCTCCGTTCTGGCTCAGGCTGCTTTTTTTACGGGGATCACGCCCACGGCCACTGCCGCCAGTGCCGTTACGTCCCTGCTGGGAGGACGGGCGGAGTTTGTCATTTCCGGTTTTCTGGTGACCAATATCGGCATGGCGCTGCTGCTGCCGATGCTCATTCCTCTGGTGACGGGTTCGGAGACCAGCGGCTTGTTTCTTCATGTGGCAGGCAGTCTCCTCTTCGTCATGGGACTGCCCTTTGCCGCTGTGCTTCTGTTCCATAAGTTTGTCAAAAAGAAGGATTTCTTTCTCAAGATCTCAGCCAGCTGCTCCTTTTATGTCTGGGTGGCGGCGATTTTTCTCATCATCGCCAATGCCGCGGATTTTCTCTATTCCCGTTCCGGCGGCGCGGGAGATGCTTTGCTGATCGCCCTGCTTTCTGCCGTCATCTGTTTTCTCAACTTTTATCTGGGCAACCGCATCGGCAGAAAAAAACGCTTCCTTGAATGTGGACAGACTCTGGGACAGAAAAATACCACGCTGACCATCTATCTTGCCCTGACCTATGCCTCTCCGGCAGTGGCCCTGGGGCCTGCTTTCTATGTGATCTGGCACAACACCTGGAACGCCGTTCAGCTCTGGAAAAGGACGGCCCATTTGAACAGGATCGCTGCAAAGAGAGGAAAACATGTTTGAATTCATCCATGCCGCATTGCTGAATTTTCTTGAGATGACCTTTGTGTTCATCGCGCTTCTGGTCTGTTTTCAGCAGCGCCATGCCATCGGCCGCAGTCCCTTCTATATGGCCTGCGGTTTTCTGCTTGTCCTGACCCACCTGCTCAATGCCGCAGAACTGCGGGGAGAACTGGGCGGAGGGCTGCAATATGCCATCGGCAACACTGTGTGTTATCTGCCGGTGCTGGGGGCTTTTCTGGTGGGATATATCACCATCGGAACGGCTGCCGCTCAGCATTTTATCATCGGAACGGTGGTGCTGCTGGGATTTTTTATCTATCTGGGAGAGGTGACAAGTCTCCAATGCAACTGGCTGGGATACTCCATTTCCAGCGGTTTATCCGGTGCGACCATCGACATGCTGCTCAACTCCGCCCGGCGGCAGGTCAATCTGGATTCCCTTCTGCATCTGGCCGATTTTTTCATCGTCCCCATCGTCTATACCAAACTGCGCAACTGGAAGTTCTGGCGTTTTTTTGCCGTATCTGGAGCATTTTTGGCCGCGCAGCTGGCCGGGGTCATGCCCCTTGTGATCCTGCGTCTGGGGACCGGCATGCCCATTGCCATCATCACCGGAGATCTCATCGCCCGCGTGCTGGCCGGTCTCTGGCTGAGCATTTTGATCGTTATCTACGTTTCAAAACTGGAGGCTGAAGAGCGTTCCGGCGTCAACAGCCCTCTGGATCTGGTCTTTGCTTTCTTCGGCAGTTACGGCAGAGCCAAGACGCTGGAAGAGGATCTGAAAAAGTCCGAAAAACGCTATCAGAAGGTCCTTGCCAACGTGACGGAGCTGATCGTCATGCTGGATAAAGAGGGCAAAATCTGCGATCTGAACAACGCCGCCGCTGTCAAATTGGGGAAAAAAGGCAGCGAGTTGATCGGTCTCAAACTTTTTTCAAGGATCAGGATAACAGAGCCGGAATCCCTTGATTTTGAAACCATGCCCGATCACCCCATCCGTTTCAAATGCGAACTGGATCCCGGAACGGATCATGTGCGGCAGATCGACAACTCTCTGACGCCGATCGAACTGAATGACAACAAGCTGATGGTGCTTGTGGGACGCGATATCACCGAAGAACTCCGCTCCGCCGCAGAAAAACAGGCGCTGACGGAACAGCTTTTCCATGCGCAGAGACTGGAATCTCTGGGCGTCCTTGCCGGAGGCGTTGCCCATGATTTCAACAACTGCATCCACTCCATCCTCGGACATGTGGATATGGGTATGATGGCCAATGCAGACAACCCCGACGTGTGCAAACGTCTGGACCGTATCGGCAAGATCGCCGAACAGGCCGGACACCTGACCAGTCAGCTTCTGGGCTTTGCCCGTAAGGGAAAATACCGGATAAGCGAGCTGGATGTCAGTCAGCTTGTCGCCGACAGCGAGACCCTTCTGGGACCTCATGTCAGCAGCAAAGTCAAACTGGTCAAAGAGATCGCTCCGGGG
>JAFVYP010000102.1 GCA_017508555.1 Lentisphaeria bacterium
GTCAAGACGACGGGTATCCGCGACGGCCGCCGCAGCTACGATTATGTGGTGGCCATCCGCTCCATCAACAGTGTGGATGCCGTGACCGCTGAAGTCGTCCAGCTGCCCTGGGAACTTCTCTTCAAGATGTCCGACAGGATCATTCGCGAAGTCCCCGGTGTCAACAGAGTCGTTTACGATATCACTCAGAAGCCTCCCGGCACCATCGAGTGGGAATAAGGCCGGTTTTTCCCGCAGGGGAATGACCGGCTTGAGCCGGAACGCAGTCCCTTTTTCAGGGGACTGCGTCTCAAGTACCAGCAAAAAAAGGTTTTTTACATGGATACCGCACCCAAAGAACGTTTCGGAAAACTGACACTGCTTCAGGATTCCCACAAAAAATATCCGACTTCTCCGGAAGAGGCCCATTTGGAGGTATTCGACAATCTGTACGCAGACCGCGATTACGTGATAGAGTTTGATTGTCCGGAATATACTTCCCTCTGTCCCGTGACCGGTCAGCCGGATTTCGGACATATCATCCTCCGCTATGTGCCGGATAAACTGTGTATCGAAAGCAAATCCCTGAAACTTTATCTTTACAGTTTCCGCAATGCCAATATTTTCCACGAAGAGGCCGTCAACCACCTGCTCAATGCGGTGGTGGCTGTGGCCAAACCCCGCAAGGCGGAGGTCATCGGTAAATTCCGTCCCCGGGGCGGTATCGCGATCAATGTAAAAGCCACTATGGGAGGAAAAATAGAATGACCGGTTTTTCTTTCATTGAAAACGGCAGCACCACCAGTGTTCCCGGCTTCAAAGCCGCCGGTGTGACTGCCGGTTTCAAACGCAGCGGGGCTCCCGATTTTGCCCTGCTTTACAGTGAAGTGCCTGCTGATGCGGCAGGCGTGTTCACTACCTGTCTCTTTGCCGCTGCGCCCGTGAGATACTGCAAGGCGCTGCTTGCCAAAGGGACAAAACTTCAGGCCGTTTCCATCAACAGCGGTATCGCCAATGCCTGTACGGGCAAGCAGGGGCTGGAAGGCTCCCGCAAGACGGCAGAGCAGGTGGCTTCCCGCTTGAATATTCCCGTTGACAGCGTGGCCGTTGCCTCCACCGGAAGGATCGGCGTCCAGATGGATATGGGATTGATCTGTAAAGGTCTTGATCTTGCCGTTCCCCGTCTTTCCAGTGACGGCGGCAATGATGCCGCCCGGGCCATCATGACGACGGATACAGTGCCCAAAGCCGCTGCGGCCAAAGTGGTCATCAACGGCAAAACTGTCACGATCGGCGCCATGACCAAGGGAGCCGGTATGATCAATCCCGGTCTCGCCGGACTGCATGCCACCATGCTCTGCTTCATCACCACCGATGCCAAAATCGACCGCGCCCTGCTGGGAAATATCCTTCAGGAAAGCGCCGACAACTCCTTCAACCGGATCACCGTTGACGGAGATATGAGTACCAATGATACTGTCCTTCTGCTTGCCAACGGCCTTTCCGGAGTGGAGATCAAAGCCGGTACGCAGGAAGAGGCCGATTTCAAAGCCGCTCTGCTTGAAGTCACCAAAAATCTGGCGCACCGCATGGTCAAGGACGGAGAGGGTTCCACCAAACTTGTGACCATCGAAGTCGTCAATGCCCGCAGTGTTGAAGATGCCAGAAAGGCGGCAGAATCCGTGGCCAACTCCCTGCTCTGCAAAACAGCCTGGTTCGGCAATGATCCCAACTGGGGCCGCATCGCGGCGGCACTGGGATATTCCGGCGCGGAATTCGATCCGGATAAGTGCGATATCACCATTGACGGTGTTCCTGTGATGACCCGGGGCGGAGATGCCGGTACACCGGAGTCTGTGGCCGCTGAACAGGTCAAAAAACAGGAGTTCACCATCCGGTGCGACTTTAATGACGGAGACTCAAGCTACTGGGTCTGGAGCAGTGACATTTCATACGAGTATGTAAAAATTAACGCAGATTATCACACTTAATACCATGAACAAAAAAATCAAAGCCCTCGTCATTACCGGATTCGGACTGAACTGCGAGCGTGAGACCGCCGCAGCCTGTGCCCTTGCCGGTGCCGAACCTGAACTTGTCCATCTGAACGATCTGATCTCAGGTGAGCGCAAGCTGGAAGAATATCATCTGCTCTGCTTTATCGGCGGATTTTCTTTCGGAGACCATCTGGGTTCCGGAACGGTTTTTGCCAACAGAGTGAAGTTCAATCTGCGTGAACAGCTGCAGAAATTTGTGGATGACGGCAAACTGGTCATCGGTATCTGCAACGGCTTCCAGACCCTGACCCGTCTGGGCATGGTTCCCGCGCTGGACGGTGATTATTTTACCCAGACCGTTGCGCTGGCCCACAACGACAGCGGTGTGTTCCGCGACGACTGGTGTACGCTCAAGGCGGATCCCGCTTCTCCCTGTGTGTTCACCCGCGGTATCGACCTGGTGCGTCTGCCCCTGCGTCATGGAGAAGGTAAATTCGTTGCCGATGACAAGCTCATCGCCGAACTTGAGGCCAAACATCTGGTGGCGGTGAAATATGCCAATCCCGACGGCAGCATCGCTACGGAATTTCCGGCTCTGCCCAACGGCTCTCTCAACTCCATCGCCGGTATCTGCGACACCACGGGAAGGGTTTTCGGTCTGATGCCCCATCCCGAAGCCTTCCTCTCTCCCTTCAACGCGCCGGACTGGACCGTTCAGCGTGAAAACGGCAAACTTCCTGCCGAAGGAGAAGGGGCTGTTTTCTTCCGCAACGCGGTGGAATATTTCAAATAATACACCGTTTCCGATCACGGCGGGAGGGCGGTTTCTGACCGGACTTCCCGCCGGAAACAGCGTTTTTGACAGAGAGACTGATGCCGGATAGTTCCGCAGCAGTTTCTCTTGATTTTTAGAAGCCTTTTTTCAATAAACCTGTGGAAAATAAAATGAAAGCATTAAAGATCGTCCATATCGGAGCCGGTTCCGGCTTTGTTCTTTCTGTCGCCAAAGAGCTGCTCTCTCACGAAATCTTTGACAACGCGGAGTTTGTTCTTGTCGATCTGGCGGAAGACAGACTCAAGGCGGCTTACGATGTCGTTACAAGCGAACTGGCAAAAAAGCCCAACCACATCAAAGTATCCTGTTCACAGAAAAACAGCGAAGCGCTGCCCGGGGCGGATTATGTCATCTCCTCCTGTGAACCCAAGCGTTATGAAAACTGGTACCATGATCTTTTGATCCCCGAACAGTTCGGCTGCTACCAGGTGAAGGGTGAAAACGGCGGTCCCGGCGGGATCATGCACGCCGCCCGGAATATTCTTGTTTTCAAAAAAATCCTGGCGGATATTGAAAAATATGCCCCCAATGCCTGGTTGATGAACTTCACCAATCCCATGTCCTATCTGTGTACCTATTTCAAAAACTATTCCAGTGTCCGTGCGCTGGGATTCTGTCATCAGGTCCACGGTTCCTTCGGCGTGATCGCCGAGATGCTGGGCATGGCTCCCGGAGATCTGGAAGTCGTTTCTGCCGGTGTGAACCATCTCAACTGGCTCTTTGATATCCGCAAGCACAACGGCCGGGAATCGGTGATGAAGGAGTTTATTGCCAAAGTCCACGATTCCAAATACTGGCATGAACGTTTCCCCAATATCCCCGATCAGACCTTTACCCTGAAGGTGCTGGATGCTTTCAATATGTATCCTATCGGTTATGATGACCACATCATCGAATACATGCCCTTCTTCTGGACAAAAGAGGAGTGGGAAAAACGCAATGTCAAGGCGCTGACCGAGACTTACCGCAATATGGCCGAGAAAAAACAGCATATTCTGGAAATCACCCGTCTCCTGGGAAAAGAGTTTACCAAACCTCCGTTCCCTGTGGATAACAACCATCCCTATTATGCTGAAAAACCCTGCAGCACCATTGTGGCTCTTGAAACCAACACCCCCACCTATGTGGATGCCATCAATATCAAAAACAACGGCGCTGTCGGCAATTTGCCCGCAGATGTCATTCTGGATGTGCCGGCCGTGATCGTCGGCGGCGAGGTCCGCAGTATCCATGTGGGCGATCTGCCTCCCGGCCCTCAGGAGATCTGCCGCAGACAGACCGTGCTGCATGAAATGGTTTCCCACGCTGTTGAAAACGGCGATGACAGCCTGATGCTTCAGTGCTTCTGTCTCTGCCCCTACATCACCAGCATCACTCAGGCGGAAAATATCTGGAAAGCCTACCGCGAACACAATAAAGATTATCTTTATACCTTCAAATAAGGCTTCGGCCGAACTGTCATGCCCCTTTTCGGGGCATGACAGAGCTGCAAACAGGCTTTGTTGGCGGTTACTGGGGCGAATGAGGTTTGCGAGACGTGCCCAGTTCTTGCATTACCCCGGGTGAAAATACCTGTGTTGACTGCCCCGGCTCGCATTACCCCGGGCGAAAACGCATTTGTCCGACGTGTCCGACTTGTCCGACGGGTCCGACAAAGCCGGGAACACTCTTCTGTCTCAAACCCAGTCCGCGCGCCCCCCTCTTATTCAACCCGCAGGCCTCCAAATAACGGGGGATTCTCAAGGGGGCGGTGCCCCCTTGAGCGGGTTGGTCGATGCCGTAGGCATCACCCCCGCTATCCGCTTTTTTTTGCCAAGCTTTTTTTTCGCGAAAAAAAAGCGGAAGGAAGTAGAAAATGGGGCTGGGGGGGGATATATTAATAAAAAGCCTGAAATCATTGAAATCATGACAGGAGATATAAAAATGAACTTTGATAAAATAGTTGTACCTGAGGGTGATTGGATCACCATTGGAGCGGACGGTAAACTTTCTGTTTCTGATACGCCGATCGTGGGTTACATTGAGGGAGACGGTGTTGGACCTGACATTACATCCGCGGCGATGACTGTGTGGAATGCGGCTGTTGAGAAGGCCTATTCCGGCAAGCGTAAAATCGCGTGGATGGAGCTTTATGCGGGAGAAAAGGCCAACAAAGTCTATAACGACACGGTCTGGCTTCCGAAGGAGACGCTTGAGGCGGTATCCAAGTGCCTGATCGCCATCAAGGGACCTCTGACGACGCCCGTTGGGGGAGGTATCCGTTCTTTGAACGTGGCACTGCGTCAGGAGCTGGATCTTTATGCGTGTGTGCGTCCTGTGCGCTACTTTGAAGGAGTTCCTTCACCTGTGAAGCAGCCTGAGCTGACAGACATGGTCGTTTTCCGTGAAAACACGGAGGATATCTATGCGGGTATCGAATGGATGCAGGGAACGCCTGAGGCGAAGAAGGTCATTGACTTCCTGCAGGGCGAGATGGGGGTCAGCAAGATCCGTTTTCCTGAGACCAGCAGTATCGGTATCAAACCTGTTTCCATTGAGGGCAGCGAGCGTCTGATCCGTTCTGCCATGGAATATGCGATTGCGAACAAGAGAAAGAGCGTGACCCTTGTCCACAAGGGCAACATCATGAAGTTCACAGAAGGCGGATTCAAAAACTGGGGTTACGAGCTGGTGAAGCGCGAATACAGTGATGTGGCTGTTTGTGCGGCGGATTGCAACGGCGTTGCCCCCGAGGGCAAGATCCTTGTCAAAGACTGTATTTGCGATGCCTTTTTGCAGCAGATCCTGACCCGTCCTGCGGAATACGATGTGATCGCCACGCTGAATTTGAACGGCGACTATGTCTCTGATGCGCTGGCGGCTTGCGTGGGCGGTATCGGCATTGCTCCCGGAGCGAACATCAACTATCTGACGGGACATGCGATTTTTGAAGCCACCCACGGAACGGCGCCGAAATATGCGGGTATGGACAAAGTCAACCCCTGTTCTCTGATCCTTTCCGGAGACATGCTGCTGCGTCATCTGGGCTGGACCGAAGCCGCTGATCTTGTCATCAAGGGAATTTCCCGTGCGATCGCGGATAAAGTCATGACCTACGACCTGGCCCGTCTGACCGAAGGAGCTGCTGAAGTCAGCTGCTCCAACTTTGCCAAAGAAGCTGTGGAGAGAATGTAATGAGAGCGGTTTTCCGGCTGACGGCGCTGCTTGTTTTACTGGGTATCTGCGGCTGTATATCGACGCCGCCGGAACCGATCCGTCCGGCGGTTCCGCCTTTGCGGCAGGCGACCCGGAAAGGGGTGGAGCGCCGTTGTGCCCAGCTCAAAAAGCTCCTTTTGCCGCTGAAAGTGCGGGGGATCGGGCTTTTCCACAGAGCATTTGAGCTGGGATACGCGCCTGAAGAGGTCTGTCAGTTCATCCGGGCGGCCGGATTCAACCGCATCTACTTCCACATCACCAGCGAAACCGAGCTGGATGGCGATCTTGAAAAATTTCTGATCGCGGCGGAGAAAGTGGCTCTTCCGGTGGAAATCGTCATCCGTCAGGGGAACTTTTATCCCCGTTCACGGGGGAATTATCTGCTTCAGCAGATCCGGCCCCGTTATCCTCTGCTGCCTGAGGCGGTGGAACATGTTGTCAAATACAATCAGTCTCTGCCGCCTGAAGCCGGAAAGATCGACGGGATAACCATTGTCGTTGAGCCTCACAAATTTACTGCCGGACACGGCGGTATCGGTCAGATCTTTGCCTGGGATGAAAAGGCTTACGGTCCCGGACGGGATAATGATATGCTTGTCCGTGAGACCTTTGACATGCTGGCGGCTCTCCGTCCGGGAGATCTGCCGCTGACCATTGCCGTCCCTGACTTTTTCCAGGAACTTGCCGCAGAAAAAAAGATCACCAAAGGAACAGTCCTTGATTTTCTTTCGGCCCATCCCTCAGTATCGCATCTTATGATCCTTTCGACGGCCCACAAGCCTTCGGATGTGGTCAAAGGAACCCTTTCGGAATTGGCTGTGACGGAAAAAAATCACAAAGTCCTGCTGGGGATCGAACTGTCTGCCCACGCCTCTCTGACGGAACAGAAACTCCGCCGCAGAGACTGGAAAGATTTGACGCGTATCCTCAGTTATGTTCTTGGAGAACACAGAAAACATGCCGAATTCTGCGGGGTGATGATAACGCCTTTGGCTGTTCTTGAACACCTTATTTTGGAACAGGAGTGATTTTCCATGCGTTGTCCCCGGTGTAATTGTGAGAATGACAAAGTCATAGATTCCCGCTCGATCCAGGATGGTTCCGGTGTGCGGCGCCGCCGGGAGTGCCTTACCTGCGGCGCGCGTTTTTCCACGCTTGAAAGCATTATTCCGGAAGAACTCAAGGTCATCAAACGCGATAACCGGAAAGAGGATTTCAGCCGCGAAAAACTTTTCGGCGGTCTCAGCAATGCCTGTTACAAGCGCCTTTCCATAGAACAGATCAATCTGGTCTGCGATGATATCACCCAGTCTCTGCTCAAAGATTTTGAACGCGAAGTCGAAAGTTCTGAGATCGGAGAGCGCGTGATGCAGGCCCTGCGGAAACTGGATCAGGTGGCATACGTGCGTTTTGCCTCCGTTTACCGCCAGTTTCAGGATGCCAAAGATTTTATTTCAGAAGTAAAGGGGCTCAAACGATGAATATGCCCCGGCTGGTCGTTGCTCCCGGCAGGGAAAAATCCCTTCTCCGCCGCCACCCCTGGATATTTTCCGGTGCGGTCAAAGAGGTCATCGGCACTCCCCGGGCCGGAGAGACGCTGGAAGTGGTCGATTGCAAAGGCAATTTTCTTGCCTATGCCGCTTATTCTCCCTGTTCCCAGCTGACCGGCAGAGTTTGGAGCTTTGACAAAGATCAGGTGATCGACAGAGAATTTTTCCGCAAAAAGATCTTTGCCGCAGCCGCGTTGCGAAAGACTTTGAAACTGGATGAACCCGGCGGCGGATGTCGGTTGATCTTTTCCGAATCCGATGGATTGCCCGGGATCATTGCCGACAGATACGGCAGTTTTATCGTTTTTCAGCTGCTTTCTGCCGGTGCGGAATATCATCGTGAGGACATCCAGCATGTTTTGATGGAGCTTCCGGGGATCCGGGGACTTTTTGAGCGTTCGGATGCCTCCGTGAGAAAACGGGAGGGGCTGGCTCCCTCCTCCGGACATATTGCCGGAGAAAATGTTTCCAAAATAACCATTTCTGAAAATCAGCTGGATTTTGAAGTGGATATGCTTCACGGACAGAAAACCGGTTTTTATTTCGATCTGCGTGATGCCCGCAAAAAACTCCGGGAATTTGTTCAGGGCAAGCGGGTCCTCAACATGTTTTCCTATACCGGCGCTTTCGCCGTCAATGCCCTGGCCGCAGGCGCGGAATTTGTCACCAACTGCGACAGCTCCCGCCCCGCTCTGGAACAGGCTGAACGAAATCTGGCGCTCAACCGCTTCGACGGAAAATCTTTTGAAAATATTTGCGGCGACGGTTTTGATATCCTCAAAAAAATGCGCGGAAATAATGAAAAATATGATGTCATCATCCTCGATCCGCCGAAATTGATCGACTCCCGGAACGCCCTTGAACGGGGCTGCCGCGCTTATCAGTTTCTGGCCCGCAACGGCTTTGAAATGCTCCGGCCGGATGGGATCATGTTCAATTTTTCCTGCTCCGGCCTGATGGTTCCGGATCTTTTTCACAAAATCACCGCTTCCGCAGCGGCGGAGGCCCGGTGCGATGCACAGATCCTGGGATTTCTGACGCAGGCCGCCGATCACCCTGTGGATATTTCCACACCGGAAACACTCTATCTTAAAGGTATTATTTCACATAAAAACACATCAATATAATTCAAGGAGAAAAGTAAAATGACAGCAGACGAACTAAAGCAACAGGCTCTTTCTTATCATGCCGACGGCAAACCGGGCAAAATCACCGTTTCCTCCAGCAAGTCCTGCGCCACCGGCAGCGATTTGAGCCTGGCTTACACCCCCGGCGTCGCCCAGCCCTGTCTGGAGATTAAAGAAGATAAGCAGAATGTCTGGAAATATACCTCCCGCGGCAACATGGTTGCCGTTGTCAGTGACGGTACCGCCGTTCTGGGACTGGGCAACATCGGCCCCGAAGCCGGACTCCCTGTCATGGAAGGTAAATCCGTCCTTTTCAAACGCTTTGCCGATATCGACTCCATCCCCCTCTGCCTGGGAAAAGTTTTCGATGAAAAAGGCCGTACCGATGCCAAAAAACTGATCGCCGCCGTGGAGTGCCTTGAACCCACTTTCGGAGGGATCAATCTGGAAGATATCGCCTCTCCGGCATGTTTTGAAGTGGAAACTGAACTCAAAAAGCGCATGGGTATCCCCGTTTTCCATGACGATCAGCACGGAACGGCCATCATCAGTCTGGCCGCCATCATCAACGCTCTTGAACTGGTCGGCAAAAAGATCGATGAATGTAAATTTGTCGTCAACGGTGCCGGCGCTGCCGGTATTTCCTGCAGCCGCTTCTACATTACTGCCGGTGCGAAAAAAGAGAACTTCATCATGTGCGACAGCAAAGGTGTTCTCCACAACGGCCGCACCGATCTCAATGCCCAGAAAAAAGAATTTGCCTGCGATACCGACGCCAGAACTCTGGCCGATGCCATGAAGGGCGCTGATATTTTCCTGGGATTTTCCGCCCCCAACTGCGTGACTGAAGAGATGGTCAAAAGTATGGCCCCCGGCGCCATTATCTTTGCAATGGCCAACCCCGTCCCGGAAATCTATCCCGATGTGGCTCTGGCCGCAGGCGCCGCCGTCGTCGGTACCGGACGCAGCGATTTTGCCAACCAGATCAACAACGTTCTCGGTTTCCCCGGCATCTTCCGCGGTGCCCTCGATACCCGCTCCACCGATATCAATGAGGAAATGAAACTGGCCGCCTCCTACGCTCTCGCTGAACTGGCCAAGGCCCCCATCCCCGCCGATATCCGTCCCGAACTTGAGGCCGCTTATCCCGCCGAAGCCAAACAGGGACTCTTCAACCATCAGGGCGGAATCAGACACGATCTGGTCATCCCCAAACCCTTCGATCCCCGCGTCGTTCCTCATGTGGCACGCAGAGTCGCTGAAGCGGCCGTCAAAACTGGCGTCGCTACCATCGCGATCGATGATTTCGATGCCTATGAAAAGGAACTCGCTATCCGTCTTAAAAACAGATGAAGTATTTTTCTCAAGTAATTTTTCTAAAGGAAAGGTTTTAGTATGCTGAAAAAAATGATCGTTCTCCTCGCTGCCGTGCTCCTTTTTACCGGCTGCACCACCATCGAGTCCACCCAGAAGTTCAACGCCGTCAATCTGGGTAATAATGAGGAAAAAGCCGTCTGTCAGACTTTTGTGGAAATAACCGGTATCTACTTCTTCGGTCTCCCCATTATCGTCGGCAGCGCCAAAGGTGACGGCCAATTCACCTTTTTCCGTTTCAACGTTACCAACGAAAATGTTGTGTTTCTCCTGACCAGGACCGTCAAAGCACATGGAGCCAATCGCATGACAAACGTTCATGTCTCCTCTCACTCCAATCTCCTGCTTCTGCCTTTCCTCTCTTTCCGCAATATGCAGGGCTCTGCCACCGGACTCCGCAGCAAACGCGCCGCCCTCAAACAAGTCCACCAGGAATTCAACTCCTTCTAACTTACTTTCTTTTCACGAGAAAAGAAAGTAAGCAAAGAAAAGCGGGATAGCGGGGGTGACGCTGCGCGTCGACCAACCCGCTCAAGGGGGCGCCGCCCCCTTGAGAATCCCCCATTATTTGGGCCCGTACGTCACTCCGGCTTCATTCGCCCCAGTAACCGCCAACAAAGCCTGTTTGCAGCTCTGTCATGACCCAAAAAAGGGCATGACAGTTATACCGGTGCCGACGTTCGGCCGAAGCCGACGTTCGGCCGGAGCCGACGGTCGGCCGGTGTCGACGTTCGGCCCTCTCCCCGCGATGCCATCGACCCTTGTCGGAAACAGATGAAAAATGGTCATTGCTTCGTTAAATTGCGAAAATATCTCTGTTTCTGCCTTTTTATGCAGCAGAGAAAAATTTTCAGTTCAAACCAAACAACTGCAAAATTCCCCGAAAACAGATATCAACTTACGACCTTTTGCTCATCAGACTTTTTGTGAGCATCCAAAAGTTTCAGCAGGGAAATAAAAAAACGGAATTTCAGCAGGACCAAAGGTCGTGTCTAAAATTCCGTATATACTGCATCCCGAAAAAAGATAGCAAAAAAGCGACTTTTTCAGTAGGCAAGTTTTTGCGGATCGGTTTGTTTTATTTTTTCTATTGCCTGCCACATCAGATTATAGAACTTTTCCAATTCCATCATTTCCGGCAATGCGGAATCCGGATAATTCAACTTTATAAAACGGTCAAGTTCTTCCGCAGTGGAAAAATTTTGCACTGATCCGGAAGCGTAAATAAGGCATCCGTAAGGTTTTTCAGTGTTACTTTGCTTAAATGCCA
>JAFVYP010000103.1 GCA_017508555.1 Lentisphaeria bacterium
CAGGTCGTGTGAGAATATTTTTTAACAAACAGCAGTATATAAAAACAGCTCACTGACTGCTTTAGCAGTAGCCAGTGAACTTAATGCGAATGAAAATTTCATTCAGAGCCCGGATCGGGCTGCCAGTAAAAATGCCTTCTAGGCACAGTGCATACCACCAGCTCAGCTGGTGGTTTTGATTCTTGGCTCTGTTCCCGATACGGGTAGATACAATGATATAAAACTAAAAATACTTCGCTTTTCTCGAAAAGGGGTGGGGTGTGGGGAGGGGAAAAACCTCTTTTCCCGCGAAAAGAAAGATACCGGAGCCGACGTTCGGCCCCCTCCCCGCGATACCATCGACCCTTGTCGGGAAGAGAGCGTTTTTCTTTGTCAGCCCGTATTGGGAACTAGGCCTTCTGATTTTATATTTTTCTGCATATTTCTGTCTCAAAACGCCGGAAAAGCTGTTTTGAGACATTTTTTGCAAAAAAATCCATTATAATTTCCAAAAAGGACTTGACAAATGATTTTCTTTCTGCTATAGTCACAAGTGTACGCAAGGTTATTTGCACCCTTGAGCTGATTTCAAAAATCATCGGCAGGATGGTTTGAAAGAGCGTTTTTTTGTGAGAGCAGAAGGCCGTTACAAAACCGTCCGGCAGGTGACGTTTTGAGGTCTGTTGCATCAAAACTCAAAAAAAAGGAGGGAATTATGGCCAACGCCGTAAATTGCAGGAATTTTGTCATCGCCGGACATGCCGGAAGCGGAAAAACCACCTTTTGTGAGCAGATTCTCCGTAAAGGAGGCGCTATTCAGCGGATCGGAAGTATTGATGCAAAAAATACAGTCAGCGATTACATGGCCGATGAACAGTCCCGTCAGGCAAGTATCTATGCCACCCCGCTTAATTGCAAATGGAAAGACAATCAGTTCTTTTTTGTTGATACCCCCGGATACGGCGAGTTTATCGGACAATATATTGCCGCAGTCCGCGCCGCCGATGCCGCTATCGTTCTCGTGGACGCCATAGACGGTCCCCAGATCGGAACAGCCCGCGCATGGAAACATGCCAAAGCCCGCAAGATCCCCCGTTTCGGTCTCGTCAGCCGCATGGATAAAGACCGGGCCGATTTTAAGGCCGTTATTACTCAAATGAGAAAAAATCACGGTGCCAATGTCGTTATTCCGCTGTACTGGCCCGTGGGTGCTGAAAGCAATTTTTCAGGCGTTGTCAACGTCCTGTTCGATAAGGATATTCCCGCTGATATCGCCGATGATGTGGCCGAATGCCGCCAGCTCTGGATGGATGCCATCGCTGAAACTGATGAAACAGTGATGGAACGCTATCTCGAAGGAACTCCCCTGACCGATGAAGAGATCCGTACCGGTTTGCGCAAGAGCATCATGGCCGGTAGTACCATTCCTGTTTTTGCCGCCAGCGCCACCAAGGATATCGGCATGACAGAATTTATGGATTCCGTTGTTGAGATCTTCCCCAACGCACTGGAATATGTGCCGCTGGCAGGCGGCCCCTCCAGCGTCAAAGATGACGGCGAACCCTTCGGTATCGTTTTCCGCAGCATCAACGATCCCTTCAGCGGCCAGTTGGCTTTCATCCGTACCGTTTCCGGTACCTTCAAGCCCGATACGGACGTCTGGAATGTCAGTAAAAATGTCAAGGAGCGTCTGGGACAGCTTCTGCTGATTAACGGCAAACAGCAGACCTCCATTTCTGAAGCAGGTCCCGGAACGATCTTTGCTGTGGCCAAACTCAAAGATACCCATGTGGGAGATACACTGGCCGGCGGCAGCGAAGTCAAAACTCTGCCCCGCATCAATTTCCCGAAACCGGTCATGTCTTATGCCGTCACCGCTGCCAAGAGCGGAGATGATGAAAAGATCGCTTCAGGTCTGCGCAAAATCATTGAATGTGATCCCACGATCAGCCTGACCCGCAATGAGGAGACCCATGAAGTGCTGCTTTCCGGTATGGGAGACCAGCATCTGGCCATTACCGCCAACCGTCTGAAAGATCAGTACAAGGTCGAAGCGGTCCTTTCCACGCCGAAAGTGCCCTACCGTGAGACGATCACCTCTTCCGGAGAAGGCCATTACCGTCATAAGAAACAGACCGGCGGCGCAGGTCAGTTCGCGGAGGTCTATCTCAAGATCTCCTATAACGAAGGCGGTTTTGAATTTGCCAATGAAGTCGTCGGCGGCAATATCCCCAAAAACTTTATTCCGGCTGTGGAAAAAGGCGTTACGGAAGTCATGGGGGCCGGTCCCCTGGTGGGCTGCACCATGGAAAGGATCAAAGTGGCTGTCACCGATGGTAAATATCACCCCGTTGACTCCAATGAAATGGCCTTCAAAATTGCCGGACGCATGGCTTTCCGTGAAGCGATCGCTCAGGCAAAACCCATTCTGCTTGAGCCGATTATGAAGGTGGCCATCCATATCCCCGACTCCTATCTGGGAGACATCACCGGCGATTTGAACCATCGCCGCGGCCGCGTGCTGGGAATGGAAATGGAGGAGGGCCTTCAGATCGTTCAGGCCGAAGTCCCCATGGCTGAAATGCACAAGTACGCAACAGAACTGCGCAGCATCACTCAGGGACGCGGTTCCTTTGAAATGGAATTCGCCCGGTACGAACAGGTTCCCGGCAATGTGGCTTCGGAGATCATTGCCAGGCATCAGGCCGAAAACCAGAGCGAAGAGTGAAAAAACAACAGGATATCTGTCAAGGGGGCACTTTGCCCCCTTGCGTTTTTTACAGCGCCCTGTTTCCTGCTTTCAAACGCAGCCGTCGGGGGAAGCTGCAAAAAAATCGCTGAAATAGATATTTTTTGTGTAATTAAATTTGAAAATAGATATTTTTAGTGCTATATTAGAGTTGCGGCGTGTAAAAAGAAAAATTTTACCGTGGTCGTCGCAGCGGTAAAACGGGGTCATTTCTTTTTATGCGACAGGACAAATTATTGAATATACCGGCCATCCGGCGGATGCCGACCTATCTGCACAAACTGCTCAAAATGCAGGCAGAAGGCAAGGGCAACGTCTCCTCGACGGAGCTGGCCGAATACATGAAGATCGAATTGATCGTTGTCCGCAAAGATATTTCCCTTACCGGCATATCCGGCCAGCGCCGCGTCGGTTATGATGTCAATGAATTGATCCGCTATATCAAAAAGTATCTGGGATGGGAAGAGACGATTCCTGCTGTCCTGATCGGCGCAGGTTCCCTGGGAACAGCGCTTCTGGGATATGATGATTTCGGCCATTACGGTTTCCATATCAGCGAAGTCTTTGATTCCTCTCCTGAAAAGATCGGTCAGAAAATCTACGGGCGTGTGGTGCGTGATATCGCAGATATGCCCGTTTGTTTTGCACAAAATCCCCCTGAGATCGCCGTGATCTGCGTATCCAACAGCGCCGCACAGGATATTGCAGACAAAGTGGTCTCTCTGGGGATCAAATATATATGGAACTTTGCCAATGTCTCGTTGAAGGTCCCGCAGGATGTGGTCGTCCAGCGTGAAGTGATCGCAGGCGGTCTTGCCATGCTGTCTGTGAGACGCAAACTGGATCAGGCAGAGGCAGAGGCGTAAATACGGAAAAGACTGTGCCGGACAGAGGTCTGAAGCAGTTTTGGAAATAATAAAGTAAAGTTTCCGTCCGATGGCGGGAACGATAAAGTCTTTCATTAACTAATGAGGGTAAAAAAATGTGTTGCAACAAATTGTCGGAAGGAGCAGCTGCCAAGTTTGCTGAACTTGATGCTTTCATCGACGGTCTGGGCATTGACCGGACTGATGAACGTCGCCGCGGACGGCTGATCCAGGTATTGCACCGCGCTCAGGAGATCTTCGGATATCTGCCGCGCGAAGTCCAGATCCACGTGGCAAAGAAGCTGTTCCTGGCGGAGGCTCATGTCTCCGGTGTGGTGAGCTTCTACAACTACTTCACCACCGAACCCAAGGGCAAATACTGCATTGATATCTGCATGGGAACGGCCTGCTACGTGAAGGGTTCCGAAAGAGTGCTCCAGGAAGTCGAACGCGTTCTGGGCATCAAGGCGGATACCAATCCGACAGAAGACGGCCTCTTTTCCATTTCCGCGCTCCGCTGCGTCGGTGCTTGCGGTCTTGCCCCTGTCATGATCGTCAACGGCAAAGTTTACGGCAAAGTGACTCCGGCCAAAGCGGTGGAAATCATCAACGAATACAAAAAGCTGGGGTGAGTTTTATGAACAAGATCAATTCTCAGGAAGCATTGATGGCGGCTTTCAACGCGGCCAAGGGCAAGATCGCTCTGCGCAGCACTGACGTCCACGACATCAATTCCGTTAAAAAAGATATCCTCTGCTGCGGTGGTACCGGATGCCATGCCTCCAACGCCAAGGAGCTGATGGACAATCTCAATAAGTACATCAAAGAAAACGGTCTTGAAAATGACGTCCGCGTCATTCAGACCGGCTGCTTCGGTTTCTGCGCCCAGGGGCCCATCGTCAAGGTCATGCCCGACAACGTGTTCTACGTTCAGGTCACGCCCGATGATGCCAAAGAGATCGTCGAAAGCCATATCGTCGGCAAAAAGCCCGTCGAACGTCTTCTTTTTATCGAACCCATGCTGAAGTCCCGCGTTCAGGACTATGCCAAGATGTCCTTCTATGCCAAGCAGATGCGTGTTTCTCTGCGTAACTGCGGTCTTCTGAATCCCGAAGATATCGAAGAATACATCGCCAATGACGGTTATCAGGCTCTGGCCAAATGTCTGTTCCAGATGACCACCGACGGCGTTGTTCAGGAAGTTCTGAACTCCGGTATCTGCGGACGCGGCGGTGCCGGTTTCCCGACCGGTATGAAGTGGAAGATCGCCGCCGGTGTCAAGGCTGATGAAAAGTACATCGTCTGTAACGCCGACGAGGGCGACCCCGGTGCCTTCATGGACCGCTCCATCATGGAAGGTGACCCCCACAGCATCATCGAAGCCATGGCCATCGGTGCTTATGCCATCGGTGCCCAGCGCGGACTGGTCTATATCCGTGCTGAATATCCTCTGGCCGTCAACCGTCTGCGCCTTGCCATCGATCAGGCCCGCGAAAGCGGACTGCTGGGCGACAACATCATGGGAACCAACTTCAGCTTCGATATCGAAGTGAAGCTCGGTGCCGGTGCTTTCGTCTGCGGAGAAGAAACGGCTCTGATCCACTCCATGGAAGGTCAGCGCGGCGAACCCACGACCAAACCGCCTTTCCCGGCCAACATCGGCGGCGGTTACTGGGGCTGCTCCACCAACGTGAACAACGTTGAGACCTATGCTTCCATTCCTGTCATCATCCTCAAGGGCGCCGGCTGGTACAGCAAGATCGGTAACTGGCAGCCTGAATTTGATGAGAACGGCAACTTCAAGCGCACCATCAGCGGCAACTCCGGAACGAAGGTGTTTGCTCTGGCCGGTCAGATCAACAACGTGGGTCTGGTCGAAGTTCCCATGGGAACCACCCTGCGTGAGATCATCTACGAGATCGGCGGCGGTATTTCCGGCGGCCGTGAGTTCAAGGCTGTGCAGACCGGCGGTCCCTCCGGCGGCTGTATCACCAAAGAGAACCTGGATACCCCCATCGACTACGGCAACCTTTCCAAGATCGGTTCCATGATGGGTTCCGGCGGTATGATCGTGCTTTCCGACAAGGACTGCATGCCCGCCATGGCCAAGTTCTATCTGGACTTCACCAAGGATGAATCCTGCGGAAAATGCACCCCCTGCCGTATCGGTACCCGCCGTATGCTGGAAATGCTCGAAAAGATCTGCGACGGCAACGGAACTGTTGAAATGCTCGACGAGCTGGAATCCCTGGCCAAAACCATCACCGATACTGCTCTCTGCGGTCTCGGACAGACGGCTCCCAACCCGATCCTCAGCACCCTGCGTTATTTCCGTGACGAGTATCTTGCCCACGTTGTGGATAAAAAATGTCCCGCCGGCACCTGTCCGAAGCTCTACACCCTGACGATCACCAATGATTGTATCGGATGTACCAAGTGCAAACGCAACTGCCCGGTGGATGCCATCCAGGGAGAACTCAAGCAGCTTCACACCATTGATACCACCAAATGTATCAAGTGCGGAGCCTGTATCGACGGATGTCCGAAAAAAGCGATTGTCAAAGGATGAGTGCAACAATGAATACTGTCAATCTTACTATCAATGGCAAGCAGGTCTCCATACCTGCCGGCTCCACCATTCTGGAAGCTGCCAGCAAACTCAATATCAAGATCCCGACCCTCTGCTACTGCGAGGGTCTCGGCTGCGGCGTCACCAACAACCCCGCCAGCTGTCGTATCTGCGTGGTGGAAGTCGAACGCCGCCGCAATCTGGCTCCCGCCTGCGCCACTCCCGTCATGGAGGGCATGGTGGTCCACACCAACAGCCAGCGCGCG
>JAFVYP010000104.1 GCA_017508555.1 Lentisphaeria bacterium
ACAATGATACAAAACTGAAAATACTTCGCTTTTCTCGAAAAGGGGTGGGGTGTGGGGAGGGGAAAAACCTCTTTTCACGGGAAAAGAAAGATAACGGAGCCGACGTTCGGCCCCCTCCCCGCGATACCATCGACCCTTGTCGGGAACAGAGCCTTTCCATTTTGTGCAAGAATCTCCCCTTAGCGGGGAAAGTATTTTTTCAATATGCCGGGAAAGAGCTGCCAGACCATCTTGGGACGGCGGTACTCATCGACCAGCCCTTTGTTATTGTATCCCCTGGGACGCATCATGATCCGCACATTATCGGCGACCGGAGAGTTGCAGAACTGCCACAGGATGATTCCGCCCAGCTCCTGATGAGAAAGCGTATAATCAACGGCGCACTCAACCAGTTGTGCGTGAAATTCCTCGCTCCAGCGTCTCTTGCTGTGATCTCCGATCAGAGAGGCGGCGCCGATCTCACTGATGATGACCGGTTTTTCTGCCAATTCCGGCGTACTGCGGACAAAAGAAGCCAATTTTTCAAGCTGTTCCGTGACCGCAGCTGGCTCAAAAAAGGTATGCGTTCCGCTGTACCATCCGGGATAGGTGTTGAAACAGACCACATCGGTCAGATCCAGACAGAGATCTTTTTCCCCGAACATTGAGGCAAAGGAGACCGGACGGGATGGATCCAGCTCTTTCGCCGTACGGTAAAGTTTTGCAACACAGTCCCTCGCGGCGGCGTCATTGGTTGCCGCCTCGTTCAAAAATCCCCACATGATGATACAGGGGTGGTTGATGGATTTCTGGATCATACGGGTCAGGGCATTCCTCTGACGATTTTGGAATTCCGGATCGGTCAGGGAATCGATCGGATTTTCCCAGCCCAGGATCTCATCCCAGACAAGCAGACCCAGTTCATCGGCAAAGTCAAGCATCAGCTGACTCTGGGGATAATGTGAACCGCGGATGATATTGAATCCGGCATCTTTGATCATTTTCAGATCGTTGTAAAGCTGTTCCCGGGTCACCGCAGCTCCGGTATCGGGAAACACGTCGTGCCGGTTGACGCCAGCAAGTTTCAGCGCTTTGCCGTTCAAATAAAATTGGCCGTTGAGGAGCTCGATTTTCCGGAATCCGAAGCGGCATTCATAAACATCGTCCCCGCACTCCAGGCGCAGACAATGCAGTTCAGGCTCTTCCGGACTCCATACCCGGGGAGAGGCGACCGGAAAACTCTGACTGCCGGACCCCGGCATTTTTCCGCAGACTTTATGATCGATCCAAACTGTTACCGGCTGCTCTTTTCCGCCCAGTGTCACCTGAAGACCGATGCATCCGGTTTCCATATCCGGCAGCACCCGGACTGAATCAAAAAACGTTTCCGGCAGACGGCGCAGCGTGATTTCACGGTAGATGCCGCCGAATCCGTAAAAGTCGTAAAAACTGCGGAATTCCGATGCCGGTGTTTCCTCCACGGTATTGTCGCAGATGATCTTCAACTCATGATCTCCGGCACGGCCGGCATCAAAACGCACGTTGAAGGGGGTATAGGCGGTGGTTTCGGAATAGATTTTATTGCCATCCCAGAAAATTTCCGCCCGCAGGCCCAGACCGTCGCAGGCAAGCTCCATCATGCCGGAACCGGAAACGGTACGGCTGTAACAGCCTTTGCCTCTGCGGAACCGATATTTGTCGGAAACATCAAAACAACCGGGAACCGGAAGCCGGGTTTGAGAACCATCCTCAAAAGTAAAATGCCACTCTCCGGCAAGTGATATTTTTTCAAACATCAAAATAACCTCATTAAACGTTTGTCAAAGCAGCTGCTTCTTGATAACCGGGAATAATATACAGGGAACTGAGCAAAAAACAAAACCCGTTTTTCATTTAGGCTCTGTTCCCGATACGGGTAGATACAATGATATAAAACTAAAAATACTTCGCTTTTCTCGAAAAGGGGTGGGGTGTGGGGAGGGGAAAAACCTCTTTTCCCGCGAAAAGAAAGATATGAGCCGACGTTCGGCCCCCTCCCCGCGATACCATCGACCCTTTTCGGGAACAGCGCGTTCCCGAAAAGGGGTTCCTTTCGGACGCAAAGGGATGGATACGGACAAGTGGGCAAAAAACAGGCGCATACCTGAAAAATCCCCCTCTCCTTTTTCAGGGAGCTGTAAGTTTTTCCAGCTCTTCCAGATAGAAAAGAGCCTCTTCGCGGCAGGTGCCGCACATTTCACAGGAGGGCTCCAAAGAACCGCAGACAGCCGGACGCTCCGGTTTGCCGAAGATCCGGCAGCGGTAATTTTCATCCAGATGGATACAGGGGACCCCGGCGGGCTTGCCGCCGGGCATTCCGGGGATGGATGAGGTGATGCTCGGTGCGATGCAGCAGGCTCCGCAGCCGCTGCGGCAGAGAAATTTTTCCGCTTTCATTTTTCCTGAGATCAGGCCTTTTTCTGACCGTTTTCAAAATAACGGATCAGCTCCTCATCCAAAGCAGGGATATCACAGGGCATACTGCCGCTGCGCATGGAAACATGTCCCATCACCCCCGCCGCCACAGCATTGCGGGCGGCTATGGGAGAAACATGCGGCGGCAGATCTTTTTCCAGAAAATCAAAAAATCCCTCCAGAATCAGCGGATCCGAACCGCCGTGGGACCCCGTCCCCTGACTGACTTTATAAACAATGTCAGGCTGCCGGCGGGAACCGCGGTTTGTCCAGACATGGATCTCTGTTCCCGGGCTGTTATCTCCGATGTTTTCAAGACGTCCTTTTGTCCCGATAAAGGTGTAATTGCGTTCGCTGTCAGGCGCGTACATGCAGTGTTCATAAGAGGCCTGCACGCCGTTGTCCAGCTGCATCAGCAGCATGGAGTGATCTTCGATATCCATCTGGCCGTTGAGGCCGGTCAACTCAAGGGGCGGCCAGCATTCGGGGGTGAAAGAGACAAAACGATCGGGTTTTTCTCCGGGAGCAAGATGTTTTTCTGTCCGGTTGTAAACCGAAAGTTTCCCCATGGCCACAGCCCGCTGCGTATAGCCTCCGGCAAGCCAGTGGATGATGTCGATATCGTGAGCGCCCTTCTGAAGCAGCAGACCGTTGCTGTTTTTTCTTTCCGCGCACCAGTGACGGAAATAACAGCTGCCGTAATTGACAAAATGCCGCACCCAGACACTCTGGATCTCTCCGATCACGCCGGAATCAATGATCTCTTTCATCTTGAGAACAAAATTCATGTAGCGCATGTTATGCCCCACCATCAGTTTGCTGCCGCTGCGCATGGCGGCTTTGAGGATATTGTCACACCCCTCGATACTGATGGCCATGGGTTTTTCAAGATAAACAGCCTTGCCCGCTTCCAGCGCCGCAACGGCCATCTCTTCGTGAAAATCATCGCGCACGACAACAAAAACAGCTTCTATATCAGGATCTTTGACCAGATCACGGTAATCGGTGTAGGTTTTGACATTTTCAAATTCAGGATAGGTCTCTTTCAACCGGGGAAACTGCTCCGCGTCCCGGTCGCAAACGGCAACAAGTTCTGCCCGTTCTCTGGAAAAATTGTGAAAAATAAAATTGGATCTGCGCCGGGGATCGGCTCCGATAACTCCGAAACGGATTTTCATATCAACACAACTCCTTTTTTGAAAAGTTGAAATAATTATCATTTTGTATCTTCGCTAAATATACCATTCTCCTTTTCTGTTTTCAAACAGTTCCGGCAGCAAAAAACAACAAGATCACAAAAATCACTAATAATATATTATCATCCGGACATTTAATGGTCCTGTGACTTTCCGGCAGAATACCGGGAGGATTTTTTGCAATATTCCCCTTCCTGTGCTATAGTATAGCAGAGTTATAAATAATCGTATCTTGACCGGAAAACAAATCATGCACATCAAAACGACCTTTTTCTTCCTTGCCGCACTTTGTCTATTTTCCGCCGCAGGAGAAACGCCGATTTCCCGCAGAACAGCGTGGCTGAAAGATCTGGCCTCGCCGCAAAAAAAGGAAAAAACTATCCTGAAGGGACTGGATTCTTCTGATAAAGAGATCCGGGCCAGAGCCGTTTATGAATTTTATCTTCTCAAAAAAGAGGCGGCGCTCCCGGAACTTGAAAAAAGGATCTCCCGGGCCGGACTGGAAGAAACAATGAATTTGATCATCTGCGCCCGGATGGTCAAAGATCAGGCAAAAAAAACAGCATTTCTGAGCGCCATCGCCGCCAAGTCTCCTCATGCGGCGGCCGTCCGTGAGGCCAACAGATGCAATTTCCCCTTTTCAGGCAGCACCATCCGTCTTTCCGAACGGAAGGATTGGGATTTTGAGATCGTCAAGGTCAAAACCATCTCTCTTCAGGATGCCGACTGGAAATTTCTGCCCGACCGGCAAAACGCAGGACATCTCAGCGGATACTACAAAACAGATTTTCCCGATCAGCAGTGGAAACGCGGGGAAACCGGTTACTGGAAAGGCAGCATGACCGCCTGGTACAGGATCCGTTTCCAGGCCCCGCCCAAGCCGGACTGCAATGCCGCAGAACTGAATTTTTCCGGCGTGGAAGAGGCCGCCTGGGTCTGGGTCAACGGCGTTTACATCGGCTGCCGCGACAAGGGGCCCGCAGCCTGGAACCAGCCGTTTCAGCTGGATATCACTCAGGCGATCCAATGGGGAAAAGAAAATGTGCTGGCCGTCCGCGTCCTCAATACCGGACATGAGGGCGGCATCTACAAGCCCATTGCACTGGATATCTTAAAGTAATACCTTTTCAGACAGGGAGTTTCTCATGTTCAAACACATTCTTCTTTTTCTTCTGATCTTTCCGTTTCTCTGCCTGACCGCTCAGGAGCCTGTTATTCTGGATTTTTCAAAACCGCTTCCTGCGGGAAAAATCAAATTTTCCAAGAGGGGCAAAACCGTCATCCGCAACGGCGCCCTGTATGCCCCTGAGGCCAGTTCCAAACAGCCGGAAGGCCTCATCTCTCAGAAAATTTATCCGGAACTCACTCCGAAGGGCGCCTTCCGTCTGACCGCCCGTTTTTCGCTTCAAAAGCCCCGTTCAAAACAGTTTTATCTGATGATCTGGGATAACAAAGGCGATTTTTACGACAAAAAAACAGGTCTGCTCAAAGATAACTCCGGTTTTACCGTCGCTCTGGCCAGAACCCGGGACGGCAAAAGGCTCATCCCCTTCGCCTGGATGGGATTCGGTCAAAAAACAGCCGTTCTCAGAGGCAAAGCCTTCCCCTGCACCCAGGGGAAAACCTATACGCTGACCTTTGATTACAACGGTTCCGGACAGGCCGAATTCACCGTCAACGGCAAAAGCAACGCCCTCTGCTCAGTCCAGCCCGGCGGTCCTCTGGCTGCGGCCCAGTACCGGACGGCCATCGGCAACAGAGCCGTCGGTAATTTTTATCCCTTTGACGGAGAACTTTACTCTGTCAAACTGGAACAGCGTCCCGCCGAAAAGCTGGCCTTTCACGTCCGGGGACGGAAAGTCTTTTTGAGAAATGAAAAAAATGCCGCCCTCGAGATCCTCATCCGCAACGTTTCTGCGCAGAAAACAGGAGAACTTGCCCCCGGTGAAAGCAAAACGCTCCAGCTTCCTGTCAAAACCCGCCTTTCCGTGGGCGAGTATCGTGCCACAGTCCGCTACGCCGGAGAACAGCAGACTTTCACCTACCGTATCGCCCCCGTCAGCCACGATCAGATGCCTGTCATCCTCTGGGGATACGGCGACCATTACAGCCACTTGCAGAACGCCGGATTCACCCATGGACTTCAATCTCTGGCCGTCCGTTTTCTCAATCACAAAAACAATCAGATCTATCTGGAAAAACCCTTTGAAGAGCTGGATGACATGCTCTATACAGGTTTCAGGAAAATGGATTACTTCAACCTGCCCCATTTTCCCTCCGTTTTCAAAAAGTTCCCCCGCCTTTCCCGGACAGGCAAACCCATCATCAGCAACAGAAAAATGAATGTGGATGCCAACGATCCGGCAGCTGTCGCCTTTTTCAGCGATATCGCCCGGCGCGCGGCAAAGCTCTACGGCCCGCACCCGGCGCTGGCGATGTTGGATGTCAACTCGGAGATCCGCGACAGGACAGCCCCCTCCTTCAGCCGCTACGAAAAGGAGGCTTACAAAAAGTTTTCAGGCAAAGAGATCCCGCCTCTGGTAGAGGGAAAGACCATCAATTTTGTCAATCTCAAAAACTTCCCCCCCGACAGGATCGTCGCGGATAATGACCCCTATCTGCACTACTACCGCTGGTTCTGGACCGTGGGCGACGGATGGAACAACATGCACTCCGTCATTTCAGACATCTATCACAGAGAGATCAAACATCCCTTTCTGACTTACTTTGCTCCCTCTGCCCGCCAGCCTCCTGTGGTGGGCGCAGGCGGCAGGACCGATCTGGCCGGACAGTGGACCTATGCTTATCCCGATCCCCTGCGCCTGACCGCCGCCATAGATGAAGTTCTGGCCACAGCCGACGGCCGTCCTGTCATGCACGGAACACAGCTGATCTGCTACCGCAGCCAGTGCGCCCCCGCCCAGATCAAGGTCACGCCCGAACCGGCCTGGGTCAAAGCGCATCCGTCAGCCCGGTACATCACCATCCCCCCCGATGCGCTCGTTGAAGCCGTCTGGGCCATGCTGACACGTCCGGTACAGGGACTGATCTTCCACGGGGACGGCTCATTCTTCCCGCCCCCTGTCAAGGGAGCCTCCATCTACAAGATGACAAATCCCGAAACCAAACCCGTTTTTGAAAAACTGATGCGCGACGTCGTGCATCCTCTGGGCGCGACCCTCAAAAAGATCCCGGATGCAAAATCCCCCGTTGCGATCCTCCACAGTTTCAGCTCCGCCATCTTTGCCGGAAGAGGCACTTACGGCTGGGGCGGCTGGCCCATGGATCTGCATCTGGCTCTTCAGTGGGGCGGCCTCTCCCCCCGGGTCATTTATGAAGATCATCTGCAGCGCGGCGAACTCAAAGAGGTGAAGATCCTGATTCTTGCCCACTGTGATATTTTAACAGAAAGTGTCCTCCGTAAAATCAATGATTTCCAGCTGCGCGGCGGCATCATCATCGCCGATGAGACAGTTCCGCCGGCCATTCTGCCCCATATCAGGATCCGCTCCATCGAACGCCACGGCAAAGATCCGCTTAAAGTCAAAGCGGAGCTGACGGCTCTGGGTAAAGAGATCAGAGAAAAACTCAAAAGCGTTTATACGCCGGAGATCACGTCAGACGATCCGGATATCATCACATACAAGAGAGGAGCTTATCTCTTTATCATCAATGATAAACGCACTTACGGAGATTACTTCGGTCCCTGGAAACGTATGGCAGAAAAGGCCCTTCCGGTCAAAGGAGAGGTGACAATATCCAACTTCAAAGGAGTTGTCTATGATCCTGTGGCGCGGCGGCAGCTCCCCGTCCGTTACCGGAACGGAAAAACGGTTATCAGTGTGGACTTTTCCGGCGCCGGCGGCAAAATCTGTCTGCTGCTGCCGGAAAAACTCCCCCTCCCCCGCATGAACATCAGCAAAGAGGGACTGATTACGGCTGATACCGGCTGCAAAGAGACCATCCCGGTCCGTCTGGAAGTCAGAGATCCCGCCGGACGTCTCACCGATGATACCCATTATGCCCCGGCCGAAAAAGGCAAATTCCGTTATCAGCTTGCGCTGCCGGAAAATGCCCCCAAAGGTCAGTGGCAGATCACCTTCCGGGTCCTGCCGTCAAACGCAGCCGTATCCAAGATCCACTTGCAAAAATAATCCGACAGAACAAATATGAACAAAGCGTTTCTGCAAAAAATACAGGAATATACCGCTGTTGCTTTGACGGCGGTATGTCTTTATCCGGCAGTTTTGAAATGCGCCAATGCTTTTTTTGTCGATCTGCGCTTTCAAACCATCAGCAGTTATCCCCGGTACGCATGGAGTTCTCTGGCCGTTTCAGCAGGGCTTACCCTGCTTTATGCCGCCCTTTCCCGGGAACTTTTACGCAAAGCCGGCAGAACAGTCAGGGATCATCTTCTGGCCAATCTGCCTCTTGCCGGATGTGCGGTCCTGTGGTTTTATCCCCTTACCTTCCCCCTTCTTCCTGCTGTTATTTTTCTCATTGCGGCAAGCGCCGGACGGACGGCAGCCCTCTGCAAATATGATGCGCTCCCGGAATTTGAGGGCCGCAAAGCCTTTCTTCTGCTGGCGGGGATCTCTTTTCTTTACGCCTCTTACGGCGCTTATGAGCAGATCCGTTCCCTGGAAACGCTGGCGATGTCCTGGTTCGACTGGGGACATTTTTTTGAATGTCTCAACAACTTTTTCCACGGCAAACCCTTTTATCTCAATCTCAACAACGGCAATTTTCTCGGTTCCCGCTTCACCCCGAGCCTGATGCTTCTTCTGCCCGTTGTCGCCACCGGATCCGTGCCGCTCTTTCTCTTCACAGGCAGTCTGCTGACAAGCTCCGGCGCCCTGTTCGTCTATCTGATCTCGCGGAACCTCAAAGGCTCCGTTGCCGGATCTTTTCTGCTGGGACTCTGGTATTTGCTCATTCCCGGCGTCGCCAATATGAATCTGCCGCTGATTGACGGTTTTCACGAAGTCTTTCTGCTCTATCCCCTGTTTTTGGGTGCAGTGCTTTGCGTTATCAAAAAATGGTATATTCCGGCGGGGATCCTTTTCATTCTGGCTCTGGGCGTGCGGGAAACCGCCGGAGTCATCTTTGCCGGATACGGTATCGTCCTGTTTCTTCAGGGCAGAAAAAAGCAGGGGGGACTTCTCTTTCTGCTGTCGATCCTCTACTGTTTTGCTGCCATCAAACTGCTGATGCCGCTGTTTGATCCGCCTGTTCAGGGAACCTATGCCCATGTGGGATTTTACTCCCATCTGGGAAAAGATATAGCAGAGATCGCTTTATCGCCTCTGACCCGTCCGGGGATCTTTTTCCCCGCCCTCTTCAACGGGCACAATCTGCTTTTCTGGGTGACACTTTTTCTGCCTTTTCTGTTTCTTGCATTTCTTTCCCCCCTGTATCTGCTGCCCCTGCTGCCTGAGCTGGTCATGCTCAGTCTCGACCGCCGTTTCGACACCCAGACGGTCCTGCGGCACTATCAGATATCCCTGCTGCTGGTGCTGATTGCAGCCTCTCTGGCCGGGATCAAAAAACTCAGAGAGGGAAAATCCCCTGCCGTTATCAGAAAAATGTTTTTCCCCTTTGAGGACGCAGATATCCTCAAGGGAGCAGCGGCGGCTTCTTTCACGGCCGCGGCATTGTGTTTTTTCATGTTCGTCCAGATCCCCTTTTTCCCCTGCGCTGACCCCCAGAGGCGCTACACGGAAACGCCGGGGATCCCCCGCTGGGAAAATGCCATGCCGGCCATGAAACAGATCAAAGCCCTCATCCCTCCGGGAGCAAAAGTCACAGCAGGTCCGCGTCCGGCCAGTCTGCTCATCCCGGATTACGATATTTATTTTGATTTCTCATGCGATGACAGCAAACCCGGTGACTATGTTCTGATCGAAAATTTCTTTTCATTCTATTTTCCGGAAGACCGGCTCAGCCGTTATCTGCTTATTTCCCCCAACTGGGAGCTGATCTACCAGACGTTCGTCGATGAACGCTCTCTTCAGCTGTTCAGACGCTCCCCTGTAAAACTTGTCAAAAAACGTCCCCCGGTCCTGCCGGAAGCCGTCTGGCAGAAAACGGGGACACCGATCCCGGTCCCGGCACAGGGCCTGGAATTGCGGGGAGCCGTCCCCTCTCCGGGAAAACTGCGCATAACGGTCCGTCTCAAAGAAAAGAGGAAAAATGATGCCGGTTTCCGTGTGCAGCTTTCTTTCGCCTCCGGCAGCACATCAAGATATTTCACCAGCTTCTGCAACGGCCGTTTTCCGGCAGATCTGGCCCGTCCGGGAGAAGCCTTTTTCTTTGAGGTTGCGTATCCGGAAACAGAGCGCCTGACCGGCTGTCAGGTGGATGTGGTGGAACTTTCCGGCGGCCAAGCGCCTCAATAGAGATTTTTTTTCAAAAAACATTTGCAAAAAGAGGATTCCAAGGCTAAATTATCCTGTGTATATTATTAATAAAATAAAAAGCCGAATAAAACATAAGGGTCTGATGTATGGATACTGAAAAATATCAGCTGAATTTTGTTTCAGATACGCCTGCCGATACCAAAGCACCGCTGCTCAACGGCAACCCCACCTATACGATCACGGATAAAGGCGTCCTGATCTCGTGGAACGACGCCATCGACGATACCGGTATTGCCGGTTATCATCTGCGCTTTACCAACACCGATGAACTGCTCGGGCCCGGCATCACGGTTGACGGCACCAGTTATCTGATTGAAAATCCCGCAGCAGGCACTTACACCTTCCAGCTCAATGCGGTCGATGCCGCGGGCAATATTTCCAACTGGAGCACAGCCCAGAGTTTCACCATCAAAGCCGATGGTCCTGTCAAGGTCAATTATACCGTCCCCCAGGCTGAATACATGTACGGCTGCACAGCCACTGTCATGGGCATGCTTCTGGGATACTATGACCGCCACGGCTATATGGGGTATGATGTTTCCAAGCTGATCAAAGGAGAAGTCGAACTCAATGCCCGCGGACTTGACGGCGATAAATATGACATGGATGCCTTCGATACCGTTCTGGGCAACGCCATTGCGTCCCAGGGGCATGTTGAAAGATTCTACGAGATCAACGGAACGGAAACAACGCCGGAGCAGGAAAAACCCTACACCTTTGTTGAAGGGACGACTCAGCTGAATGTTTCCGTCTGGGACTGCATTGCCGACTATCTCGGAACCAATCAGTTCTGGCGCGGCGTCGATGAAAATACCGGCACATTGGTTTACACCTCTCCCATCGGCCCCCTGACGCTTGATGAGATCCTCAAGACCGGAGAAACAGTCACCATCAGCAACAATGGAACCAATGTGGAGATCCCCCTGGCTTACAGCGATCTTCTCGGCGGCCTCATGCTGTATGTCAACAATGCCGGTTACGCGTTGAACACAACCAAAACCCGCAACGAACAGGTCGATTGCGCAGGCGGCACGTTCACTTTTGAAGATTACAAAAAAGAGATCGATGCCGGCAGAGCAGTCATCGTCCACATTACCGGACACTCCATGCTGGGGTATGGATATGATGACGCCACCAAAGAGATCATCTTTGATGACACCTATGACAACAATAAACGCATGAGATGGGACGGATCCTATTTTTACAGCGGCGAAAACCGGACCATCGACTGCGTCACTGTTGTTGAATTCGATACCAAAAATCTTCAACTCAAAGCAAGCAATGCGGCCCCGACGGTCAAAGCCAGCACAACAGAATGGACCAACAAAAATATTACGCTTACCGCCAGTTTTGCCAAAGGTGCCAAAACAAAAGAGTATTCCCTTAACGGAACGATTTGGATGACATATTCCAAAGCGGTTTCCGTTGACGGCAATATGTCCGTCTTTTTCCGCAGTTCGGATGAAGGCGGCGTTTACAGCAAAGTGACGGAATACAAAGTCACCAAGATCGACAAGGCAAACCCTGTTCTGACTGCGGAAGTCGAGGATATCGACTGGGGTGCCGACAGTGCGGCTGTCACGCTCTCTGCTTCCGATGGTGAAAGTGGTCTGGCTCAGATCCTTTACAGCTTGGACAACAAAAAAACATGGCTTGAATATGACCCCAAAGCCGGTGTCGTTGTCTATGGCAACGGTTCTCTCTTTGCCAAAGCTGTGGATAATGCCGGAAATGAGACGGTCGAAGAGGTCAAGATCGAAAAAATCGACAATGATGATCCTGTCATCACCGTCCGGGGCAATGCCGCCCAATGGACCAATCAGGATGTGCTGCTGTTTGTCTCTGCCTCAGATGCCACCAGCGGTGTCATCCTTTTTGAAACCAGTCTCAACGGTTCTGACTGGGTCATGATCGAAGATCCCGCAAAGGAATGGCAGCAGCTGGTCTCCCAGAACGGCACGTTCTATTACAAGGCCACCGACCGGGCCGGCAATGAAACGATCCGTGAAGTGGTTGTTGACAAAATCGACAAGGAGGCTCCTGTTATTACCGTCAGCAGCAACAACACGGATATCCCCACCGGAAGAGTTATCTTGACCGCAACGGCGGAAGATGCCGGGGAAATCACCTCCATCCAGTACAGTCTTGATAACAAAAAGTGGAAAAAATACACCGGTTCCATCCAGATCACGGCCAACGGAACGATCTATTTCAAAGCAGCTGACTCTGCCGGCAACGTGGGAACGGGTGAAATGACCGTCAGCAACATCCAGAAACTGACCGGCAAAGATACAGCGCCTCCGGCCAAAGTCACCGGCATCACCGTTGCTGAAGATGCGGATGAAAAGAAAACAGTTATCTCTTGGACCGAACCCATTGATAATGTGTTTGCCACCAATTACGAGATCATCATCGACGGCAAAAAGACTTACAAAAGCAATAAAACAGAAGTCACCATCAAGGGACTGGCCGCAGGACAGCATACGGTCCAGATCATCGCGCTGGATAAAGCTAAAAACAGAAGCGAGATCTCTGAGCCCGTTGAGTTTTCTGTCAGGGACATCACAGCACCGACCAAAGGAACGCTTGTGGATTACCAGCTCGACAAAAACCGCATCTGTCTTATGATGAACGATTTTACGGACAATACAAAAGTTGAAAAATATCTGATCTACAAAAACGATGAACTTGTCGGAGAAACCAACTCCACGCTCTTTATCTACGAAGAGCCTGACATGGCCGGCAGCATCACCTTCAAAGTGACAGCCGTCGATGCCGAAGGCAATGAGTCCAAAGCGGCATCCAAAAAGCTCAATATCAAGGACGTAACGGCTCCTGTAAAAGTTTCCGGTCTTACCGTCGGCAGCGGCGCCAGCCAGACAGCTGTCACGCTGCTCTGGGATGAACCCTATGACAACGTGGGGACCGTTTCCTATCAGGTCACGCTGGGCCGCAGCGGAAAAGTTTATACGACAAAGACCAACTCCCTCACCATCAAGGGACTGGCCGCCGGAACAGAATCCTTTACCGTCGTTGCCATAGACAAGGCTAAAAATAAGAGCATTGTCTCTGACAGTGTCTCCTTCTATGTGGGAGATACGACAAAACCCAAAACAGGAAAACTTGTCCTCTCTCAGGAAAGCACCAGTGCCGTTCTGCTGGGCATCAGCAAGTTTACAGATAATGTTCAGGTCGCCGGCTACAACATTTATCTCAACGGTGAACTGGCCGCCCGGACTCAGGAGGAATCTTATCTCTTTGATTTCCTTCAGGATGACCTTGCCGGTAAAAAAGTCACCTTTGCAGTCACAGCCTACGACGAGGAGGGCAATGAATCCAAAGCTGTCAGCAAGTCCATCACCCTCAAGGACATGACTGCCCCCGGACAGGTGGAGGGACTCACCGCTTCCACCGAAGGAAAGGTCACCACCCTTACCTGGGATGCCGCTTCTGACAACATCGGCGTGACCTCTTACACCGTCGTTGTCAACGGCAAAAAGTACACGACGAAAACCAATACTCTTACGCTGAAAAATCTGAAAACAGGCATCTACTCCTACAATGTGACGGCTCAGGATAAAGCCAAAAACGTGGGTGAAGTCTCTGATGATTTCAGATTCGGCGTGGGCGTGGATCTGCCGGTCGTGCCCGTCAGCGCGGAAACTGAACTGAGCGTTTCCGCCGTAGAAGAGAGCGGCCTTGAGCTTCAGACGGATACATTTGCTGTGGAATGTGCAGCAGCGGCTGTTGAAACCCTGCTGGAAACAGAAGAAACAGATCCCCTTGCAAGCGCATTGGCCGGAGTCACGCTGTAAAAATGTTTGACTGTCATATCCACATGTTCTACGGCGAAAGTGACTCGCCGCAGGAATTTATGGAAAAAACCAGCGCCGCAGGAATCACCGGCGGCGCTGTTTTCAGCCTTTTCCCTGAAAATTATATTCCGGTCAAACACGAGCAGCGTTGGGAACACCGTCTGGCAAAGGTACTGGAGTTCACCTCTGCCGCAACTGGTTTTCTCCCTGTCCTCTGGATAGATCCAACGGATAAAGACATTGATAAGCAGATCACCTCTTCAGTGGAACAAGGCATCCGCGGTTTCAAGATCATCTGCAATCACTTTTATCCGGAAGAGATCCTGCCGCAGCTGAACCTCATTGCAGAAACCGGGCGTCCGGTCCACTTTCACAGCGGCATTTTATACAGCAAAAGTCCGGCGGCCAAATACAACCGTCCCATGATGTTCGAGTGTCTGATGGAAGTTCCCCGTCTCCGGACAGCGCTGGCCCATGTGGGCTGGCCCTGGACGGATGAATACACCGCGATCATGGGTGAATTTTCCTGTCCGGCAACGAAAGTGGATATTTTTGCAGATATCACCCCGGGAACACCCATGGTCTATCGTCAGGATGTCTTGAAACGCCTCTATCTCTGCGGCTACGAGGGTTTTGCAGGCAAAGTCATGTGGGGGTCAGATGCCTCCACCAATAACTACAACACGCAAGCCGTGGCAGCGCAGCTCTGTGAGGACAGAAAGATCATGGAGCGCATATCCGATAAAAACAATTTTTTTGATGTGGCTGATTATCAGCCGGAAGCATACAGCGGCGCATGGCAGCAGCTGACCGAAGAGAATTTTGAAAAATTTTATTCCCCTGTCAAATAAAAATGCAGACATATATCGAATTATTGAAAGAATTGATCCGTCAGCGTCCTGTTTCCCGGGATGCCCAAGCGGTCAACCGCGCCCAGGAGCTGGTGTACGCCTTCCTCAAAGAAAGAGGGCTTTACTGTACGTTTGAAGAGATGGGGGAAAAGAAGCTCCTCTTTGCCTCCACAGTTCCCGGCAAAACCCCTGCCCTGCTGCTCAATGCCCATCTGGACGTTGTCCCGGCGGATCACGAAAGTCAATACTCCCCCCGCCAGGAGGGCGAGTGGATCATCGGCCGGGGGCCTGCCGATTGCCTGGGCAATGCCGTTGCCGTCATCAAAGCCCTCTGCGAAAGCAAAGAGGCCTCAGTGGGAGCTATCTTTTCCGGCGATGAGGAGATCGGCGGAAAACTCACGGCAGAAATGGCTCGCCGGGGATATTCGGCCAGCCGCCTGATCGTCATTATGGATTTTTACGGCAACGGCAATATCTGCTGCGCTCAGAAAGGCATCCTCAACCTGAAACTGACGGCCCGCGGCGTCAGCGGTCACTCTTCTGCGCCCCATCTCTGCGACAACGCCATCGACAAATTACTTTCAGGATACAGCCGTCTGAAGGCCCTCTGGCAGAATCCCTCGACAGATGATCTCTGGCATAAAACCATGGCAGCGACGGTCATCCACGCGGGACTGGCCGCCAATCAGATCCCGGAAATGGCGGAAATGACGCTGAACTTCCGGACAGTTGCCCCGCAGGAACAGGAGGAGATCATTGATCTTGTCCGTCAAACGACGGGCCTTGAAGTGACGGTCATTTCCAGCCGTCCCCCCGTGACCGTATCCACCGATGCGCCGGAAATAAAACTCTTTGCCGCATGTATGGAAAAACATCTGGGCAGAAAACCGGACTTCACCCGTATGAGCGGTGCCACTGATGCCAGCTGTTTTGCCTCTTCCGGAATCCCCATTGCCATTGCAGGGATCCGGGGAATGGGTGAACACTCTCCGGAGGAAAAAGCAGATATGGGATCTCTGGAAAAATATGCACAGATCCTTGTCGAACTGGCTCAAAAATTATCCTGAACAAAAAAATCATCATCCATCTGAAAAAACAAAAGGTGTTTCATGCTGCTTGAACTTCTCAAAAACCCGGTATTGATATCCGTTGTTGTCCTTCTTGTGCTGTCAGCCATGCGTCTCAATGTGGTCTTTGCGCTCATCATCGCCTCTCTGACAGGCGGTGTCACAGCGGGGATCGGCTGTACGGAAACAATGAAGGCTTTTCTGGGATCTGGTTTGGCCAACGGAGCGCAGCTGGCGTTCAACTATGCCATGCTGGGAGCCTTTTCCATCGCCATCTCTTATTCAGGCCTGACTGAACTGCTGGCCCAGAGTCTTTTCAAGCGCCTGGGCGGAGAAGTGACGCCGAAAAAACTTTTCTTATTCAAATACACACTGCTGCTGATCCTGACCCTGGCGGCTATTTCTTCACAAAATCTGATTCCGGTCCATATCGCCTTTATTCCGGTGCTGATTCCGCCGCTGCTGCAGATCTTTGACAAGATCCGCCTTGACCGGCGCATGGTGGCCTGTATTCTCACCTTCGGCCTCATTACGCCCTATATGTTCATGCCCTTCGGTTTCGGCCGGATCTATCTCAATGACATCCTCATTGCCAATATCGTCAGCAACGGCGTCAAAGCCACTTATGATATGGCTCCCCGTGCCATGCTCATTCCGGCGCTGGGCATGGTGGCCGGTCTGCTGATATCTGTCTTTATCAGCTACCGCAAGCCCCGGGATTACGACCCGGAAAAAACCGCCCGGGCCGATATGCTGGAAAAGACAGAGATCAAACCCTGGAAAATCATTGCCGGGATCATCGCCATCATTCTGGGACTTGCCGGACAGATCTGGATGAATTCCCTTGTGATCGCTGCCCTGGCCGGTGTTCTTGTCTTTGTCCTCACGGGGGTCATCAAGCTCCGCGAAACGCAGGATATCTTTGTCAAGGGCGTCAATATGATGGGCGGCATCGGTATCATTATGATCGCCGCCAACGGGTTTGCTGAAGTGATGAAAAAAACAGGCGCGGTCAACACACTGGTGGAAATGACATCCAGCGGTTTGGCCGACCAGAAGGGACTGGCCGTTTTTCTCATGCTGCTGATCGGTCTCATCATCACCATGGGGATCGGGTCCTCCTTCTCAACAGTGCCTCTGATCGCGGCGATCTATGTGCCGCTGTGCGTCAAAATGGGCATATCGCCTCTGGCGACAGTTGCCATCGTCGGCGTGGCGGGAGCACTGGGAGATGCGGGTTCTCCCGTTTCAGAATCAGTCCTCGGCCCCACGGCGGGACTCAATGCTGATGGACAGCATGACCATATCTACGACTCAACGATCCCCACGTTCATCCACTACAACCTGCCGCTTCTGGCTGCGGGATGGATCGCCGGAATGATCCTGTAAAACACAAATGCGCGAGAACGGACACAAAAGTATTTCTCCTGAAGTCTTTGCCAAACTGGGCAGGGAAAAACATCTGCATGAATATTGCGGTATTATTTTCAAACTGCTGGGGCTGGTCATTGACTATATATCCGCCGATGACAGGACTTTGAGACTTTCCAGCGGCGCGCGTTTCAATCCCTTCTGCAGCGCCCTGCGGGGGGCCCCCGCCGGACAGGCGCGGTGCAGTGAATGTGATATTGCCAACGCCCGTCTGGCCGCCCGGAAAAAGGCTCCGGTCTGTTACCGCTGCCATGCCGGACTTCATGAAGTCGTTGTTCCGCTCTTCGACCATCAGGGAACTTATCTGGGCTGTATGACAAGCGGTCAGTTCCATCTGGAAAACAGCGAACGCGCCTCTTCTGCCGACATCAGAAAGCTGGCAGAAGAGTGCGGTCTGGATCCGCTGGAACTGCAGAACGCCTACGACAACTCCCTGGCCGTCACAACGCTTCAGCTGGAGGGGATCATCGAGTATCTCTCGATGATCGGCAGGCACCTGACCGGGCTCCATGAAAATTTGATCTATATGGATAAGATCAATACGCCTGCCAAGATCGAAGTCATCAAAAAATATATGGAAGAAAATTACCGCAGCCGTCTGACCCTCGGTGCGGTGGCTAAAAAGCATTATATTTCCCCGGGGGGACTGGCTCATGCGTTCAAAAAAGAGATGAATCTCACCTTCATCAACTATTTGAACAGCTTCCGCGTCACCAAAGCGCGGGAACTTCTGGAACATACCGCTCTTTCAGTCGGCGAGATCGCCTACAACACCGGATTCGGTTCCGTTTCACAATTCAACAGAGTCTTCAAAGTCTTTACAGGAAAAAGTCCGGGAGAATACCGCAAACAGTAACGCGCAGATCCTTCCCCGGACCTTGCCGCCCCTTGCCGGAAACAAAAGTGTATCCGCAAGAGGCCGCCTTGAAAAAGCAGCTTTTATTTCCCCGCTGGCGCAAGCAGCAGGACTCTGTCAAGCCAAAGAGCATTCTCAGCAGTTGATCCCGGCGAATAAGCCGGTCCTGCGGCCTTCAGAGACACGCGGATCTCATATCTGTTCTCCTCCCCGGGCATATAATATCTATCCAGCAGATGCTGCAAAAACCAGCTTCTGTGGACGTAGAGGATAGAAACAGGATCCAGCTTCACCTCCCCCAGGGTGTACCAGTGATATTTTTCATCGGCTTTGACCCGGAAGATCTTTGTCACCTGAGCTTTTTTGGCAGTCCGGCTGAAAACACCGGTCTGAAGGACCTTGCTATGAAATCCTTTTTCCGGCATTCTCAGCGGGCGCGCGATACACATCGCTTTTCCGCAGGGAGACTGGGGATCCTCTTTCAGGGCAACACCGAAAGAGGCCAGATTTTTGACAGCCGCAAAATCAGGCCAGGCGATGTCATATTTCACGCGGGAAGCCAGTTCCTCCGGCAGGGGATACCGGCATCCCTTTTCCGGCGGCATGATCTTCCGGAAAAATTGCTTGAACGCCTCAGCCTCCCGCGGCGGCACTTTTCCGTAATGCCGTTTCAAGGCATCCTGCCAATTCTTTTTCAGCCGGGCAGCGGCCTGAAGATCCGTTTTCAGGGTACGGACGGAAAGTCTGGCAATATCCAGAGAGACCTGCTCCAGACGGATCCGGTCAAGATATTCCTTCCGGCCCGCGGCCGCTTTTTCAGCTGCGGCAAAACATTTATCCGCATAACGGAAAAAAGCCGCATCCAGCTGCGGACGCAGGGCCGCATCATTCGTATCCCGCGAAGGAGCCTCCGCCTGACGCCGGTGCAGATAATCATAATAGTTTTTCATCGCCTCCGCTGCCGGTCCGAAATAAGCGGCAAAGAAACGGCTGACAAGCCGATCGGCACGCTGAAAAGGATCGCGCAGCAGCTGATAGCCCAGATAGACTCTCAGACTGTGAAAACTGGCCGTATCCGGAAATTCACATTCTGAAAAAACATAGTCACTCCCCAGCTCTTTGAAGATCTTCAAATTGGAGATCATGGCGGGAATTCCTGTGATCCCCGCGTTTCTGCCAGCTGCATTGCCGAAAATGACCCAATAATTCCAGAGCTGGATCGCGCCGGCACGGCTCCATTTTTTCATATCATCCAGCGTTTTTCTGTTGACCGGCGCATCCAGAGGAACCATGGTCTGACATTGACTGCCCCAGGGACTGGGAGAGAGACGGACGATGACATTGGAACGTGGCTTGATCCCCTCCGGCGCTTTTTCCGTAAAAAGATAAGCCGATGTCTGGATCCTGATCTCCGGATAAACCGGCTTGATACGGTCTGCGACAAAATTGACAAATTCCAGTACCGTTCCAGCATAAGATCCGTATTTCTGAGCCTTCCCGACACACGCCTTACACTCACAACGGTCGTGGGTGTCGTTGATGGAAAGATTGTAGAGTACCGGAGGCATATCCGGAAAATCTTTGCGGTCAAGCGCAATGAATTCCAGCATCTGCTCAGCCACTCTTTTCCGCGCAAGAGGACTTGAAAAACAAATTTGTCCGGGACCGGCATAAGATTTGGAAGAATCCCGTTTGCCGTCCAGATTCAGAGAGCGGGCCGTCTCCATACCCTTTTTGGGCCAGAGAACAGAATAGTAGTGCATGGTGTTCAAAGGAGCAGGACGTCCCAGCACAGGTGAAATGCCCCAGCGTTCCCGCTCCTGAGGGGTCAAGCGCCACTCCCAATAGACATTCTCTCTGCTGCGGGCAAGGAATTTCAACCGGGCAGAACGGTCAGGAGCGCTCCAGGTGGGCGTTGTATAGATCCCCCGGTAACGGAAGGAGGGCTGCACCCGAATATCCAGATTTTCCCACGTCAGCCCGGGATCGGCCGGAATGACCGTTGTCTTTTCATCCAGCCAGGCAACCTTGCCTGTCCGTTCCAGAAACTCATAAACGCCATACAGCGTCCCCCGGGGACGGCCTCCGGTGATAATCAAATCTTTGCCGCAGCTTTTGATCCGGGATTCCTCCGGCTGAAATTTGCCGCCAAGGCCATGCTTTGCGGCAAAACCGGTTTTTCCGACAAAGATCCGTCTGCCGGAAACCGGGTGTGTCCCCTCCCGGACAACAGGAACTTTTTTCCCCAATATCTTTGACAGATGCTCCGCAAGCTCCGCAGCGGCGGTTTTTTCCGCCCCTGCCGCTCCGGGAGAAGTAACGATCACGGGAGAACCCTGCACAGCAAGCAGCAGTCCACACATCGCCGCACAACTCAGAAATTTCCTCATATCTTCTTCCTGACGATGATTTACGGTTTCACAGGAACAGCGATGATCCTGTCGCAGAAAACCGCATTGACCTTTTGAGCCCCTTTGACATAAGCCGGTCCCTGCAGCTTGAGGGATATATAAATGGTGTAACGGTTATCCGCACCGTGGACGACAAGATTATCCAGACGGTGCTGGATCAGCCAGTCTGCCGCCCACACCATACAGCTTTGATCCAGATCAACGGTACCGATCTTGTAAAGATGGTATTTTTCATCCTTCGGAAATTTCCACTTGGCCAATCCCACTTCTTTCAGATGCTTTTTGGCCATTGAAGAATAAACACCGAACCGGAAAGAGGCGGCATTTTTCCCATGGAACTTCCGCGGATCAATATTCCGTTTGGTCTGAGAGATCATCATGGCTTTTCCCCCAACCGCCTGAGGATCGGCAACGATACAGGTTCCGTAAGAGGCGGTGGAAGCCGTTTTGAAATCAGCATGGGTGATGTCGAATACCTGCGCAGATCTGATCTCCGGCGGCAGCGGATATTTAGCCCCCTGAGTCATCCGGGAAACAGAAGCAAAGAACTCATCCATCACTTTGATATTTCTCTTTTCGCGGTCGCCGAAGTACCAGCGCCGGATGCTCTTCCGCCAGTTTTGACGCAAACGCTTTTTGACAATTTCCGTACCGGGCAGACCCTTTGTTTCGCCGATACGCCGGAGACGGGCAATATCAAGCGGCACACGCTCATTGGAAATATGCGCCAGGATCTCCTGATTTCCTGCCGCCAGTTTTTCTGCGGCTGCAAGCAATTTTTCCGCATCGATGAAAAAGTCGGTATCCAGATAAGTCCGTGCATCTGCATCCGCCGCATCCAGCCGGGGAGCTTCCGCCTGACGGGCCAGGATCAGCGAGTAAAGTTTGTGCATGGAAGAGGCCGCTTTTCCATAGTAGCCTTTGAAAAATTTTTCCACAAGCGCTTCCGGCGGCTGATCGGGATTGAGTTTGATCTGATAGCCCAGCCAGACACGCAGAGGATGGAAGCTGCTTCTGTCTGGATATTCACACTCGGAAAACACATACTCACTGCCGCATTTTTTATACAGTCTGTGGTTTTCAACCATGGCAAGGATGGGGATAACGCCTGCGTTATTTCCCGCCGTGCTGCCGAAAAGCACCCAATAATCCCAGATATGGATCCGGGCGATCCGGCTCCATTTTTGACAATCGTCCGCCTGACGGTTGCCCGGCATGTTCAAGGGACGCATGGAGTCATAACGGTTTTTCTTCCAACTGAAAGGCGTGAAACGGACACGGACATTTTCCGCTGCACGAATCCCCCTGACCGGCGGCAGCTCCGTATTCATATAGGCATCCGTCTGGATCAGCACATCGGGATAACTCTTTTGGATCTCCTGTGCAACGGCATTGACAAACTCAAGCAGCACCCCGGCATACGCACCGTACTTCTTTTCCGCCGCAAGACAACCGGGACACTCGCAGCGCTCATCCACATCGTTCTGGATGATGCAGTAGAGTTTCGGATACTCCTTCCCCGCCTTTTTTCTGTCTGCCGCAATAAAATTTTTCAACTGCGCAATAAACAGCTGCCGTGTTTTCAAATTGGTATAGCAGACCTGTCCGGGACCGGTATAGCCCACCGCACGGACACGCTGGCCGCTGCTGTTCAGAGAATAACACGCTTCCATCCCCTTTTCCGGCCACTGTTTCACATACTGCCAGAGGGTATCCTGACAGCCGGGACTGCCGAAAACAGGCGCCAATCCCCAGCGGGCAAGCTCCTTCTGCGCCTGACGGTCCTCGAAAAACAGATTTTCACGGTTCCGGATCAAAAAACGGACCCGCCCGGGACCCTCGTTGAATGTGGTAAAGATCCCTCTGTAAGCAAATGCAGGCTTCCCGGAAACATCCAGTTTGGACGGTATCCGGACCGTTCCTTTGACGGGAAAATGGGTGTAGTACTGATCCAGCCAGAGGATACCGCAATACTTTTCCAGAAACTCATATACGCCGTAAAGTGTTCCGACAGCGGGAGTTCCGGTAATGACAAGATCACGCCCAACCCGTTTGATACGCCAGGCATCCCTGCCGGAAATCTGACAGCGGCTGTTGTTTTTTTGAGAAAACTGCGTGTTTCCCAAATAAACCGCAGGCACGGCAAATTTGGCATTTTCTTTACTGATGACCGCCTTGCAGCCGGCAACAGGCTCCAGATGCAGCTTCAACTCTTCAGCGGCGGCAAGTTCCGCCGCAGACGGAACCGCTGGCAGAACGATGGACTTGAAGGGAATATCCGCTGAAACGGCAGATATCAAACCCAGCACCAGCAGCCAACCGGCGGCTTTTTTGATTGTGTCGGAAATCACTTTGACAGATCCTCCTGATTATTTGTTCCGGAGTGAACGGCTTTCCCAGGAACCGAGTTTGGCATTGGCCGTCGCGGCATTGTAAACGTAATATTCTTTCCAGTTGGCACTGGTTGAATCAAGAATGCGGTAACTCTGCGCTCTGCCGTCGGCCGTCAGGATATTCATGTGCATATTGTGGATCGCCAGAGATTCCAAAATACGGGGTTTGTTGCCGGAGGCACTGTCCACATCCATGTGGCCCCAGTAGGTGTCAATGCCGTAGTAAAAGTCACTGGGCTGATCCGAACGGGGATTGTTCACGTAAGGATCGGTACAGAAGATCATCACAAGACGCCCGGGAGATTTACTCCGGTTGAAACGCATGGGCGCCGCATAATTGCTGCCGGAACGCTGTCCGAGACTCGTCTCAATACAGTAACTCCTGTTATACCACTTGCCGCCGTAGGACATCCAGGAAAGCGGCTTGTAGTCCTCGATCACACGCTTGGTCGGATCCGCAGGACAGTCCAGCTGGGTGTAGGGAATGTATTTGCCCTCCAGCAGAAGTTTCCAGCCGGGAACATACGCTTCGCCAGTAGGCGTGGGCAACCCCTCCGCAGGAGCGCTGGTGGGAAAATAATCAGAGAAATCTCCGGCATAATTGGCCACCCCCAAACCCATCTGCTTCAAATTGTTGATACAGGAGATCGTACGGGCCTTCATCCGCGCCTGACTCAGCGCCGGCATCAGCATCGCCGCCAAAATCGCAATGATCGCAATCACCACCAGCAGTTCTATGAGAGTAAAGGCTGGCTGTGCGGGGGGGAAAGGAAACTTTCTTTTCACGGGAAAAGAAAGTTTTCTTTCCCCCCCGCGCCCCCCCTTACTTTCAAAGAAAAGCGGGATATTTTGTTGTTGGGCGAAACCAGCCGTATTCTGCGGCGCACTCATATTCATAGTATTCATAGCATTCACAGTATTCCCAGCCAACGCGCCGCCCCCTGCGGCCTGCATACCGATACGGTCATACAGAACTTTTACATGATTGCGGCAATATTGTGCAGTAATCACCAGCAGTTC
>JAFVYP010000105.1 GCA_017508555.1 Lentisphaeria bacterium
AGCCTTCCACAAAAGGGGTAAGCGCCTTGACGGACGCTTACCCCGTTTTTTATGGTGTGGCGCGCAGACTGTTTTCGAGCTGAACACCCTCCCCGTTCCCGCCCCCCTTTTCCGGCACGGGAGGCTGGCCTCAAAAAGTTAATTTTTTACATCCACAGTCTCTTTTTTATATCATTTTATGGCATAAATGGCAAAAAAAAACTTGATATAATACATTTTACCGCGTACATTATAGCAGATAGAACCCATTATTTCAATGCAGCAAAATAAGGAGTTTGCATGATGGAAACGTTGAAAATCGGACTGATCGCAACGGGCGGCCGCGGCCGTCACGGTTTTGAAGCCCACAGACCGGATCAGGGGATCGAGATCATCGCCGGATGCGATATCGATCCGGAAGCCCAGAAATTTTTCCACGAACAGTATCCCGAAGCTCTGCTTTTCGATGATTACCGTGATCTGCTGAAAGTGAAAGAGATCGGTGCTGTCATCATCGCCACTCCTGACTATCTCCATGAAGAGATGGCCGTGGCCTCTCTTGAGGCGGGCAAAGCCGTTTATCTTGAAAAACCCATGGCTATCACCATTGAGGGCTGCGACCGCATCCTTGAGACCGCCATGCGCACCGGCAGCAAACTTTTCATCGGACACAACATGCGCCACTTCCCCGTGGTCCTCAAGATGAAAGAGATCATTGATTCCGGCCTGATCGGAGAGATCCAGGTGGGCTGGTGCCGTCACTTCGTCAACTACGGCGGCGATGCCTATTTCCGCGACTGGCACTCAGAACAGCGTTACAGCAACGGTCTCCTGCTCCAGAAGGGCGCCCATGATATCGACGTGATGCACTGGCTGATGGGCAGCTACACCAAGAGCGTGGTGGGCATGGGCATGCTCAGCGTTTACAACCGCTGCGAACGCCGTTCTCCTGAGACCAAAGGATGCGCCAGATGGAAGATCGAACAGTATCCGCCGCTGGAGCAGACGGGATTTTCCCCCATCATCGACGTGGAGGACCACAGTATGGTGATGATGCAGCTTGAAAACGGCGCCCAGATGACCTACATGCAGTGCCATTATACGCCCGATGCCGAGCGCAACTACACCTTTATCGGCACCAAAGGCCGTGTTGAAAACATCGGTGACTCCGGCGAGTGCGAAGTCCACGTCTGGACTCAGCGCGGTCCCCGCAAGACCCCGGATATCATTTACAAACTCAAACCTGTGACCGGCGGTCACGGCGGTGCGGACTCTCCGATCATCGACAACTTCCTGGATTTTGTCCGTTTCGGCGCCAAGACCAACACCTCTCCCATTGCGGCCCGTCAGTCCGTTGCCGCAGGTGTGCTGGGCCACAAGTCCATGCGCAGCGGATGCAATCGCGAGGATGTTCCCGCTCTTTCTAAAGAGCTGGTGGAATACTTTGAAAACAATCAGGTCAAAAAGTAATCTTCCGCTCCCGCAAAAAAGCTCCGGTCCGCCGGGGCTTTTTTATTTCAAGAGATCCGGCGAAAAAGTAAAAAAAGCCTCCGTTGACGGAAATCTTTTCCGCAAACGGAGGCGCTTGTTTATTGTTTCAGATCAGTTTTCATTCCCGGTCAGGGAGAGCATACGGCGGTAGTCGCCGATCTCGCGCAAAGCGCTGTTGACCTGACGGATCTTCCACTCCAGATGCCATTTGTCACCGACATACTCCATACTGGGCTCCCAGCCCAGACGGGAGTCAAGCTCCACATATTCCATGGTCTCTTCAGCGTTCCTGATCTCTTCGTGGGCCAGGGCTTCGATCTCTTCCAGCAGAGCCAATCCCTCTTCCGCAGCGGTGATCGTCTGCAGCTTGAGATTGAGGCAGTACCACTTCTTGGTGTTGTAGCAGGTCTGAAGAGCCGTACGGATGAAACGTCCCAGATTGAGTTCGCGTTCCAGCAGTTCGCTGAAAGCCGCAGGAGCCGCTTCCAGAGCCTTTTCATAGAGGGCAAGACCTTCGTCCCACAGCTTGAGGAAGATCAGCAGACCTTCAAGTTCTTTGGGATAACGCAAAGAGGCGGGCAGCTGATTGATGTTCTCAAAGGGATGATAGAAGGTTTTGATGATCCTGCCGCCGAAATGGGCATTGGGATCGGCGGGGAAGGCGATCTCTTTCTGTCCCAGAGTCCGGGTGATATTGGGCTGGAAGATCAGCGGATAAGAGGCTCCCACGCGGAGAGGTCCGTACTGATCCTCATTGGTGGCCGGCAGATAATCGAAGGCATCGCTCCACTTCTGCCAGGCAGCCAGCAGATCGGCGGCACCGGCACCGGCGCGGCGGACTGCGATTTTTTCAAGTTCTTTATCCAAATCACACTGGGGAGAGTTGAAGTAGGCCTTTCCCAGCTCCGTGATCACAGAGGGATACCAGCCGTAATGGTGGCAATCATAAAATGCCGAAAGATTGCACTCACGGCGGAAACGGTCCAGTTCCTTGAAACGGACGATCCATCTCTGGGGAACAGGCACATAGGGGATCACACCGATATCCCAGGTGGCTCCGGCCGTATTGGCCGTGGAAAGCAGCGGGATATTGTATTTGGCGGCAGTTTCACATTCACTGGCAAAATAATATCCCGGTTTGGCGGCGGTAATGGAGTAATCCATCACCCGGCGGGCCTGTCCCAGAATATTCAGCTTTGAGAAAATATCGTAAGTCACCTGAACGGTGATGCCTTCAGGCAGATTTTTCAAAAACTTTTCGCGGACATCCAGTTCCGTCCATCCCCAGTTGTAGGTATTGAAGATGATCCGGGCATCGGGAATGGCCTTGCGGACAGCATCACGGATACGGGCGAGAAATGCCGGATAATCCGTACAGGGCCACCAGCCGGGAGCCGGACGGGTATCGGGAATACCGTCGATCACGCTCTCCTGATAGCGTTTTCCGGTCGTCGCCGGGTCTTTGCTGGGAAACTCGGCACTTTCGCCCACAAGCATCACACCGGCCACGCCGGGATGTTTCTCAAGCAGACGGGTATAGACATTTTCAAAAAATTCCACAGCATCCGCATCGTCGGGATGTTTGAAACTGGGCAGATAAGCATAAAGATAGACTTCAACATCGTATTTGCGGGCGCGGATAACGAGGTCATTGAAATCCAGCGTTCCCACATTGGTCCTGTTGGAACCTTTGCAGAAAACGGCGATCGCATCGAAGCCTGCGTGCATAATGGCGTTGAGGTGAGAATCAGGGAACAGCTCAATGCCCCAGCCGGAGTGGACGATACGGGGAGAGATCAGTTTCTCTTTGCGGAGTTTTCCCTTTTTGAGAACGGGAGCGCCGCGCAGACTCATGGCGTCCTCAAGGTACACGCCGCCGCGGCGGATGCCGCCTGTGCCGGAAGCGGAGAGCGTAATGACATCATCGGTCACATCCAGCTCAAAAGCGCCTTTGGGCAGATCAAGGGAGGGATCCAGGTCAAGGACGATTTTTTTGGAAGCGGCAGCATTTTCAACATGGACAAAGATCCCCTGGGAAACGGCAAAGTAATCCGCCAGGTCTTTCCCCGTCTCGACGATGGCTTCATCGGCGCCTGCCGGAACGACGATGCGCCAGGAACCGTCAATGGCAGCTTCGTCAGCCTGACAGGGCTGCGCTGAATCATTCATTCCGGCAAGATGGACAACATCGATCCGGTTACGGAAATCAAAATTTCTTTCTTTTTGCAGCATAATAAAAAACTCCTGTAAATTTTACGGATCTCACCGCAATAACTGCTGGAGTTTACTATAGCACATTTTTGGGATTTGTCCATAGAGTAAAAGAAAGAAGTCTGCGGAAATACGGCAAAAAAAGCCCCCGCAGCCGTAAAAAGTGTATTTCTGACAAAATATTTTCCATCCGGAAGCCGTTAGTTGACCGTGAATATCCTGTGGATATCCCATTTTCAACGAGATCGATGCCAATATAAATTAAGGAGAAAACACATTATGATTTCCCAACCCGGAGATAACCGCACCGCCCTGATCGCCGCTTTGATCGCCATTCCCGCCGCCTGTCTTGTGACCATGGCCATCCACACATTCGTTCCTGTCAGCAGCAGCACTCAGGCAGCAGTCCCTGTCACAGCCGGCAGGGAATTTTCAGGGAACCGCGGTTTCAAAGGCAAACATTTTTCTCCTGAACAGAAAGAGGCCATGCGGAAAAAATTTGCAGAAGCAAGAAAAGCCCGTATGGATGCCCTGAAACAGATCGCGGCTCTTGCACAAAAACGGGCAGCTCTGCTGGCCAAAAATCCCAAAGCCTCTCCCAAAGAGGTCATTCTTGCCCAAACTGAAAGCCTGCTGGCACAGGGAACACTTTTCCGTGCTGAAAACAAGATACGCATCATGGGAACGCCTTTTTCCGACACAGCTGTGAGAGCCGCCGCATTCACAAAGATCGCTGCCGCTGACAAAGCCGCTCTTAAAAAGGACAAAGGCTGCGAGATCGCCGCTCTTCAAAACGAGATCGAAGCTCTTGAGCTGACCCTTCAAGTCAAAAACAACCGTCTCTTCCGCAAACCTGACTGGAAAAACGCCTATGGGAGCTTCCTCAAAAATCCGGGCGCAGAACAGCTTCAGGCCCTCTATATCGCAGAAGCCGAAAACCAGCCGCCCCGCCGTTTCGGCAGATAAAACAATGCGTGAAGCGATGTAGACAGCGGGGAGGGAAAAATTTTCCCTCCCCGCTGTTTTCTCTTATTTCAGAAATACTCAAACATCAGGCCTGCGCTTCGCTTTTGGCAAATTCAGACTGGATGAAGTTTTTGACAGCCTCCGCCGCTTCAGGACATTTTTCGATCTCCCTGTCGCCCAGAATAACGATATCCTGGATTTTTCCGGCGGCCAGATGGCGGCGGGCTTTTTCCAGATGATAATTCATCGTTGCGGCAGAGTTGGGCAGACATGCGGCGCCGTAATCAAACATGAAGATCCCCAGCATGATGGGTTTTCCGGGGAAGAGCGCACGGCACTTTTCAAGAGCCAGATCCAGCTCCATCAGATCCGTTTTCCACCAGAACCACAGGATCACATGGTCAATGCACTCAGAAACGGCGGTCAGCTCCCGCTTCATATCCAGCTCCCAGGAGTAAACAACGCCGTAAAGGTTCAGATCCGGATTGTGTTTGTGGAGCGCTTCGTGGATGGCCCGGTATTCGCGGAGAGAATAATTTTTTCCGTAATTGCCCGTCATATCATCAACCACGCCGCCGATGATGTTGGGATACCGGAGGGAATATTTACTCAAATTTTCAGCTTCTTCCGCATCGGAGGTACTCTGAGCGCCCTCCGTACGGCAGTTGCGTCCCAGATGGCAGAGGAGTTTGCGGCAATCTTTGTGCAGGGCAAACATCTCGTCATTGTGAGGGCCGTAAACATACATGACATTATCCACACCGAAAAACTCTTTGGCCTTGAGGCTGGCATCTTTGGCCATGGAACCGCCCCAGCGGGGTGTGGGACCGCCCCAGACAAAAACATTTTCCCGGGAAAAATGTTCAGGTCCTTTGAGGGCCAGATCCAGCTCATAGTAGCGCTTGAGCATCTCTTCGGCACGGCTGCTGGTATCGCTCATAAGGGCCAGATATTCCGGAGAAGCGAATTTGTCTTCATAGGGATGAAGATTTTTCCGGACCGCCTCTTCTGCAAGACGGGTAAATTCCTTGCGCAACTGATCGTGTTCCGCTTTGAGTTTTGCCATTTCGTTCATCGTACACCTTCTTTCTGTTCAGTTAAAAAAGCTCACGTTGTATATAAAATACACTCACTCCAAGCAAAAAGAAATGTCTTTTTCCATCACAGTTGTGTCAAAACCCGTCCTTGGACGGAATTTTCCGGAAACTTTTTCCGGCGCCCCGTCTGCGGATTGATTTTCAAGAAAAAACGGTGTATATCATATACCGTTTTTACCGAAGAAAAATTGTCGGACAGGGAGCCGCTTTGAAAGAACAGGAATCCAGAACAGCTCATACTTTCTGCCGTCTGATTTATCAAGCCGGCGCAGCTGTATTTTGTCTTGTTCTCCCGGTTCTTTTTCTCAGCGGGAACGGGTTTTCTTTTTTCACCTCTCCGCTGGAATCTTCTGAAACCGTCTTGAAAACGGCAGAATCCAACGCAACGGATGACGACAGCTGTGTTTTTTCAGTCCGCAATTCAGGAGATACATCCCGGAAAAAAAGACAAAAAAATCTGCGGACTGCAAACCCGGCGGCCTGCCATCCGCAGCTTCAGCGAAGGATGGTGGATCCAGACGGACTTGAACCGCCGACCCGGAGATTATGAGTCACCTGCTCTAACCGACTGAGCTATGGATCCACTTGTTATTCCTTATACTATAACTCCATTGGAGCTGTCAGTCAAGGTAAAAAAGGCTCTTTTTTACATTTTTTTTGGCTGTTTTAATTGCATTTCCCTCTCTTTTGTGTATATTAACAGTTGATTGTATGTCAGTGAATACGGGTATATGCCATGAAAAATCCATTGCTTGAACTTTTGAACGGCGGACTGGTGATCTTTGACGGCGCCATCGGCACGGAGATCTACCGGAGAAACTTTTTTGTCAACGCCTCCTATGAACAACTGAACCTCATCAAAAAAGAGGTCATTCTGGATATCCACCGGCAGTATCTTGCAGCCGGAGCAGAGGTGTTGACCACCAATACATTCAATGCCAACGCACGGCGTCTGGGCAAATTCGGCATCGCCGATCAGACAGTTGCCATCAACCGCGCGGGAGCAGCCCTTGCCCGGGAGGCCGCAGAGGGCAAAGCTCTGGTGGCCGGTTCCGTAGGTCCCGTGGGCGAGCCGGAATCCGCCGCCGATACCCGTTCGCGGGCTGAATTGATAACAGAACAGCTTTCCGGACTGACGGCGTGCGATTTCATCATCTTTGAATCCATCCGTACCCGTCAGGATCTGGAGGCGGCGGTGGAAGCGATCAGCAATTATGCACAGCTGCCCTATGTCTTGAGTTTTTCCTCCGATCTGCATGCCTCCGCCAACGGCTGCGACAACGCGCTGGAAGAATACATGCCCCTGCTGGAAAAGGTGATCTCCGGCAGCAATCCGCCCACAGCCATCGGCCTCAACTGCGGCAACGGTCCGGAGGCGACGCTCAATGAATTTGAGATCCTTTCCTCACGGATCAAACTGCCTATGATCGTCCAGCCCAACGCGGGCGCGCCCCGCAACATCGACGGACGCATGCTGTATATGACCAGCGGCGAATATTTCAGCACCTATGCCAGACGTTATGTCCAGATGGGCGCCGCTGCCATCGGCGGATGCTGCGGCATCACCCCCGATCATATTGCGGAACTTGTCCGTTCAGTGAAGCCTCTGGCCAAAGCGGAGCAGAGCAAAGCGGTCATCACGGTCCGGCAGGAAGAGGCCCTGCCCCCTGCCCTGCCTCTGGCAGAACGCTCCCGGCTGGGCAGAAAGCTGGCTGAGAAAAAATTCATCACCACGATTGAGATCACTCCGCCCCGGGGATTTGATCTTACCAAAACGATCTCCGGAGCCAAACGCTGTTTTGAGGCGGGCATAGATGCCGTCAATCTGCCCGACGGTCCCCGGGCCAGCGCCCGTATCACCCCGCTCATCGCCGCGCTTGCCATCGAGCGGGAGGTGGGTATCGAAACGATCCCCCACTGCTGCTGCCGCGACAAAAGTCTCATCGGCCTTCAGGCAGAGCTGCTGGGCTATGCCGGAGCCGGGATCAACAATCTGCTGTTCATTACAGGAGATCCTCCGAAACTGGGGAATTATCCCTCCAGCACAGGGGTGTTCGACATCGACTCCATCGGTCTTGCGGCGATGCAGAGCAACATGAACCGGGGGGTGGATATCGGCCATGAGCCGCTCAATGCACCGACCCGCGTGGTCATCGGCGTCGGAGCCGATCCCAATGCGGTGGATTTCAAACGGGAGTGCGACCGTCTCCGCCGCAAAGTGGAATCCGGTGCGGATTTCCTCATCACCCAGCCGGTTTTTGATCCGGAAGTCCTTTTCCGTTTCATGGATGCCGTTGCCGATACCCGTATTCCCGTCATCGCCGGCGTATGGCCGCTGACCAGCTACCGCAACGCCCAGTTCATGCACGATGAGGTCCCCGGCGTGACCGTGCCGGACTCCATTATGGAGCGGATGGCCTCTGCGCCTGACAGGGATGCCCAGCGTGCCGAGGGCATTGCGATCGCCCGCGAGGCGCTGGAGGCCATCAGAGAACGAGTCGCAGGCGTCCAGATCAGCGCCCCCTTCGGCAATGTGGATCTGGCGCTGGAAGTCCTGCGCTGAAAAACAGCTTCAAACGGATAACATAAGGTGCCAACATGTTCAAGTTCAACAGCTATTATCTTGATGACAAAATCATTCCCGACAGAAGTTTCGATGTCTTTTTCCCCGAAAAGATCACGCAGAAAACCGCTCTGTTTTTCATTCACGGCGGCGGCTGGACCAACGGTTCCAAAACCAGGTACCACCAGATCATGCAGGCTTTCGGAGAAAAAGGATATATTTGCGCCACAACAGACTACCGTCTGCTTCCCATCGACGGTTCCGGCAAACTCACCGCCGTGGATCAGCTGGGAGATGTCCGCGAAAGTTACGATGCCTTTGTGACCCTTCTGAAAGAAAAGGACATCATGCCGGAGATCGCTGTGTTCGGCAGCAGTGCCGGTTCCCATCTGGCCTCTCTTCTTGTCTGCGCCCGCCCCGGAGAGTGCGGCGAAAAATGCACGCTCGTCAATCCCTGGCTGGAAACTCTGTGCGGATTGCTTCAGGCGACGCCCGCCACCTTTGAGCCGCATCCGGAAAATTATCCGGCCATGTGGGGCATGATGGAACGGGCCGCAGGCGGCAAATATGAAGAAGAGCCTGAAAAATTCCGCAATATTTCTCTCTGCAAATATATCCGCAAAGAGAATCCGCCGCTGTTTTTCATGGAGGCCGAAAACGAGATCCTCTTCCACGGCCACTACAACAGAGAACTGCTGGAAAAACATCTGCAATGGGGAATAAACTCCCAGATGAAGATCTACCGTTATGCGGAACACGGTTTCTTCTACGGCCTCACCCGCCCCTGTCAGCTGGAGGCCTTTGAGGATATCTGCACCTTTGTCAGCCGCATTTCCGCACAAAACGCATAAAAGTTTACAGCACAGGCAAAAAAATGTATCAGTTTCACAGTTTTTATCTGGATGCCCCCATTATCCCCGGCAGGGCATTTGACGTGTTTATGCCCGAAAAGGTCACGCAGAAAACCGCCTTGTTTTTCGTTCACGGCGGCGGCTGGACCAGCGGTGCCAAAGAGAATTATCACAAGATCATGTACGCGTACTGTTCCAGAGGCTATGTCTGTGCCTCTGCCGGTTACCGTCTGCTTCAGACCTACTGCAAAAACACCCTTTCCGCCGTGGATCAGCTGGGAGATGTCCGGGAATGTTATGACGGTTTCGTCACTTTTCTGAAGGAGCGGCATCTTGAACCGCAGATCGCCGTTTTCGGCACAAGCGCCGGCGCGCATCTGGCCTCTCTTCTTGTCTGCGCCCAACCGGGAGATTGCGGCGAAAAATGCACGCTTGCCAATTCCTGGATCACGCCGTTCTGCGGTCTGCTGCAATCCACGCCGGCCAGTTTTGAACCCTGGCCTGAAAGTTATCCGGCCATGTGGGGCATGATGGAGCGGGCCGCCGGCGGCAAATATCAGGAAGAGCCTGAAAAATTCCGCAATATTTCCCTGTGCCGTTTCATCAACGAAAAAAATCCGCCGCTGTTTTTCATGGAAGCAGGCGGAGAGGAACTTTTCCCAAAACATTACAATGAAGCGTTCCTTGCCAGACATCAGGCGTGGCAGATCCCTTCAAAGATGAAATTTTACCGTTACGCGGAACACGGCTTTTTCTACGACCTCACCCGCCCCTGCCAGCAGGAGGCCTTTGAGGATATCATCGCTTTTATCCGGGAGCTTGAAAACTGAAAATGAGTATCGAAAGTCAGGCCGCAGCAGCCGCATTCATTGAAAAGGAAACACAGTTCCAGCTGGGATTTCTCCCGACGGAACAGGCCCATCCCGGCTCCGTCACCCTTGAAAAAGACTACAAAAAAGAGACCGTTTCAGGCGTCAGATGTCTCCAAAAGATCGACCTCGACGTGCTGAAAATGGCCCGAAAAGTCCTTCATTCAGAGGCTTTTGACAAATTCTGCCGGACGGCGGCGGCAACAGTTGCCGGAAACGGCCGGATGATCTTTTCAGGCTGCGGAGCCACCGGGAGACTGGCGATTTTGCTGGAATCCATGTGGCGCGACGCCGCTTCAAGATACGAAAAACTTGCGCCCTACGCAGACAATGCCGCAAGCATCATGACAGGAGGCGATTATGCCCTTGTCCGTGCGGTGGAGTTTTTTGAGGACTACCAGCAGTTCGGCCGCCGCCAGACAGCGGAGCTGAATGTCTGTGACAAAGATATGTTCATCGCCATCACTGAAGGCGGAGAAACAAGTTCCGTTCTGGGTTCACTCTTTGAAGCCGTGGAGCGGGGAGCCAAAGGATTTCTTTTGTTCAACAATCCGGCGGATATCCTTGCGGCGAAACTGGAACGCTCCCGCAAGGCCATTACCGATCCCCGGATCACGGTGCTGGATCTGCACTGCGGCCCCATGGCGCTGGCCGGATCGACCCGCATGCAGGCGACGACCAGTGAACAGCTGATCGCAGGGGTCATGCTTGAAAAAACAGCAGCCTCCCTCTGCGGTCTGGAAACGCCGGACTTTGAAAAAGAATTTGAACATCTGCTGAGCGTCCTTGAAAGCAAAGCGGAAATGATCGCCAATTTCACCGATCTTGAAAGCGCCTGTTACGCTTCCGGCGGCAAAATCACCTATTACGCCGACCGGTATCTGCTGGATATTTTTACCGACACAGCGGAACGGACACCGACCTTTATGCTGACGCCCTTCAAAAAATGCGATGATGACAAGGCCCCGGAGCCCTGGGCGCTGGCCAAAAGCATCCGTTATCCGGCGGAGGAGACATGGCAGAACTATTTCAAACGCCCCGCCCGCTGCATCACCTGGACAAAAGAGGACTACATCGCCCTGGGCGGTACGCAGCAGATGATCGACACGCCGCCCAAAATCAGTTTTGAAGAAATGCTCAAATTTGAAGTGGGCAATGAAATGGTCCCGCAGCGGTGCAAAAATCCTTCGGACACGGCCATTCTGGCGGTCTGGCAGGATGAAGACGTCCGGGAGCTTTTTGAAGATCTCACCTTCCCCTTCCCCGGCAGAGCGCAGCTTGTCTTTGATATGGATATTGCCGAAACACCCCTTCTTCTGATGCGTCATCTGGCTGTCAAACTCTTTTTCAACACCCTTTCCACAGGGACGATGGTCAAACTGGGCAGAGTCTCCGATAACTGGATGAGTTTTGTGGATACGACCAATAAAAAACTCATCGACCGGGCCGTCCGCCTGATCTCGCAGCTGGGGGGACTGGATTACAGAACAGCTTGTGAAATGCTCTTTGAAGCCCGGGAACGCCAGCAGAGCCTTCCTGAAAGAGAGCGGGAAAGCCCGGTCCAGATGGTCTTGAAAACGATCCGGGAAACAGAATAGTCCCAGCAGAAAATGAATAAATTCAAAGGCTCTGCCGCCATGATCGCGGCAACGATTCTGTGGGGGACGGCCTTTTCCGCCCAGAGCAGCGGCATGCGTTATATCGGCCCCATGCTTTTTACGGCACTGCGCTCTCTGATCGCCGTGCCCGCCCTGCTGGCTGTTATTATCGCACTGGATCTTTTTGCGGGCAGAAAGGTTTCCCTTTGGGGAGAAACTCGAAGCAAAGAGGCACAGAAAAAGCTCCTTGCAGGCGGCTTCTGGTGCGGTCTTGTCATTGCGGCGGCCGCCATCTGCCAGCAGGCGGGACTCCAATACACCACGGCGGGAAAAACCGGTTTTCTCACAGCCCTTTACATCATCATCGTCCCGATGCTGGGGATCTTTTTCAAACGGAAAACAGGACTGATGCTCTGGATATCCGCCCTTCTGGCTCTGGCAGGTTCAGCGTTGCTCTGCGGCGGGCTGGGTTCTCTCGGCAAAGGCGAGATCCTTGTCATCATCTGCGCGGGGATCTATTCGGTCCATATCCTTGTGATCGACCATTATGCGCCCTCCTGCGACTGTATCCGGCTTTCCTGCCTTCAGTTTGCAGTGGCGACGCCCATTGCGGCGCTGGCCTCTCTCGCGGCGGGAGAATCCTGGCATCCGGACGGTATCCTGGCAAGCTGGCCCTTCTGGCTCTACTGCGGTGCCGGTTCCGGTGCCGCTGCGTTCACGCTGCAGATGATATCCCAGAAATATCTGCATCCGGTCACGGCCTCTCTTCTGATGAGCCTTGAATCCGTTTTCGCCGTTCTGGGAGGCTGGCTGTTCCTCGATGAACGCCTTTCCGCCCGGGAAACGGCCGGTTGCGCAGTCATCTTTGCCGCAATTATCCTGTCTCAGGTAAAAATTTCTTCAATACGAAGGAAAAAGGACTGAAACTGACTTTTTTTTTGCGCGGTGAAGTGCTATATTATACGCATAGGATCAGTGAAAAAAATATGAGGAAATGTTCTGATGCGTTATAAACCGGGCAAACACCGTCTGCCGCCCTTCAACGGCTTCGGTATCATGCTTGTAGATAAGCCGATCTTGTGGACAAGTTTCGATGTGGTCAACTTTGTCCGCAACCGTTTCAATATCCCCAAAGTGGGCCACTGCGGCACTCTGGACCCCGCAGCCACCGGACTTCTGGTGCTGGTGCTGGGCAAGTTCACCTCTCACAGCGAACGGCTGGCAGGGGAGGATAAATGCTATGAGGCAGATATGCTTCTGGGCGTGGAAACAGACTCCGGCGACATCGACGGCGAGGTGATCTCAAGAACGGACGCCTCTCATATCACCGAAGAGCAGCTGCGCCGGACCCTTGCCGGATTCATCGGGGAGCAGATGCAGACCCCGCCCATGGTCTCCGCCGTAAAAGTGGACGGCAAAAAACTCTATGAACTTGCCCGGAAGGGACAGGAGGTGGAGCGTCAGGCCAAGCCCATCATCATCCATCAACTGGATATCACCGCCTGCGACCTGCCCCGCTGCGCCTTTACGCTGACGTGTTCCAAAGGGACCTACGTGCGCACGCTCTGCTCCGATGCAGGCAAAAAGCTGGGGACCGGAGCCATGCTGACAGCTCTGCGCCGGATCCGCAGCGGTAAGTTCGACATCAAAGATGCCATCACCATCGACAGAATCAAAGAGTTCACCCAGGATGATCTGGCGCAGTATCTGGCCGAAGGTCTGGCAAAACTGGCAAAAGGATAAATAACGGCAAATGAGTTCTCAAAACGATATCACCATTACCCATATCGAACAGGCTCTTGAGAGTTTTCCCGAAAAGTTCACGCTGGCAGAACTCAAAAAGAAACTGGGCAACAACTCCGACGGTCTGACCCGGCGTCTGGAAAGGCTTCTGGACGGCGATGAGCGTTTTTTCAACATTCCCGGCAAAGAGTATCACCGCAGAGAGTGTTTTTTCAAAGATTTCCGTTTTGCAGTGACCTTTGACGAGTGGGAGCTTTCACAGGGTTTTCTCATTCCCGGTCACCGTTTTGCGCCCTTTTTTCACGCAGACGTCTTTCCCTCTGAAATGACGCTTCTGGCCGATGGCAAAAAGATCCCGGTCAAACAGATCACCCTTCCTCTGGGACAGGCTTTTCATTACCACATGCTTCTGGGCAGTGACAACGTTTTTGACTATCTGCTGGCAGACTCTCCGGCCAATGCCGGACTCCGTTACAGCCGCGCCGCCCATGAGCAGGTGACGCTCAATGTTTTCGACCTGGCAGAGTTTTTCGCAGAAAACAATGCTGCTGAAGGAGATGCGCTTTCCTGTCAGGTCAAAGATTACACCCGGGGCATTTGTGAAATATCCTTTCTTTCCGGCAGCGACCGCAGCGGCGCCCGGAGAAAGGAGTGGGTCCGGAATTTCGATGCGGCTCTGGGCCATGTCTGCGGCCGTTTTGAGGATTACCTGGATATCACCGATCAGCTGGCCTGGGGGCTTTACTACGGCGGAGAAAGTTTGAATGTTCCCCATGCCGGACTGGATGAATATATCCGTCTTTCCCTCAAAATGACCATCCGCGCCGACGGAGATCATGCGGTGCTGGCTCTGCGGGATGACAATTCGGGGGCGGATAATTATGAGACAGATCCTTCGGATATCCTCTCCCTTTCCAAAGGGGAAACAGGCAGTCTGGCCGGTATCCTCAAAGAGCTGGGCAATCCTGTGACCCTGCCCGAGATCGACGCCTATATTCTGGATGAGTGTTATGCCCGCGAATCGGATTTCGACGCCATATTCCGCCGTATTTTCGGCGCGGCTGAACAGATCTGCGTGGACGAGATGCAGCAGGCCTGCCTCTGCAATTATCTGGAAGAGCGTTTTGAAGATCTCCACGAAAACTACAACCGGGCGGATGATGAGGAAAAAGCCCCCCTGCGGGCGGAGATCCTGGAAGGGATCGACGCCAAACTGGAGTTTTTCCGCCTGCTCGCCGACGCGGATGCCTCCCCGGAGGATCTGGATGAGGAGGATATGCACCGTCTGGCAGAGATCGACCTCAAGCTGGATGAAATGCTCAAACTGCTCAACTCTCCCCAGTACACTCCCGACAGAACGGAATTGGAAAAGATTTCCGTCATGGTCGAAAACCGTCTGGACGATCAGCTTGATCTGATCGAAAAACTTTCCCTGAAAATAGAATCCCATTGATAAACAGAATGAGGTAAAAAATATGAGTCAGAAATTACTTGCAAGCGGCAACGAAGCCATCGCCATGGCGGCGGTGGACTGCGGTGTCAATCTGGGATGCGGTTATCCCGGCACGCCCAGTTCCGAGATCCTCGACAATTTCAGCGCGCTGGGCGGAAACGCCGAGTGGGAACCCAATGAAAAGTGCGCTCTTGAAACAGCTATCGGCGCCGCTCTCGCTGGCGGACGGGCCATCGCCACCATGAAGCATGTGGGTCTCAATGTGGCCGCTGATCCTCTCTTTACCATCGCTTACTCCGGCACTCCCGGCGGACTGGTCATCATCACTGCCGACGATCCGGGAATGGCCTCCAGCCAGAATGAACAGGATAACCGCCGTTATGCCCGGGCTGCCGGTGTTCCCATGTTTGAACCCTCCGACAGTCAGGAGTGTTATGATTTTCTCCGTGCGGCCTTTGAACTGGCTGACAAATACCGCGGTCCGGTGCTGTTCCGCGTGACCACACGGGTCTGTCACTCCAAGTGCATCATGACCCGCCGCGATGAACGCACGGAAAAACGCACTGGTTCCTACACCATTGATCCGGTTTCCAACGTCATGGTCCCGGCCTTCGCCCGGAAAGCCCACAAGCGTCTCCGTGCCGATCTGGCGGAAATGGCCGTTTTCAATGACAAAAACGATTACAACCAGTGGTGTCAGGCGGGAACGGAGCTGGGTATCATCACCAGCGGTATCGCTTATCAGCATGCCCGTGAAGCAGCCCGTGAAGCCTCCATCCTCAAAATCGGTTTTACCTATCCTCTGCCGCAGGAAACGATCCGCAAATTCGTCAATTCCGTCAAACGCTGCGTCGTCATCGAAGAGGGAGACCCCATCCTTTACGAAGAGATCCGCGCCATGGGTCTTGAAGTCGAAAACAAGCCGGAAATGTACCGTTTCGGCGAGCTGAATGTGGAACGTGTCCGCCGGATCATTGCCGGAGATACCACGCCGGAAGAGGTTCCCAATCCGGGCAAACCGCCCCAGCTGTGTCCGGGCTGTCCCCACCGCAAGACCTATGAGGTGCTGCGCGACATGAACTGCATCGTTTCCGGAGACATCGGCTGCTACACTCTGGGCGTCATGCCCCCCTTCAACGCTCTCCACAGCTGCGTCTGCATGGGCGCCAGCATCACCGTGGGTCTGGGACTGCGCAAAATGCTGCCCGAAGCTGAAGCCAGAAGAGTGGTCAGTGTCATCGGCGACAGCACCTTTCTCCACACCGGCATCAACGGCATCGTGGAAATGATGTATAATCCTCCGGCCACGGGACATGTGGTCATCATCCTTGACAACGGCACGACGGCCATGACCGGTCTCCAGGAGCATCCCGGCACCGGACATCATCTGGACGGCACAGAGTCTTTTGCCATCAAACCCGAAGATGCCGTCCGCGGTCTGGGAGTCAAAAATGTGGATATCGTCGATACCACAGCCGAACCTGAAAAATTTGCAGAGATCCTGAAAAACCGTCTGGCGGGAAATGAGTGCTGCGTCATCATCGCCCGCAGACCCTGTATTCTTGCACTG
>JAFVYP010000106.1 GCA_017508555.1 Lentisphaeria bacterium
GCCCCGCGCGTCACATCGGCCTCTTTCGCCACAGAAACTACCGCTAAAGCCTATTTCTGCGGCGCACCAAGCGTCAGACCTGTCAGACTTGTCCGACAGGTCCGACACAAGCGCCGCCCCTGCGCAGACTGCGCGCCAACGCAGTCATCAAGAGCTTGTACTGCCCAGCGCGTCACACAGGCTGATTTGCAGCTCTGTCATGCCCCAACGAGGGCATGACAGTTATCCCGGTGCCGACGTTCGGCCCGCGCGTCACACAGGCTTTTGGGGGTCAGAGGAATTTTTTGTAAAGGCCGACAGCCCAGATGGCAAAGATTACCACCGGCAGGATCCATTTGAGGTAAAACCGCATGCAGCGGGGAAACTTCAAACCGGTTCCGGCATTGAGTTCGGCATAGAAATTTTCACTGCCCCAGCCGTAGCGGTTCATGCAGAAAAGGGCAAGATAGAGCGCTCCCAGGGGCAGGAGATTGTCGCTGACGATAAAATCCTCAAAATCCAGGATGCTGCTGCCTTTGCCCAGGAGCTGAACGTTTTTCCAGATACTGAACCCCAGGATGCACGGCAGGGAAAAGACAGTCAGAAGCACACCGCAGATCCCAGCGGATTTTTTGCGGGAAAGATGAAATTCATCCATACCGAAAGCCACCAGGTTTTCAAACACAGCCACCAGTGTCGAAAAGGCCGCCACCGTCAGAAAGACAAAGAACAGACTGCCCCAGAAAGCGCCGCCGGTCATGTTGCAGAAAACTTTGGGCAGCGTAATGAAGATCAACGGTGGTCCCGCAGCCGGTGAAACATCAAAGGCAAAACAGCAGGGGAAGATGATAAGTCCGGCACAGACGGCCACAAGTGTATCGAAAAGAACGATCCACAAACCTTCTCCCGGCAGGGAACGCTCTTTGCCGAAATAACTGCCGCAGATGGCAATGCTGCCGATCCCCAGACTCAAGGTGAAAAAAGCCTGCGCCATGGCGGCATGCACCGTTTCAAGAAAGTTTTTTCCGGCAAAGTTTTCAAAGGAGGGATAAAGGAAAAATTTGACTCCCTCCATAGCTTTCGGCAGGGTCAGGGCTTTGATGACCAGAATGCCCAGCAGGAGGAACAATCCCGCCATCATGACTTTGATGCTCTTTTCAATGGTTCCTTTGAGACTGCCCAGACAGATGACGACCGTTGCCAGGATCATCAGGAAGGTATAGAGGATCTGACCGGGCGTATCGGCGATGAAACGGTCGAAATAATCCGGTGTGAGAGCTGCCGCTTTTCCGGAACAGAGGGCTGCGGCGTAAGCCAGAAGCCAGCCGGAGATCACGGTATAGTACATGAGCAGAATAAAATTGCCGGCAAAGAGGATATACGCAGGTGTATGCCATTTGAAGCGGCTTTTTCCGGTACTCAAATTGCGGAAAGCGCCGGGATAAGTGCTTCTGCCGCCTCTGCCGAGGGACAGCTCCATCATCATGACCGGAAACCCGAGAAAAATCAGGAAAACGGCGTAAAGCAGGACAAAAAATCCGCCGCCGCAAGCGCCCGTTACAACGGGAAAACGCCAGATGTTTCCCAAACCGATGGCACACCCCGCCGTCATCAGAATAAATCCCAGACGGGAACCGAACTGTTCGCGCTCTTTATTCATCCCCCGACTCCCCTGATTACAGCAGCTCGTCGTCTTTGACCACACGGGGCACGGAGACATCTTCCACAACAGGGAAGGAAAGTCCCGTCTTGTGGACCACCAGACGCACCAGATTGGGAATCGGCAGCGTTGTTACGATGGAAAGCACGATGATGGCGTTGAAAAAGGTATCATTCAGGATCCCCATATCTTTACCGATGGCGGCGGCCGCCAGAGTGGCTGAAAGCTGGGGAACAGTCATAAGACCCGCCGTAAATCCGGCGGCATTGCTGAAACCGGTAATGCGCAAAGCCAGGAAGCCGGACAAAACCTTACTGCCCACAAGCAGCACCACCGTCAGCAGTACGATACTCCAGCTGCCGGCTTCGGCGAAGGCGGAAAAATCTGTTTTCATACCGATCGACACGAAGAGGAAGGGAATGAGAAAGCCGTATCCGATACTTTCAAACCGCCGGAAAAGAAGCATGTCCTCTCTTTTGACGATCCGGGCCAGTCCCAGACCGGCGATAAAGGCTCCCACCACCAGGTTGATCCCGAACAGTTCGCCGATGACCACCACGGCAAGGATGATGAGCAGGATAATGGTTATCAGAATATCCTCTCCGGGAGTGAAGATCTCAAGGAGTTTGCGTCCCACGCGGTCCACGAGAAAGACGCTCAGAACCAGATAGACCAGAACGATGAGCAGAAATACAGGCATGAAACTGTTGCCCAGAATGGAGCTGTCCATGTGGTCGAAAATGGAAAGAGTCCCTTTTCCGATCATGTGGGAGATATTCTGATTCTGTCTGAATATCTGCACGCTGACGGCCAGCAGGATAATACTGGCGATATCGGTGATAACCGTGGAAATCAGCACAGCCGCACCGAACTTCGTACGGGACATTTTCAGCTCACGGATGACGGGGAACACGATACCCACCGAGTGGGAGGCAAAGAGGGACGCATAAAGCAGTTTCCCTGCAAGTTCATTGGGGCAGTAATAGCTGTAAAGCAGATATCCGGCAACAGCGGGGAGAAGAAAGGTGAGGATACTCAGAGAGATCACAGAACTTTTCACAGATTTGATAAGTTTGAAATCCGCCTCCATGCCCGCCAGGGCCATCAGAAACATCAGACCGAGAGACCCGAGGGAATCCACCAGGGAGGAAAAGTGACTGGCTGTCACTGTGGCATAGATGTTTTTATCCACAGCGGGATCTCCGAGAAAGCTCAGACTGCGTGAAAGCATACTGATCAGATCCATGCCGATCCCGGTGGGACCGATCAGCATGCCGACGATCAGCAGAGAGATCACAGAGGGAATGCCCAGGCGGCGGAGAAGAAAGGGGACCAGCCCCATGAAAGCAATGAATGCAATAAAGAGGATCAAGAAGGAACTGTTGCTCATAATCACTTCCGGATTGTGCGGAAAAAACATTATCCCGGGAGCTTTTTACGCTGTTCCGCCCGGCGAAAAAGTCTCCGTTGTTACTGATTTTTTAATATATAACCCCAAAATGGAGTTGTCAACTTGAAAAATCATACGGATAGAGGTATTTTATCAGTTGAAGTAAACAGAGAGGTAAAAGACAATGAAATGCGCCAAATGCGGATATGATATTCCTGAGGGGTCTGCGTCCTGTCCCGGCTGTGCCGCGGGCCGGACGGTATATGACCGTGAGCCCAACAGGGCCGCTTGTCCTGTCTGCGGTTCTCCTGATATCAGCGCCCTCCGCCGGAACTATGATCCCGGCTGCGGCTGTCTGGGACTGCTTGTTTTCGGCTGGATCGGTCTGCTCATGGGACTTCTGGGAGCAGGCAAGGTGGATCTTGTCTGCCGCAACTGCGGCGCCAAATGGGAGGCCGGCAATCCCGCTTCTTCGCGGAAAAACGGCTGTCTGACCCTGCTGATTCTGATTATCCTCATCATTCTTCTCAAACACCTGTTCTGCTGACGGAAAGGAAATATCATGGCTTTTTTTCAAGTTGATTACAAATCTGCCGTTCTGGGTAAGCAGACCCGTTTTACGGCGGTCATTCCGGAAAATGCCCAAAATGCTCCGGTGGTTTATCTGCTTCACGGTTTGAGCGACAGCTGCACCTCGTGGATGCGGCGCAGCTCCGTTGAGCGCTATGCCGAAAAACAGGGATTTGCCGTTATCATGCCCGAAGGGGAACGCAGTTTCTATACCGATATGAAACACGGAGAAGCCTTTTTTACCGCCATTGCGGAAGAACTGCCCGAGTTTGTCAGCAGGATGCTGCCTGTCAGTACGGAAAGAGAGAAAAACTTCACGGCGGGACTTTCCATGGGTGGCTACGGCGCGCTGAAAATGGCCCTGCGTTTTCCCGGAAAATTTGCGGCGGCAGGGATCATGTCCGCCGTGACGGATATCCCCGGGAAGTTTGCCGATCAGCTTTTCGGACAGGCCATGTGGCAGGATATTTTCGGTTCTGCCGATGAGGCCGTCCGGGACGGAAATGATCTTTTCACCCTGGCGGAAAAAACGGCCCATGCGCCCCTTCAGCCTGCCGTTATCCAGTTCTGCGGAACGGAGGATTTTCTGCTGGAGGACAACCGCAAACTCAATCAGACCCTTGAGCAGCTCAAGTGGCCCCGATACATTTACCGCGAAACGCCCGGGACCCATAACTGGGAGTTCTGGGACAGACATATTCAGGATGTTTTTGAATTTTTTTCAAAGGAGATATGAATCATGGATAAAAACTGGAAAATCGAAACTCTTGCCGTTCAGGGCGGCTATGAACCCGGCAACGGCGATCCCCGGATCGTTCCCATTGCCCAGAGTACAACCTTCAAATACGACGATGCCCAGAGCGTCGCGGATCTCTTTGATCTGAAAGCCCCGGGATTTTTTTACACCCGTCTGGCCAATCCCACGGTGGATGTCTTTGAACGCAAAGTCGCCGCCATGGAAAAAGGTGTGGCCGCGGTGGCCCTCTCAAGCGGACAGGCTGCCAATGCCTTCGCCCTGATGAATATTGCCCGCTGCGGAGATCATGTCCTGGCAGGAAGCGCCCTGTACGGCGGCACTGTCTCCCTCTTTACCAACACCCTCAAAAAGAACGGCATCACCGTCACCACCGTCCTGCCCTCAGCGACGGAGGAGGAGATCGAAAAGGCCATTCTGCCCAATACCAAAGCCGTTTTTCTGGAATCTCTGGCCAATCCGGCTCTCAATGTGGCGGATTTTGAACTTTATGCCAAAGTTGCTCACCGTCACGGTATCCCCCTGGTGGTGGACAACACCTTCCCCACGCCCATTCTCTGCAATCCCTTCGATTTCGGTGCCGATATCGTCACCCACTCCACCACCAAATACATGGACGGTCACGCCACAAGCGTCGGCGGTATCGTTGTGGAAAAGGGGGATTTCAACTGGGCCAACGGCAACTTCCCCGAATTTACGGAGCCTGATGAAAGCTATCACGGCTTGATCTACACCCGGGATTTTGCTGCAAGTCCCTACTCCGTCAAACTGCGCGTCCAGCTGGTGCGGGACTACGGTATGCCGATGATGCCCTTCAACGCCTTCCTCACCAATCTGGGACTGGAAACGCTGCACCTGCGCATGGAGCGGCATTGCGCCAATGCGCTGGCCATGGCGGAATTTTTGAGCAAACATCCCAAAGTCAGCTGGGTGAATTATCCGGGACTGCCAGACAACCCCCAGTATCCGCTGGTGAAGAAATATCTTAAGGGCGCTTCCGGCGTTCTGTGTTTCGGCGTCAAGGGCGGTTCCGCCGCAGGCGAACGGGTGATGAACGCTCTCAAGATCGCCGCCATCGTCGTCCATGTGGCCGATGTGCGCACCTGCGTCCTGCATCCGGCCAGCATGACCCACAGACAGCTGTCGGACGCAGAGCTTGTTGCAGCAGGCGTTTCTCCTGACCTCATCCGTCTGTCAGTCGGCATTGAAAACATCGACGACCTGATCGCCGACTTCGATCAGGCGCTCAACCAGGCGTAATTTATGGAACAACTGCCCGGCGACTGGAAAAATTTTCTCGACGGATACACGGATTGGGAAAAACTCTCTTCCACTTTGCAGAAAGTGGAAGAAAGACGTCTTTCCGGTGAAGTGTATCCGCCTCCGGGCAGTGTATTCAAAGCCTTTGCTCTGACCTCTCCCGGGGAGGTCCGTGCCGTCATCATCGGGCAGGACCCCTATCACAAACCGGGACAGGCTCAGGGACTGGCTTTTTCTGTTCCGGCAGGGGTGAAGCATCCCCCCAGCCTGCGCAATATTTTCAAAGAATATGCGTCCGACACGGGGGAGGCGATTCCCGTATCCGGCGATTTGACCTCCTGGGCCCGTTCTGGCGTTCTTCTGATGAATGCGGTCCTGACGGTGGATGCAGGGAAGGCTGCCAGTCACGCCAAAAAAGCCGGCTGGGAGGATTTTTCCGATTCCGTCATAAAAGCGCTCAGCGCCCGGAAATCGGGGATCGTCTTTATCCTCTGGGGAAATTTTGCCGCCTCCAAGCGTCCGTTGATCGACGAAAACAGACACCTCTGTCTTGTATCGGCCCATCCTTCGCCCCTGTCGGCCCGCCGGGGATTTTTCGGAAGCCGTCCCTTTTCCCGGGCTGCGGCCTTTGCACAGATCAACTGGAAACTGGAGTGATGACAGGCAGCCTGCAAAAAGAATTTTATTCTCTGCTGTTTCCCAAATCGGGAACGCGGCTGCATACCATGCCGGTCAACTGCGGGCATGAATTTGTGGATACGCCCGCGTACAGCTGGGACGGTATGCAGCGGGGCAGCCATGATCTGGTCATCTGGCAGTACACCCTCGCCGGACAGGGCGCTCTGGACTTCGGTTCAAGAACAATCCCCCTGCCGCCGGGAACCGGATTCCTGGTGGTCGTGCCGGAAAAACACCGGTATTATCTGCCGGAAATGTCGCCGGGATGGGAGTTTGTCTATGCCAGTTTCAGCGGCGCGGAAGCCGTCCGTATTGCAGAAGAGTGCCGCAGACGCCGGGGGCCTGCGGCCTTTTATGAACCTGATTCTGCGCCGGTACAGGCGGTTTGGCAGCTGCTGGATATGTGCAGAACAAAGCGGTTGACCGATGCCTGTACGGCCAGTTCTGCTGCGTATTCATTTCTCATGCAGCTCCTGTCAGCCTCGGTAAAGGAGTATCCCGGCAATGACGAAAAACTGATAAACATGGTTCACGAATATTGTCTGAAAAACATTTCCCGTCAGATCTCTGTGGGGGACGTGGCTGATTTTGCCGGTCTGAGCCGCTGGCATTTTTCCCGCCGGTTCAAAGAGGCTTGCGGCAAAACGCTCCATGATTTTCTGACGGAACTGAAAATGCGCATCGCTTTGAGGCGTCTGCAGTCCAGCCGCAACTCTGTCAAAGAGATCGCGGCATTCTGCGGTTACGATGACCCCAGTTATTTTTGTAAAGTTTTCAAACGGATTTACGGAAATACTCCGGCAGAGTTCCGTGATTGTTCAGCTGATAAAATTCAATGAGGTGAAAATATGTCCGAATCATTTACGACTTTTGGCAACACGTCCTTTTTCTGCGGCGTTTCCACCCCAAAAAGGGACTTTGTTCAGGAAACAAGAGCGCTTCTGGAAGAGACGTTGAATGCTCTTCCGGCCGGTTGGGTCCCCCTCTGGTTCCGGTTTCATCTGAGCGATATTGCCAATCAGGAGGAGCTGCTCCGCCCTCTCCTGAAAGAGATGGATATCCGCTGTGCCGTTGCCTGTGTGGGACAGGCGCCTCTCTGCGGCGCTCACGCAGGCCTTGAGGCCTGTTTCGTCAAAAAAGAGCTGTTGCGCCATCCGCAGCCGGGAGAAAGTCTGATTGAAAATCCCCCTTACCGTCAGCTGTATTTCAATCAGTTCCGTCTGACGGCCCGCGGCAGCGGTCCCCAGATGGCTGAAGAGTTTGCAGAGGCGGAAAAGATCATTGCCTCTTACGGCGGAAATATTCCGGAAAATCTCCAGCGCACCTGGATCTATTGCCGGGATATCGACAACAACTACGCGGATCTGGTGACTGCCAGAAAAGATCTTTTTGAAAAACAGGGGCTGACTGCGGAAACACATTACATCACAAGTACGGGCATCGAGGGACTTTCCCATCCCCACGACCGTCTGGTCAGAATGGATTCCATGGCCCTTTTCGGACATGATCCCCGTCAGATCCAGTACCTGCATGCGTTGGAACATCTTTCGCCCACACACATTTACGGCGTGACCTTTGAACGGGGGACCCGGATCATTTACGGTGACTGTTCTTACTACTATATTTCCGGAACAGCCAGCATCGACAAGGCCGGTCAGGTCGTCCATGAGCGGGATGTGGAAAAACAGACGCTCCGTCTGCTGGAAAACGTGGACGCCCTGATGAAAGAGGGCGGCGGCAGTCTGAACGATCTGGTGCAGGCGGTCATTTATCTGCGTGATCCCGCAGATCATGCAGCGGTCAAAAGGATCATAGATGCCCATTTGCCGTCCACGACGCAGAGACTGCTCGTGCGCGGTTCGATCTGCCGTCCCACCTGGCTGGTGGAAATGGATGCCATCGGCGTAAATGCCTGCGGCAGCAGCACTTTTGCCCCCTGGAACTGACCGCTCCGGGGGCTTGCTCCCGGCAGATGAGTTTTGTATGACGGCGGAGCTGCGCGCCGCAACAGGATCAGGCGCGCAAATGACCGTTGCCGATGGCGATCCACTTGTAGGAGCAGAGGCCTTCGGGACCGACAGGGCCGCGGGCATGAAGTTTATCGGTACTGATGCCGACGACAGCTCCGAGGCCGTAATCTCCGCCGCCGGAAAGGCGCGTGGAGGCGTTGACGAGGACAGAGGCTGAATCTACGCCTGCAAGGAAAATATCCGCAAGAGCGAGACTCGAAGTGATGATGCCGTCTGTGTGGCCTGAGCCGTGGCGTGCGATATGAGCCATGGCCTCTTCGATATTCTGAACGATTTTAACAGAGAGGATGGGGGCAAGATATTCCGTATCCCAGTCCTCCTCCGTTGCGGGGGTGATGCCGGATAAGATTTGGCAGGTCAGGGGACAGCCTTTGATTTCCACGGCCTTTTCCTGAAGCGCTTTTGCCACAGCGGGCAGGACGCGGGGGGCAGCCTGCGCATCCACCAGAAGGGTTTCCAGGGCGTTGCAGACCTCTACGCGCTGGCATTTGGAGTTGACGATCAGATCGACGGCCATTTGAGTATCGGCATCCTGAGCGATATACTGATGACAGATCCCGTCATAATGCTTCAGCACAGGGATCTTCGTGCCGCCGGCAACGGCTTTGATGAGACCTTTGCCGCCTCTGGGAATGATGAGATCGACAAATTTTTCCTGCTGAAGCAGCTCCGTGACGACGGCGTGATCTGTGCTGTCGATGAGCTGGACGGCATCTTCCGGGAGTCCGGCTTCCACGGCGGCTTCCCGCATGGCCTGAGCCAGCACTCTGTTGGTGCGGATAGATTCCGAACCGCCTTTCAAGATCACGGCATTGCCGCTTTTGAGAGCGACGGCGGCCGCGTCAGTGGTGACATTGGGGCGGGCTTCATAGATCATGGCTATGACACCGATGGGGACAGCGACACGCTTGACCTGAAGTCCCGTGGGCATGGTGCGTCCTTCGAGGACCCGTCCCACGGGATCGGGGAGCGCGGCGGCTTCCCGGAGACGGTTGAGCATATAATCGAAAACTTTATCCGTGATCTTCAGACGTTTCTGAAAAGCCTCCGTCAGTCCGGGGGAGGCGGCCAGATCCTCCTGATTGGCCGCAAAAACGGCCTCTTTGCAGGCCAGAAGTTTGCCTGCCATGCGGTTGAGCGCGTCGGCACGGCGTTCTCCGGAAAGGGTTTTCAAAAGGGCGGCAGCGGCTTTGGCCCGCTGACAGAGTTGAGAGACACGGATCATTTTTTGTTCCATTGTTTGATCTCCTTTTTCAAAACGAATAAAGCTGCGGCGCGGAGTTTGGGATAATCTGTTCCGCCGCAGCGGCGTGCGGTGATGTGGATGGGGCCTTTTTCCTCCAGAGGGAAACGCTGTCCGCCGGAAAGAACTGCCTTGATGGAACGGCTGTTGTTGACTGTCAACTCAAAAGCGCCCTCTCCGTCAAGATAAAGCTCCATTTTCTCCTGAATGCCCTGCAAGGTAAAGCCCAGGGTGCCGTTGGGGAAAATTTTATTGCCCACGATCCGGCAGGGACGTTTATTGTCGATCAGGGCGTGGCAGGCATGCATGAAGCGTTCACAGCGCCATTCGTCAGTAATTGCCCCGGGAATGATAAAATCAAGCGCGCCCTCAAGACGGGGATCGTGTGCGGCGGCAAACTCTGCTTCAAACTCCTCTTTCAGTTTTTCGCAAAGGGCCGCGATGGGAGCCGGATAAACAAGGGCAATTGTTTTTTTGACGGCAAATTTATTCTGTTCCGTTCCGTCGGGATTTTTTGCCGCCGGAACAGTCAGATCCCAGAGGGAAAGACTTTCCCGGGCGCCGGCAGCGGCGGCATCCAGACGGGGATGGTCTTTGCTGTTCTGTTCCATATCATCGAAATAGGCGCAGACGCAGCGGCAGAAAGAGAGCATGGCGGTACAGCAGCAGATGAGATTGTTCCACTGTTCCAGCAGGTTGAGGTACTCTTTTTCCGGCATCTTGTCTTTGAAGAGGCGGAGCATGTTCAAACCGTTTTGAGCGATGGCAAGGGCCTCCTGTTTTTCAGCCATGATCTCCGCGCGGGATGTTGTTGTGTTCCGGGCAAGGATGGCCCAGATGCCCTCCAGATGGGCCAGAGGGACATTTTCTGAAAAGTGGGCAAAAAATCCGCCTGCTTTAAGAAACTTGAAGTCCGGCGACGGGGGATTCTGGTGAAAGACCACATTCCCGGCAATGAAGTGAGCTTTGAGGACAGCTTGAAGTCCGGCATCAGCCAGATCCATCAGGAAATCGGCACATTCAGGCGCACAGCTGCTGTAAAAGTCTTTCCGGATGGCGGCGGCCGTCACATCCGGTTCCGTGATGGCCCGCATATAGGCGTTGAGATTGACGGGATAAGTATCAAAGACCCGGGAGTGGACCCGGTCGGTACGGATGACAAAACGGTCAACGCCTGCTTTTTGAGCGGCGCGGACCCGTTTGACGATCTCCTCCGTATTTTGAGCCGGCAGGCGTCCGGCGCCGAGAAATTCTCCCAGAGAGTCGCATTCTGCGCCGAGCGTGAGGCCGGGGATCTTGCGGAGAAAGGGATTATCCGGCAGAAAGGGATCAAAGTCATAAGGTGTGATCTTGGTTTCGACTTCAAAGACTTTTCCCTCTGCAGCCATCAGTTCCGCTCCGGCAAGGATATCTTCATAATCCTTTGCGATGGAGCCGAAAGAACGGAGGATGAAACGTTTTCCCCGCCGGGAAAGCTCTTCGTAAAAGATCCCCGCCACCTTGCGGACGACCTCCTGAGGCGGATATTTTTCCGGCGTGGAGTTGTGGATGGCGGAGTAATCCGCTTCCGTCAGGGTCAGCACGATGCCGTCCAGCGCCGGCACGTTGTCAAATGCCTGCTGGAACTTGAGGCGGATCAACTTTTCAAAAGCCTCTCCCAGAAGATCGAATTCCCCCTTTTCGTCCAGCAGGCCGGGGATCAGACTGACCAGCCCTCCCGGCACCGTGACCTCCCGGTGCCAGTAGTAAACGGGACGGCCGGATCCATGAGCCATATCAACGATCTTTGACAGCCGGGCGATGTTGGCGTCAATGGCCCGGTGATCCAGCTGCGGCAGATCGAAGGCGGGAAAGTGGCAGAGACCGTCCAGACCGCCCAGAACAGAGTGGCACATGGCGCAGATCTCAAAGGAGTCCACAGGAACAGGGGAGGCATCAGCCTCACGGATGACCCGGGCCATATAGTCCTCATCCAGAGGGATGGGGTGCATCAGGCTCCAGGTGATCTCAACGGAGGATTTTTTTTCAGTCATTTCAAATTTCATCCATAAAAAACTGTACTGAGTTCCGAGGCGAGTTTGGAGGCCAGCCGGGAACACTCAAACTGCATGCGTTCCAGATTGCAGTTTTCCGTATCTCTGCCGAAAAAGGAGAGACCGAAGACTTCGTCCGGTACCTGAACGGGAAAGTTCACACTCCATCCCAGCCGGGGGTCGCGGAAAATAATGTAGCCGTTTTCGGAGGCCATGCGGCGGCGGCTGTTGAAAAGGGTCAGCTCTCGCGGAATATCAAAGAGCTCTTTCTCTGCGTTGATGGATATGTGAAAAAAGTTTTCCGCCCTTTCGCTGCTGCCGGAAAAGGCAAGGATGACGGCGGCCAGATGGGAGCGCCACAGCGGAAGTCTGGGCGGCAGGCCGTCTCCCTTGGCGGGGCTTGCGGTCACAAGAGGAACTATACTGCCGGCGTCAACACCGGCAAAAAGACATCCGACGTTCAGTTCGGCTGTTCTGGCACTGATGAGCTTTCTGGCGGTACGCACAAGAGGCGTATCGGCGGCGGCCTTTCCCATGCGGATCAGGCCGGTCGCCGGAACAAAACTGTGATAGCCGGCTTTACGGACGAGATTCCGTTCGATCAGATCCGAGGCGATCCGGCTGGCGGTACTGCGGTTGATGTCAAGTTCTGAGGCCAGCTCCTTGAGGGTCACTGGATCAGGGGAGGAGGTGATCCGCTCCAGAATACGGAAACTTTTATCCAGCAGAGAGCTTTTCATTTTTTGCCCCCGGCCTGCTTCCTGCGGATGGCTTCGGCAACGGGACCGGGAACGTAAGCCGTATAATCTCCGCTGTACCGGGCGATCTCCTTGACCAGACTGGAGGAGACAAAGGAGTTCTTCAGCGTCGGCGTGAGAAAGATCGTCTCGCAGCCGGATTTGAGATTGCGGTTCATCAGAGCCATCTGCAATTCATATTCAAAATCCGAAAAGGCCCGCAGGCCGCGCAGAATGGCCTGAACGCCGTATTTTTCAAGAGAATCCACCAGAAGTCCCTCAATGACGACCACTTCGACACTGGGGAGTGAGGCACAGCATTTTTTTATAAGCTCTCTGCGTTCCTCCAGGGTGAACATGGGACTTTTCCCCGCATTGACGGCAACGGCAACGATCACTTTGTCAAAGAGCTGTGCCGCGCGGCAGACCAGATCGTAGTGGCCGTTGGTGAAGGGATCGAAGGATCCCGGATATAAAACTGTTTTCATATTACTGCCAAAATTTTTTTTATCCGTTTGACGGATATGCTGATTGAGTGTATCTTAAATAGAGTGACATTTTTATAATATACGACAGAGACAGTAAAATTGCAATCGCTGATAACCTTTGATGCCCCTCTTTCCGGTGTGCGGAGACCCATCGTCTTTGCGCTGGGGGTTTTTGACGGGGTGCATATCGGACACAGGAAGATCCTGACGGAACTGCTTTCCCTTGCCGGAAAGTATGACGCTCTTCCGGCGGCAGTGACCTTCTGGCCGCACCCCCGGGAGATTTTGGGCCTGGAGGCGCCGCCGCTTCTGCTGCCCCTTGAGGAACGCCGCCGTCTGCTGAGGCAGGCTGGGGCAGAGGTGACGGGGGTCATCCGTTTCACGGAGGACTTTTCCCGCATGGAGCCGGAAACTTTTCTGGAACAGCTTCTGGAAAGCACGCCATCTCCTTTGGCGGGGATCTGTGTGGGCAGTCAGTGGCGTTTCGGCCGGGGCGGAAGAGGAAATCAGGAGATCATCAGAGACTTTGCTTCCCGCCGCGGCATCGGTTTTGTTCCCTGCCGTGAAGTGGAACTGGAGGGGCAGACCGTCAGCAGCAGTGCCATCCGCAAATGTACCGCATGCGGTGAACTGGCTCTTGCCCGGCGGATGCTGGGACGGCCTGTCCGGCTTTTCGGAAAAGTCGGGCAGGGCAATCAGGTGGCCGGGAGCGTTCTCAATGCGCCCACGGCAAATCTTGAAGTCCAATACGGTGTGCTGCCGCCGGATGGGGTCTATGCCGGAAGGGTCCTGCTGGAAGGAAACAGTCATCCCTGCGCGGTGAATATCGGTCTTGCGCCCACATTCGGGGTCAATATCCGCCGCGTGGAGGCGCATTTGCTGGATTTTTCGGGCTGCCTCTACGGAAAAGAGCTGGAATTGGAACTTTTTCAATATCTGCGGGAAGAAAAACATTTTTCCTCTCCGGAGGCACTGATGGCTCAGATCGGGCAGGACGTGGCGGCCGTGAGAGAACGATTCAGGGAAGAAAACCAATGAACAGCTGCGGAATAGATATCGTTGAGATCAGCCGTCTGGAAGAGGCGCGCAAGAGACCGGGCTTTGATGCGCGGATCTTTTCATGCCGTGAACTGGCAGAGGGAGCGCGGAAGGGGTCTCCGCCGCAGTATTACGCCGGACGCTGGGCGGCTAAAGAGGCTGCCGCCAAGGCCCTGGGATGCGGTTTCGGTGAAAAATGCTCCCCACAGGAAGTGGAGATCCTGTCAGGAGAAAACGGCTCTCCCGGACTGTCCCTTTCGGGCAGAGCCGCGCAGACTGCCCGGGATAAGGGCATTGTATCTTGGTGTGTGTCCATTACCCACGAAAAACATTACGCGGCGGCCATGGTCGTCGCGGAGATCGATAAGGAGATGGTAAAATGAATATTCTTTTGATCGAAGATGATGCCAAAACTGCTGATTTTATTGCCAAGGGCTTTACCCAGTCGGGATTCACAGCGACCGCAGTTACCTCCGGTCTGGAGGGATTGAACCAGTTGAGCAGCGGCCCTTTTGATATCGCCGTGGTGGATGTCATGCTGCCCGGTCTGGATGGCATCACCCTGGTCAGGCGGGCCCGTCAGGCCGGCTGCACGACGCCGGTGATCTTCCTCAGCGCCAAAGGATCGGTCGAGGATAAGATCATGGGACTTGATGCCGGCGGAGATGATTATTTATCCAAGCCTTTTTCCTTCACGGAACTTCTGGCCCGGATACAGGCCATGCTCCGCAGGACACAGAACCGCAATCAGCCCACAACCCTTGCGGTAGCGGATCTTTCCATGGATCTTATCAGCCGGAAAGTCACACGCGGCGGTAAACGCATCGAGCTTCAGCCTCAGGAGTTTTCCCTGCTGGAGTACCTTATGCGCAACACCGGACGCGTGGTCTCAAGAACCATGATCCTGGAAAATGTCTGGGAATACAATTTTGATCCCCAGACCAATATCGTGGAAACACGTCTGTGCCGCCTGAGAGAAAAGGTGGATAAGGAGTTTGAACGCAAACTGATCCACACCGTGCGCGGCTTCGGCTATGTTCTGGAATAAATATACGTTTTCCCTGCGGACGCAGGTGACGCTCTACTTTGCTGTCCTTTTTGTCAGCATTGCCGCTGCGACGACCTTTTTCATCGGCCACAATCTCTATCAGCTTCTGATCCGCCGTATGGATCAGAACCTTGAAGAGCTGACTGTCCGCTGCCGGGTGGATTATCTGGTGGGAAAGCATGCCAGTTTTTTGGGCATGGAGTTCCCAGTCTATGATCTGCCCGGAGATCTTCTGACCGCTTTTGACCAGCATCTGCCGGGATTTATCCCTGTGGTGGCTTATGAACCTGCGGCTTCTGATCCGTACAGCTCTCCCACTGTTTTCGGTCATGTGGATAACAATATCTATCTTCTGCGCCGCAATATGACAGGAGCCGTTTATTCCCGTCAGCTCAAGACCAGGCCCAATATCCATCTGGTGAAGCGGCGTTTGATGCTGAAATCCAAAGAGATCGGCAATGATCTGTTTTTCTTCCGTTTCACAGAGCCATCCGGGGTTGTGGCAGCCCGTTCCCACAACTTTCCGGACAAGGCCGATCTGCCGGCTCCGGGAACGCCCGCTTCGGGGAAAAATGCCCGGGTCCTTGTTACAAAGTTTCCCGACGGCGCCGAGCTTGTCACCGGCAGACTTCTCACGGAAGTGCATACCCGTGTCGAACATTATACAGCCGACTTTCTTGTGATCGGTATTCCCCTGATGGCGGCGGGGATCGCCATTGCCTGGCTCATATCCAGCCGCGTGGCTTCGGGCATCCGCAAGGTGGGCGAAGCCGCTTCGGATATCGCCGGCGGCAACTACGCCCGCAGAGTCTCAGGACAGTATCACGGGCAGGAGATCGCCGAACTGGTCTTTGCCTTCAATAAAATGAGTGCCAATACCGAACGTCTGCTCAATGAGTTGCGCGGCGCCACTGACGACGTGGCCCATGATCTGAAAACGCCGCTTACACGTATTCGGGGACTGGCGGAAGTCACTGTCCGCGGGCCGCGAAATTTTGATTTGTGGACCGATGCTCTGGGCAATATTGCGGAGGAGTGTGATGACATGGTGGCGATCATCAATACCATGCTTGAGATCACACGGACAGAGTCCAATATCGAACATCTTTCCCCCGAAAAGGTGGATATCTGCAGTCTGCTCAACCGTCTGCATGAACTTTATCTGCCCACGGCGGAGGAACACAGGATCCAGTGGTCCGTCTCCCTGCCGGAAACGCCTCTGTATATCCGGGCGGACAGGATCAAGATCCAGCGCATGATCGCCAATCTGCTGGATAACGCCTTGAAATTTGTTCCGGAAGGGGGCAAAGTGGAGCTGCGTCTGGAAGGTGAAAACAGCAGTATCCATCTGCATGTGATCGACAACGGTCCGGGGATCCCCGATCAGGAAAAAGTCAGGATCTTTGAGCGTTTTGTCCGTCTGGACAGCAGCCGCACACGCCGGGGCAACGGTCTGGGACTGGCCATGGTCCGTGCCGTCGTTCGTGCCCACGGCGGAAGTGTTGCCATTACGGATACCCCCGGAGGCGGCGCCACTTTCACTGTGACCCTGCCGGCGGAAAATTCCGGAGATGCTCCCGTTTCAGAGCATTAATGTCATGCCGTCCACAGCAAATTCTGCGGGTTTGCCCCAGGCTTTTTCTGTTTTGCGGGCGGTTTCCTCCGGCGTGTTGAGCACGCTCCGGCCGTGGTGGAGAAAAATCAGACGTTTGACCTTCCAGGCCGGGGTTTGGCGGATCTTTTCGGCAACTTGCCAGGGTTTGTGATGACCGTTTTCCATCAGAAGCAGGTCGCAGTCCCGGAGGAAGGGTGACATCTCTTCAAGACGCCGGATATCTCCGGAATACACGATTTTTTTGCCGTTCACTGTGATTTTGTAACTGAAGGAAAACCACTGGCCCGTTTTATCAGGATCTCCGCAATGCCGGTTGTGCAGCGCTTCGACGGAAAGTGTTTGGTCATCGAAAAATTTACCGTCCCTGACGGTTTTGCCTGTGATATTGGTTCCTGAACGGTAGTCATAACGGCCGCAGGTCGTCGCTGTAAGAAAGTCCTGAAGCCCCGTGACCAGAGTGGGGATCGGCGTATAGATGGGCAGAGGCTTTACCGCCATTTTGCGTTTGAAACGGGCAGAGGCCAGTTTGTTGCGCACCATGACCAGATGGGGAAGGCCGCTGACGTGATCCTGATGGGGATGGGAGATGAAAATGGCCCGCAGCTGGGAAAGATCATAGCCCGCAAGATGAGCTGTGTAAGCACAGTTTTCTCCGGCATCGAACTGATAGAGTTTGCTTCCGGTCTGAAGAAGCCAGGCTGTGTGATGGCGCCCCTTCTGGGGTTCTGTTCCCGCACAGCTGCCCAGAATACAGATTTTGACTGAGGATGTGTTTTCTCCCGAAAAAACAAGCGCGCACGCCGCCAGCAGCACAAGAAGAAGAATTTTTTTCATTTTTTTGATCCCGTTGTTATACTGAATGTCAAGGAAAAAATATACCCGTTGAAGTCTGATTTGTCAAATATAACATGATTTGTCTCCAAAACGCCCTCCTCCTCCCCGTGGCTTTTTTGCAGGGGGGCTTAGCGCCCGCCCCCCTGCACCCCCTGACGCCCGGTGCGACCGGGGGCGGTGGTGTTGCCCGTGGTATGCGGGGCGCGACGGCAGGGATTTGCGGCGAATGATTAAAAAATCTTCCCGCTTTTCTGCGGAAAGATTTTTTAATTCTTCGCCGCAGGGTTCCGCACC
>JAFVYP010000107.1 GCA_017508555.1 Lentisphaeria bacterium
GGGGAAAAACCTCTTTTCCCGCGAAAAGAGGTTTTTCCCCTCCCCGCGATACCATCGACCCTTGTCGGGAACAGCGCGTTTATCATTCAGCTGCGTTTTATATCCGGCAACGGTAGGTTTTATCCGGAACAGTCTGCTGATATTTTGTTCCGTCAGGCAGGGTGACCTGACAGGGAACGCCGTCAGGGATCGTCAGATCCAGAGCAAATTCAAAAGCTGTCTTTTGCCAGCGGATCTGAACATTTCCCCGGGGTGTCCGGGAGGTGACGGAAAGGCTTGTCAGTTTTTCCGGGACCTTCGGTGCGATCTCAAGGGCCGCAAAACCGGGCGCATTTTCCAGCGGGGTCAAGCCGGCAGGATACTGGATCATCCATGCGGCGATATCGCCGTACATCACATGATCCTGAGAATCTTTGCCGCGCCAGGACTCCCAGAGGGTCGTTGCCCCCTGCTTGAGCCAATAGCCCCAGCCGGGAAACTCGCTCTGGGTGATAAACGCATAAGCCGTATCGATATAATTGAAATCAGCCAGAACTCTGGGGATATATTTAGCGCCAAGGATACCGCAATCCACCCGGCAGCCGTTGGCGCGGACCGTTTCGTCCAGGCGGGCAGCCGTGATCTGCCGTTCCTCCTGCGGAACAAGTCCCTGATACAGCGCGCAGGCAAGGGAGGTCATTTCGCCTTTGCCGTAAATGCCGCCGCCCTGATAGAAGGTTTTATTGAATGAATCAAAGATATTCCGGGCAAGGGACTCCCACTCCCGGGCATCGGCCTCTTTTCCCAGAAGAAGAGCAAACTTTTTCATGGCAACGACATCGGCATAGTAGTAACCGGTCGAGGTGATACGGACATCGCAGATGCGTTTCTGATCCACATGGCACCAGTCTCCCAGACCGAAGGCAAGCAGGTGATCCGTATCCATGGTCTGGAGAAAACGGATATACCGTTTCATGGCTTCATAATTTTCTTCAATGATCTGAGTTTGGCCGGTGTAGATCCAGACATAATAGGGGATCAGGATAAAGGCGCTGTCCCATGCGGGACCCATGCCCCAGTTGAACCCCCAGCCGCCGGAGGGAACGATCCCGGGAAACTGTCCGTTGGGACGCTGGACATCGGCCATGGTCCGGAGCCAGTCATGGTAGCTGGAGGCCGCGTCAAAATGGAAAAGACCTGTCTCGGCGGCCAGCTGGGCATCCCCTGTCCAGCCGTTTTTTTCACGGTGGGGGCAGTCCGTGGGGATGCCGGTAAAGTTATTGACGTAACTGCGCAGGGTGATCTCGTGAAGTTTGTTGAGTTCCGGGGAGGAACTTTCAAAGGTCGTCAGAAGATCAAAGGAGGTATGGACAAGTTCCCCTGTTATATCCAGCAGACGGGCATTGCCTGTGATCTCTGCCTTGACATAGCGGAAACCATGATAAGTGAAGCGGGGGCTCCACGTCTCGATCCCCTCCCCTTTGAGGATGTAGCGGTCCGTCTGCATTTCCTCTTCGTTGATGTAGAGAGAGATATTGGATTGGTCGATATCTTTGCCGTCCCCGGAAAGATGTTCCGAATACTTCAGCACAACTTCGCTGCCTGACGCGCCGCTCACCCGGATCCGCGCCCAGCCGGTCATGTTGACCTGTGCATCAAAAATCCCGGGAGCGATCTCCTTCAGAGGCCGCGTTCCCATGACTTTGCAGGGGGGCATGGTTTGTTCAGAAAGGACACCCCCGGGACCGGGAATGATGACGGCAGGCGTCCAGGCGCTGTCATCAAATCCGGGAGAGGAAAAATCCACCTCCCTGCGGGCGTCGTAATGCTCTCCTTCACGCAGTTCATTGAAACGGATGGGCCCCTCTGTCGGCAGACATTTCCAGGAGGGATCGGAGACAAGTACACTTTCTCCATCCAGTTCCAGTGCAAAGATGAATTTGGGATAATCTATCCATGACGCCGTCTTGAAATGCCATGTCTCGTTGGTGGAACAGTTGTACCAGCCGTTGCCCAGGATCACACCGAACACGTTTTTGCCCTTTTTCAAAAGGCCTGAAAGATCGTACCGGACATATCCGGCACGTCTGTCAAACTGGGTCACAACAGGGTCCAGCACCCGGTTGCCGACTTTCCGGCCGTTGAGATAAAGTTCTCCCCATCCCAGACCGCAGAAAAAGGCTTCGGCTTTCCGGGCATTTCCGTCAAATTCAAACTCCCGCCGGAACAGCGGTGCAGGCATCCGGTCTGACCGGCTGTTGATATGGACAAAACCGGTATTGATCCAGCGGGCATTGATAAATTTCTCATTCATAGTGAGATCTCCTCCTCAGGGCAGTTCGATTTTCAGTACCCGGGGGAAGCCCTCGGGATGAGCGGGCAGATGGACAAAACCTTTTGCAGGTCCAAACAGCTCCGGCTCCGCCGTCTCAGCCGGAGCCTCAAAGCCGGAAAGATACAATTCGATATCCCGGGGATCGACCGCTGCGCCCGTAAAGATGAGGTTGTAAAAACTCTCTCCTCCCTGGGGAAGTTCCGCCGTAAAATAACGGGCTTCGGGTCTGGCCTGAAGATCGGGATTTTTCCATTCGCCGCCGCCGGGACGGTTGACTTTCAGCTCCGTACAGGGAACTTGCCAGCAGCAGCTCTGCAGCCAGGCTCTGTAACGGGAGGAAAGCAGTTCCACGCCCGTCACCCGGTTCCGGGCCTCCCCTCCGAGCTTGACGCTCAAACGGAAATTCCGCATCTTGTAGGGAACACGGATACCGAAAAGGAGGGCCAGAGAGTTCTTTTCCTGCTTGTATTCCACTTCCAGATGTTTGAGTTCGGGGATCTGATAGATCTCTGCCACGCCGGGATGTTTGGACGCCGGCAGATAGACTTTGCGGCCCTCGATCCGGCACTCCGGCGCGGGCAGGGCAAGCGCTTCATCCCGGCCGTCAAAAATCTTGACTTCGTGGGGCGCAAAGACAATGGTCTCTCCGGCCTTGAAATTCCGGCAGACCGGATAAAGCTGGCACCAGAACGCTTTATCCGCCGGCAGCGTATAGCTCTGCGGCACAGGAGAAGCATTGCGCAGCCCCAGCATGACCCAGCCCTTTTTATCCGGATGGCAGAACCCGTAGATCTCGCCGCAGGAGGGATTGCCGCCGATCATGCAGGATTTCCCCGTCAGGATGCGGGAGGCGTATTTTCTCGCCGCGCTCAGTGTATCCCTGAGGATCTTTGCCTGCCAGTTTTCCAGAGCCTCCGGCTGCAGCGTCATGGGCAGATAGGAGGCGCCGCGCATGATACTCCAGAGACAGGTATTGCTCCAGCTGTCCGGCTGTTCACAGAAGGGGTTGCGCAGCGCATGGGGAAATTCATGGTTGTCAAAGGCATCCAGAGGATAAACCGATCCGTCTCTCCGCAAGTGGGCGTAATACATCAAATCCCGGTGCGTCGCGGCGGCATCCCGCTGGGTCAGTGCCGGAAAACTGGCATATTCAGAGTCTCCGGAGTCGGTCAGGAAGGTGTGGTTGGTTCGGGTGAGCCACCAGGGAGAGGGCCACCAGCCGTTGCGGGTCATCACTCCGGGAGCGGCTTTGCGCATGGCATCGGCCACGCGGCTCATCATATTGACAGAAGCCTCCCGCACATGGTCGCGGGTGGGATATTTTTCAGCAAAATCCGGATTGGTGGCGCTGTCGTTTTCCCAATCCATTTTGAAATGGACGGCGCCGAAATCTCCGGAAGCAAGTTCGCACCACCTGCGGGTGAGGATCTCTTCAAATTTTTTATCCATCATCACGCCGTATCCCACCCCGCTGTAAGTGGAGCTTTTGCCGGAACCGACAGCGATCCCCTGGGAACGGAGAAAATCCGGATCGATCCCCATGGGGCCGTTGTGGGAGACCCACAGGGCCAGCCGGGAACCGTGGCTGCGGAAACAGGCGGCCAGTTTTTTCAGAGCCTCATCGCCGCCGAAATCCTCTTTGGCGGAAAAGAAACTTTTCCGGTTCTGCCATCCGGCATCCAGCGTATAGACGTCCGGACACAGCCCCTGACGTGAAAAAGCATTGACCAGACTGGTATAATTGCCGCTGTCCACCTTGTACTCAAAATTCCCGAGATAGGGATCGCTCCAGAAGGAACAGAAGGAAACGAGAAAGTTTTTCAGGACCGGCAGACGGATCTCATTCAAATATTCCATGAAACGCGCCCGGGGCTCCGGATCAAGGCAGGTCACCTGACGGACACAGATGATCCGCCCATCCTCCCACACAGGGTGATGGCGCAGATGCCAGCTGACGGAACCTGCTTTTTCTGAAACGATCTCATTGAATGCCGCCGGATGTTCCAGACCGGTGAAGAAACGCTCTCCCACCAGAGGATAACCGCAGCCGGGGGTGACGCCTGCGCCCTCCTCCTCTGCCTTCGGAGAGACTTTCCGGCCGTCGGTGATCATATAGCCGCATTTTTTCAATCCGGGAACAGCCATGGTCTGAGCGTCGATCTCCACATAGTCCGGCGTGGGAAGAGAGGGATCTCCGGTGATCTCCACCTCTTTGAAAAAGCAGTTGTGCCGTCCCGGGGTCACGCGGATATCAAAGACAAGTCCTCCGTCTTTGTACCGGGCCCGGAAACCGCCGCCTTTGAGTTTTTCCGTTTCCAAAAGCGTCCGGGCTTTGATGCGCCTGCCGGAAAGCGAGAGGGTCACCGCCGGAAAAGCAAAGCTCTGCTCTTCCCCGGCATTGCTTTTGACGGTCAGAATATTTTTACAGAAAACAAGTTTCATAGGACAAATCCATTCTGTTGATTGAAAACGCTGGTATAATATGATACCCCTTCAGCATGAAGTCAAAGCCAAAACACTCTTTTTACTTTGATTTTCCAATAAAAATGCCGGATTTTTCAGCCTCCGGCAGACTTGCAGTGCAAAAAAAACGATCCCCCTGCAGCCGGAAAGACACGGATACAGGGGGAACTGAAAAAAGCACTTATCTGGCAAATGCCTCATCCACCTTCCGGAAGGCGGCAATGATCTGATCCAGCTCTTCTTTTCCATAGCTTTCAAGCAGGAACACGATGAACTGGCTCACAAAGGTCTTGTCGATATTGGGGAGCGCATACTCCTGATCGGCAAAGGCTTTGTACTCAAGAGAGTTCCAGGGGAAGGCGTTCCTGCGGTTGACATACCACTCCTGACGGAAGGGACAGGCGTAGTGATAGCTGTCACAGGGCACACCCTCAGCGCCCAGCGCTTTGACATATTCAAACATATCGCAAGTCATGTTTTCGGGATGGAACTCCAGACGCATGCGCCAGTAGCTGGACTCATATCCTTCGGGCATTGTCAGCTGGGGACAGGTGATCCCTTTGAGTTTTTCCAGACCGTGGTTCCAAAGATATTTGACGCCTTCGCTGCGGCGGCGGACGATCTCCGGCAGCTTCTTCAGCTGTTCACGGCCGATGACGGCGTGGATCTCATCCATATTGCAGTTGAGAGAGGCATACAAGTTGGTCCTGCCGGGCAGGCCGACGGCTTTGCCGCGGTCGGAACTGCGTTTGAGTTCCAGGCCCAGCTGTTCATCGCGGGTAAAGACAAGTCCGCCCTGGCCGCCGGCGCAGAAGTGCTTGCCGAACATGATGGAAAAACAGCCGATCGTTCCGAAACTGCCCACCTTGCGGCCGTGGATGGAGGCCATGTGCGCCTGAGCGCAGTCCTCGACCACGGGCAGATTGTATTTTTCAGCAACTTTTACGATGCCCTCGATATCGCAGGGATCACCGAAAATATGGGCCACCAGGATCGCAGAGGTCCGTTCCGTGATCCGGGCTTCGATCTCAGCAGGACCGGGAGCAAAACTGCCGGGAGCCGCATCCGCAGGCACGGGAATACAGTCATTGAGAACGACAGGCATGATGCCGCCCGCATCGGAAACACAGCCGGTGACAACTTCAGAAAACGGCGGCAGATGCAGCGCCTTAAGCGCAACGAAGATGGAGTTGGTTCCGGAGTTGACGCCGTCAGCATAGCCGCCGCCCATGAATTCGGAAAACTCCTTGCAGAAGGCCTCCTCTTCAGGACCGTTGTAACCGGGACGGCCTCCGTTGGCGGCGAGTTTATCGATCAGTCCCGTGACCGCATCGCGCTCCTCCTTACCGAAAAAATACCTGTCAGGAAGACTTTTGACAGCAGGACTTCCTCCGTTGATCGCCAGATGTGACTTGTCTTTCATTTGATTTCCCTCTGTGATGAAATAGCCATGGCAAAAATATACCAATGGTATATTATACAACAGGACCCAGGAGAAGTCAAGCTGTTTTTTTCAAAATATCCGGTAAAAAGCCCGTGCCGGCCACCGCGCGTCTCATATTTTCCGCACCTTTTGGCGCAAATACTTGAAATTTGGCAGTAAAGATGGTATGTTAAACAGAAAACAGCAAGCAATAAATCAACCTCTGAACATAAAACAGGAGTCAAAAAAAATGGCAAACAAAATCAAAGTGGGCGTCTGGGGCCTCGGCCGTGCCGGCAACTGCATGCACGCCAGAGAGATCGGTATGTATCCGGAAATGTTCGATCTGGTCGCTGCCTGCGATATCGACCCGGAACGCTGTAAACTTTACGAAGCCAAAGTGCCGGGTGTCCGCACCTACACAGACGGAGATGCTTTCCTGCAGGATCAGGAGGTCGAACTTGTCTCCGTTGCCGTGCGTTCTCCCGATCATGTGAAATACTGCATCCGCGCTCTGGAAGCAGGAAAAATCGTCTTTGCCGAAAAGCCCGTTGCCATCAGCGACGAGGGCTGCGACCGTCTGCTGGAAGCCGCCAAACGTTTCCCGGGCAAACTCTTCTGCCGCCAGAACCGCCGTTTTGAAGCCTGCTTCAACCACATCCGCGAGATCATGGCCAGCGGTATCCTGGGCGAAGTTTACGAGATCAAACTGGCCCGTCACAGCTTCAGTTTCCGCAACGACTGGCAGACCATCATCGACTGCGGCGGCGGCCAGCTGAACAACTGGGGTCCCCACCTGATCGACCACGGTCTGCGTCTGCTGGATTCTCCCCTGAAAGATCTGTGGAGCGACCTCAAGCGCGTCACGGCGCTGGGAGATGCAGAAGATCATCTCAAGATCATCATGCGCGGCGAAAACGGACGCGTCATCGATATTGAGATCTCCGGCGGTGTTGCGCTGGGTTCCCCCGTCTATGCCGTCTATGGTACGCGCGGCTCTCTCATCAGTCCCGACGAACAGGATATCCAGCTCAAGTATCTGCACCCCGACTTCAAAGAGCCTGCGGAAAAATCCAAGCCGGGAACACCCGCTCTGGACAGCGGCTTCGGCGGCGAATACAAACCCCGCTTTGTCCGCAAAACCATCATGGTCGAACCTGCCAACGGCGCAACGATCAATGATATCTATAAACACCTCTATCTGGCCATCCGCGAAGGCGTCCCCTTCCCCGTCAAACTGGAAGAGGCCATCGAAGTTGTCCGCGTGACCAATGAAGTGAAACGTCAGAATCCCCGTTTTGCCCCCTGTCCGGACAACAAATAATCCCTTTTCATCCTCTCCAAGCCCGCAGCTCCCCAAGCTGCGGGCTTTTTTTTCTGAACGCCCTGTTCCCCACAA
>JAFVYP010000108.1 GCA_017508555.1 Lentisphaeria bacterium
AGCCACCTGGAGTATCACATTATCCGGAATCGGCTGCTTGGGAACTTCTTTGCAGAGATCGTATGCCATCATGGTAACGATACCGGGGATGTTTTCTTTTTTCAGACGGTTGGGGATAGAAAGCATTTTTTCCCAGGTGAAATCGGCGGCTTTTTCACTGAATCCGCTGCCGATACCCAGACCTTCATGGAAGGGGGCGCATTTTTCGCAGCGGCAGCGCACCATGGAGTCGTTGGGCATCATGTTGAAGAAAGGTTTTGTGTCGGTCATCCACCATTTTGAGCCTTTCATCCTGCGTTTTTTGACAGCCTCGGGCCCGGTGAGAATGGCTTTGGCATCCTGATAGATCTCTTCCATGATCCCGGAACTGAAACAGAGATGACCGTTCCGGTCGCTGGGATCCCGGACGACAGAACCGTCGGCTCTTCCGCCGCCCAGTTTGACGGCGAAGTATTCGGGATGGGTTTTTGCAAAGCGCTGGACGTAGCCGTACTTGGCCAAACCGTGAGAGTTGGGGATCCACCGGGTGGCAAGGCGCAATTCCCGGTAGTGATTGTAAAGGGCCGGATCACGTTTGACCGCCGGATCGAACCACTTTGAAGTCCTGTGCCAGAAAATACGGCGGATCTGGTTGTCGGGACGGTCGTAAATGAGCATCTCAGGGACGCTCCAATCCTTTTTGCGGGGGAGAATAGTGCCGTATTTTCCCGGAAAATAGAAGCGGACACCGGCGAAACGCTCCAGAAAATCCTGTCCGGCGTGGCGGGTCCCTTCGCTTCTGGTTTCGTCGAGGGCATCACATCCCGCCAGCAGGATCTGATTGCCGAAAGAGGCGATGACGAATCCGTCACGGTCGATCCCGGCAAGGTCGATCTTCCGTGCCTTGGCGAAGGCGGCGTCTCCGTAGCGGAGAACGGTTATGCTCTTATCGGCGGGAAGCTTGCTTACTGGAGTGATCCTGCTGCCTGTGATCTCTGAAAGATAGTATGCGATCCGGTCGGCACCCTGCCGGATGCGTTTTGAACTCAGAGGCGGCACATAGAGCTGGAACCTGACTTTTCCTCCCTTCATCATGGGGATGGTCTTTTTACCCAGTTTGACTGAACGGGGGCTTTGGGGGTCCATGAGAAAGTCCTGGAAAGCAGCTCCCAGGGGCAGCAGAAAAACTGCCAGCAGCAAGATGTAGGTTTTTTTCATGTTTTTATTTTCCTTAATGATATGTTCAGGTAGTGTCCGGTATTTTGCGCACATTTCTCTTTGATTGATTATAAAAATTGTGCCACTTTCTTATAATACATCCGTTTCGTATGTTTTGCAAGCAAGATATTGGCGCGTTCCCCATTTTGTTGTGGAAATATGGCGTAATCTTGCCCCGACAAGCATTATGGCAGAGTATCCGTCAGGGAAACTGCCAATGACTCTTGTTCTCCGGCGGATCTCTTTCATGATCCTTTCAAGGCCGTTATTGGTTCTGATCTTGCGCCAGTGCTCTGTTGGGAAGTCCATATAGGAAAGCGTTTCTTCAACGCTTTCTTCTACGAATTTTGCCAATGACTCCAACTTCAAAGTCCGCAATTTTGCGGCAACAAGCCCAGCCTTCTCTCTGGCTGCCTCCTTATCCTCTTGAGCATGGAT
>JAFVYP010000109.1 GCA_017508555.1 Lentisphaeria bacterium
GAAACCGGCGATGAGGCAAAAAAATAATAAATATTGCACATCCTTACGCCCGACAGGGCGCACTTCACGCTTGCCGCAGGCAAGCTCTTCACATCTTCACATCTTCACTCAATCAGCGTTCACGCTGATTGAACTTTTGGTGGTGATTGCGATTATTGCTATTTTGGCGGCGATGCTGATGCCGGCGCTCCAGCAGGCGCGTGAGCGGGCGAAGGCGACGACGTGTGTGAACAATCTGAAGCAGCTGGGAAATTATTTCGGACAGTATGTGGATGCCCATGATGACCGTTTCCCCTGGTTCAACGGGACGATCCCGTGGGTGGAATCCATGGAGGTTTTTTTGTCCGGAGAGCGTCACGGTTCCATCGGCGGTCTGAAAGATGTATTGAAACTGATGCGTCCGACCTCTCCCGTCTGGTGTCCCACGGCGCGGCGTCCCCGGATCAAAGCGGGATCGCCTTTCCGTTCCAGCGTTGAGAATCTCGGGGACTACGGCGGCGGATATGATGTCTCTTACGGTACGATGATGAGTGGCGTCTGTCAGTGGCCGGATAATCAGAAGATCCACTCCTGGGCCAGAGCCAGTGCCAAGTTCAGTCAGATCAATTATCCCTCCAAGACCATCGTTCTGGCGGAAAGTGTCCGCCGGACGGTGACTGCGGCGACGGCTGAAGTGGGCTACTTCTATATCGGTGATGTGACCAGCAGTGCGCCAGTGGCGACCTTTGCTCCCCGGCACAACGGTAATGTGAATATCCTTTTTGTCGATCAGCATGTGGATGTCAAACAGATGTCCGCGCTGCAGGGGTGGCTGGATAAAGCCTCCTCCGTCAAAGGCAACCGCAGAAAATACGGAGAGCTTGGTATATGAGAGCCTTTGCTGCTATTTTGCTGACCGCAGTTTTTTGTCATGCACTTGCGGCGCTTTCAGTTCCCAACAGCGGTTTTGAACAAGTCAGCGGCGGAAAGCCTTCCGGTTGGGGCGGCAAGGGCAGGGGAGAACTCTGTTCTCAAAATCCCCGCAGCGGCAAATACGCTTACAAGGTCACAGGCAAAGCCAATCTGTGGGCGCAGAAACTTATTCCCGTCAAACCGGGACACCGTTACCGTTTGAGCGTTTACAGCAGAAATACTGTTGCCGCCGGAGGGTGTTTTTTCGGTTTGTATGAAAGCAAAACGCCTGCCAAACTTGTGCGGAGCAGGCCGTTGGAATTCAAATATGCTGTTCCTGTGGGAAAGACGTGGCAGAAGTCACTTCTGGAATTTACCACACTTCCGGCAACCCGGGCCATCTGTGTTTATGTCCGGACGGAGTGCCGCGGGCCGGGAGCTGTCTGGTACGATGATTTTGCTCTTGAAGAGCTGGGCAAAGCGCCTGAAAAACTCTTTTCCATCCAGCCCTTCGGCGGCGCGGTGACCTTTACAGATCACGTCAATGCTCTGGCCGGAAAAAAGAAGGGCCGCATTTACGTCCTGCCGGAAGATCCGGAAAAAATGCCGGTGGAGCTTGCGTTTCCCTCCGGCGTGAAGGAGGGGGTGATCGACGCCGTTTTGACTCGGGGAAAAGAGCGTGTATTCAGTCAGCGTCAAAAAATCGGCGGCCGCAGCATGCAGATCCGCCTGCCCCTTGAAAAACTGACAGCCGGACGCTATGTCTTGACAGTCAGTTGTGCCTCTTCCGGCAAAAAATATCAGGAACAGAGGGAGATCTGGCGTTTGGACCGTCCGGCGGCTGCAAAGTCTTTTGAAAAGATCAAAAGTTATCATATCGGCAAAGACGGAGCATTCTATCTGAACGGCAAACGTCGCAGACGCGTCACTTTGAGTCACTTTCCTCAGGTGGGCGGTTTCCTGGATTGGAATAATCCGGATGTCCGGGCAGTGGTGGCCTACGCCAAGCGGGATTTCCGCATCGAAAACGCCACGATGCTTGCCTGGCGTGTGCAGGAGTTGATGCACATTGAAAAACGGCGTAAACTGTCGCGGCAGCAGCTGATCGACGCTGTCTGCAAAAAGGTCAAAACCCATTTGGATAACAGCCTCAAATCGGAATTATACATCTCTTTCGGGCTGGGTTATCTTCTGGCTCCGGAAAAACCTCTGCGGGATTACGGCCTTGTCTGCGAAGTCATCAAGCGTCTCAAGGGACATCCTGCTCTGAAAAGCTACGGTTTTGACGAACCGGAATTGAAAAAGATGACTCCGCAGGAAACGGCACAGTTTTACAATATGGTCCGGCAGCTTGACCCCTCCCGTCCCTGTACGGTCAATTTGTGTGAGCAGGATACCTTCAAGGAGTTTGCTTTGAGTGAGATCGCTTCTTATGACCATTATCCCTGGCCTTACAGCAATCTGCTCAATATCCGTCAGTGGAACAGGGGGATCAAAGAGGCTTTCCCCGGAAAACCCTTTATCTGTATTCTTCAGTCCTTCAGTTTCAAGGGGCAGGAGCGTCCCACTCTTGACTTCATGCGTGCGGAGCTGTTTCTTGCCATGATCGACGGTATGGATGGGATCCATTTTTCCACCTGGGACGGCGGTGTGCCGCATCATGCGTTGAATTCTCCTGAAATGCAGGCGTACTTGAAACTTCTGTTCAACCTGGAGGAGCGGATCTTTACGGCCTGTGACGGAAAAGCTCCGGAAAAACTTGACTTTTCCTCTTCCACGCATTACATTTCAGGCGCCCGCAGAAAGGATATCGTTCTGCTGGTCAATCTTTCATCGTGTCAGGAGGATACGGTCCGTTTCAAAGCCTCTCCGGGCAGTCTGTCTGATTTCACGGAACAGAACACGCAGATCAGATATGAAAACGGTCAGGCCGTCATAACTCTTCCGCCCTGGGGCGTTGCTGCATTGAAAGCTGTCAAAAAATAAGGTTTCCGAAAAAAATGTCAAAAGTTGAGTTCAAAAACCGTCAGATATGGATAGACGGTCGGGCAGAGCAGCTTGTTTCCGGAGTTGTGCATTATTTCCGTCTGCCCCGTGCGCTGTGGCGCGACCGCCTGGAGCGGGCGAAAAGCATGGGGTGCAACTGCATCGAGAGTTATATTTTCTGGAATTTGACAGAGCCGGAAAAAGGGGTGTTCAATTTTGAGGACAACAATGATTTTGAAGCCTTTTTTCAGCTTGTGCATGAATTGGGGATGTACGGCATCGTCCGTCCGGGGCCCTACACCTGTTCAGAGTGTGACAACGGCGGCTTTCCCTATTGGCTGATGACTGTTCCCGGTCTGCGGGTACGCTGCACGAACGGTCCGTATCTGAAAGAAGTGCGGGATTACTGGAGCGTCCTGCTGCCCAAAATCGCGGCATTGCAGTACGATAAGGGCGGCCCTCTGCTGTGTATGCAGATCGAAAATGAATACGGCAGTTACGGACATGATACCCGTTATATCAAAATACTGGCTGACATGGCCCGGGAATTCGGCATTACCGTTCCGCTTTTTACAGCAGACGGTATCCTGCATGCCTCCAGCAGTCTTATTGACGGCGTCCATCTGGCGCTCAACTTCGGCTTTGAGGCCGCCCGCAAGTTTGACATCGGAGGAAAACTGCGTCCGGATGATCCGCCGTTTTCCGGCGAGTTCTGGGGATCATGGTTTGACCACTGGGGCGATCCCGGACATGTGGTGCGCGATCCGGAGGAATATGCTTCAGAATTGGATGATATTCTCCGTCTGGGCGGCAGTGCGGATATCTACATGACCTGCGGCGGGACGCAATTCGGTTTTCGCGGCGGAGCCAATCAGAAACCCGGCGAAGCCTATATGCCCGATGCGGCCACCTATGATTTTGATGCGCCCATATCCGAGTACGGGGATATCATGCCCAAGTACCATGCGCTGAAAAAAGTCATCCGGAAATACCGTCCGCAGACGCCGGAAGAGACGCCGGAAAATCCTCCGAAAGCCGCTTACGGCAAGATCGATTTTACGGAAACAGCTCTGCTGTTCGACAATCTGGAAAACTTGAGTCAGGCAAAATATTCCGTCACGCCGCTGACCTTTGAGGAGCTGGGACAGGCCTTCGGTTTTGTTCTTTACAGGACAAAGGTCACAGGTCCCTGTACGGAAACAGTCTCCGTTGATCCCGTCCGTGACCGGGCTCATGTATTCCTCAACGGCAAGCTGCTCAATATTTTTTACCGCAATGACAAAAACTGCACAACGGCAAAGATCGACTTTCCGGCAGGAGAGTCCACGCTGGATATCCTTGTGGAAAATCTGGGCCGCATCAATTTCGGCATCGACCTCTGCCGCGACTTCAAAGGCATCACCGGATGTGTCCGTTTCGGACAGCAGATGCGGTTTGACTTTGACCACTACCCGCTGCCGCTTTCCGATCTTTCCGGTCTTGAATACGGTCCGCTTGATTTTCAGGCGGCGCAGCCGGCGTTTCACCGGGGCAGGCTTCTGATCGAAGGGACGCCGCGGGATACCTTTTTGCGTTTTCCCGGTGTGCACGGCTGTATCTTTGTCAACGGCTTCAATCTGGGCCGGTACTGGGATATCGGTCCTCAGCAGACGCTCTATCTGCCCGGATGTCTGCTCCAAGAGGGGGAAAATGAATTTGTTGTTTTTGAAACAGATAAACTCAAATTCCCCTATATCAACAGTGTGGATAAACATGATTTCGGAAAGATCATCCGTTTTGCCGATATGATCCATACGATTTAGGAAAAAGTGTATGTATTTGAGTTATAAAGATTTTGCCGTTGATTTCAATTTGGAGGATCTTTCCTTTGAATTCATCAGCAGCACGTTGGAAAACAAGGTCTTTCTGCGCAGTACGGGAATGACTTTTGAGACCCTCGACCGCCGGGAGCTTTCCCGGGATGAATATAAAACCCACCGGATCGAATCCAAAATGGAATTTGCCGGATGCGTCTGGAATGTGATCTATTCCGACGGTCCCGCAACAGCTCCGACCCTGCGCATCGGCTTCAAGCTGGATGATGACGGGATCGAGTTTCATGTGGGGGGACGGTTTTTTGTCCGTCTTGAGGGAGATATGCTCTGGGGCGGGAACCCGGAAGAAAATACCTTCAGCGTCAGGACCGGCAGCTGCAGCTCTGTGCTGCACTGTTCAAGCGGTCCTGCGGCGCGTGAGGGGGATAATGCCCTGTTTGACCGCCAGAGCGACCGTCTGCTTTCCTGCACGACAGCAGGCCGGATGAAAACCTTTTTCAACTGGCAGAAAAAGTGTTACAGTTTCACTTATACCAACGGCATCGACTACGGACGGGAACTCAAATTCAGTCTGCATGAAAATTACTGCCGGGAAAAATTCCGTATTCCCTACAAACCGGTCAATTTGCGTCACTGTTTTACCACGCCTCCCGTGGGATGGATGACCTGGTATGCGCTTCAGTTTGACACCTGTGAAGAGACTGTTCTGCACAATGCCGACCGCTTTATGGCGCTTTTCGGCAAGTACACCCCCCGGCCCGTTTTCTGGGTGGATTGGGAGTGGTGCCACAA
>JAFVYP010000110.1 GCA_017508555.1 Lentisphaeria bacterium
AACACTCTTTACCATAGCATCACTTCAGCTATCAGTCAAGCAGCAGCTCTTCACCTTTGGCTCCGACGAGTTAAAATACCCATTCTCGCCAAAGGGAGCTGCTGCTATTTGATAACCGGGAATAATATACAGGGAACAAAGGATTGGGAGCAGACTGCCTGTTATTCCGTTTTCTTTTTGCCTTTGCGGACAGAAAATATGAAGAACAGGGCGGGAATGACATAAAGGGTCATCAGCGAGGCGAAGATCAGACCGCCCACAACGCCCATACCGCAGCTGGCACGCAGCTCCGAACCCAATCCCGCGCCGAAAGCCATGGGAAGCATACCGGCAACAGAGGCGATACTGGTCATGACGATAGGACGGAATTTGCTTTTGACCGCCTGAAGCATGGCTCTGCGGGGCGCCATGCCGGAGTTGCGCATGAGATTGGTACATTCATCCATAATAAGAATAGCGTTGTTCACCACGATACCGATCATCATAACGCCGCCCAGCAGTCCCATCATGGACATGGACATACCGGCAAGCCACAAGGTGAAATACATTCCCAGAAATCCCAGCGGCACCGTCACCATAATAATCAGCGGACGGGTCCAGGATTCCATGATCGCCGCGATCAGAAGATAAGTCAGGACTGCGGCGAGGATCATCACCTGCATAAATTCCCGGTTGGTCTCCTGCATGCGTTCCACACTGCCGCTCATACGGATACCGTAGCCGCCGGGCAGGATCTCTTCTGCCACCCGTTTGATGGTATCGGAAACAGTTCCCAGAGCATGTCCGGGAGCGGTATTGGCAAAGATCCATGAAGTACGCACCTTGTCGTAGCGGTTGATGATGACCGGACGGGCATCCTGCTCGATCCGGGCAAGGACTTCAGTACTCAACGGATTGCCGTCCTTGACAGCGGGAGCGTTCTGCACCAGCTGCTGTTCGCCCGGTTCCTTGCGGTTGCGCACACGGATATCGAAGGTACGGGCACCGGCACGGAAATCTCCGACTTCGATACCGTCCAGAGAACCGATCAGATATTCATAGAGCTGCGCGGCAGTCATGCCCATATTCTGAAGAACAGTTCTGTTGGGAATGATGTTGATATTGGGTTTGCGCTCTCTCCAGGTGGAGTCAAGGTCCCGGGTCATCCCCAGCTGGGGCAGACGTTCAAGCACGCGTCTTTCGGCATTTTCCAGCACCTCCAGATCGGGTCCGTGGATAACGCAGCGGATCTCCGCACCGGAACCGCCGAATGTTGCAGGGATGGTCAGCGTGATACGGCAGTCATCCATAAAGGCCAGCTCCTTGCGCAAGATATCCTGCAATTCATAAATCGTTTCCTTGCGCTCCATTTTGCTGTTGGTCTTGATGTTGAGCAATCCCAGATAAACAGCAGAATTGACCTGTCCGCGGGCACCGGCCGCCACGCCGACGTTGGTCACCATACCTTTGATGAAATCAAATTTTTTGAGGTGTTCCGCAGCTTCCTGCATTTTGGCCGTCGTGGTATCCAGATTGTAATTGGTCGGAAACTCAAAACGGACACGGATCTCACCCTGGTCGCAGAAGGGCAGGAAAGAGAGTCCCACTTGAGGAACGATGAAGAAATAGATCGCCGCCGCAAGGATCGCCGTTCCGATCACAACAGCCAGCGCGTGATTGGCAGTCCAGGTGATGGAACGGTTGAAACGGGCGCAGAGCCAGTCATATCCCTTATCCCAGGGGATAAACATACGGTCAAGCCAGGTGACTTTTTTCTTTCCGCCGGAATTTTTGAGCAGCACGCAGGAAAGGATCGGCGTCAGAGTAAAACTCACAAACAAAGAGACGATCGTTGCGCCCACCATCACACCGGCGAAGGGGACCATCATACGGCCGATCATGGTGGTCATCATCATCACCGGCACAAACACCACCACGTTGGTCAAGGCACTGGCGGAAACAGCGGCGATGACCTCGCCCGTTCCGTGTTCTGCCGCCGTCTTGATGGAGTTGCCCTGTTCCAGACGTTTGAAGATGTTCTCGATGACCACGATGGAGTTGGTCACAAGCACACCGACGGAGCATCCCAGCGAGAGCAGCGTCATAATATTGAAAGAGTATCCCAGGTAGTGCATGACCGCAAAGGTCACGATAACAGAAATCGGCATGGAGATCATCACGATGAAGGTGGACTTCGGATCGTGCAGAAACAGGAAAAGCAGGACCGCCGTCAGAATGATACCGGTCAGGATACTGTTCCAGGCATCATCGACGGAAGACTGGATAAATTCACCGGCATCCTTGAACCAGACCAGTTTCATACCGCTGGGCAGCAGGCCGGAAGAGTTGAAACTCTCATAACGTTTGCGGATACCGTTGATGACCTCAATGGCGTTTGCTTCACCTTTTTTGATGATGTTGAAGCGGATCGCCGGCTGGCCGTCAACAAAGTCGCGGCTGCGGGGATCACGGCTCATGAGTTTGATCTCTGCAACATCACGCAGATAGACGCGTTTTCCCTCATGGATACCGATTTCAAGAGCCCGGATCTGGTCAAAATCTTTGAATTCGCCGTCGAAGGTGATATTTTTCTCACCCTTGTCGAACTCCACGCGCCCCAGGGGTTTGCGGACATTGGCGGCCTTGAGCTTGGAAACGATCGTGTTGATGGAAATATTGGAAGCGACCAGTTTTTCGCGGTCAAGCAGAATGTGCAGCTGCATCACATTGCCGCCGTACACACGCACCTCTCCCACGCCGGGAACTGAAGAAAAACGATCCGACAGGATATCATCGGCATAATCGTAAAGGTCATCCCTTGTTCTGTCGCCCACCAGAAGAAGCTGGACGACTGTCGTTGCGTTGGTGTCGATCTTGCGGATCGTCGGCTCATCAGCACCCTCGGGGAAATCATCGCGGATCCTGTTCAGAGCCTCACGGATATCCGTTGCGGCAACGTCAACGTTCGTTCCCATGGTAAATTCGATCTGCACCTGTCCCTGATCTTCAAGACTGGAACTGGTGATGTGCTGGATACCTTCAATAGATGAAACGGCATCCTCGATCCTCTTGATGACCTCCATCTCAATCTCCGTGGGACTTGCCCCCTTGTATTCGCAGCGGACGAGGATCGTCGGGATCTCCATATTGGGGAGCAGGTCGATACTGAGTTTCGGGTAAAGACTTGCCCCGATCATAATCAGCACGATGATGAAGGCTGTCATCGCGATCGGACGGTTTACTGACCAGCGGCTGAGAAACATCTCTAGACTCCTTTGGATTACTTTTGTTTGACTTCAGTGAGGAGTGTTCCCGCATTGACAAAGGTTTGTCCGGTAATAACAAAGCGTTCATTGCGGTATTTCTCATTATTGACGATTTCAGTCATTTTCCCTTCCACGATCCCGGGCGTGACCTCAATGCTGACAGCACGGTTATCCGGACCGATGGCGTAGCTGATATAACGGTTGCCGGCACGGAGCAGAACGGCATCAGAAGGCAGACCGTACCCCTCTTTTTCCTCAAGAATGATGTCGATATCGCACAGAGCGCCGCTGGCCAGACGGATATTTTTGGGAACGATCACCTTCACCTTGAACGTGCGGCTCACAGGATCAATGGAGGGCGCCTTGTGGGTAACGACGGCCCGTCCGAGGACTTTGCCGTCCAGGCGGATGCTGACAGGCGTCTTATTCTGCACAATGCTTGTGTAATAGACAGAACTGATATAGGTGATGATCTCAAATTCGGTCAGATCTTCGATCTTCACCAGATTGTTGCCGACGGAAACGTTTTCATTTTCCTCAAAATAGGTTTTGGTCACAGTGCAGTCGTAAGGCGCTTTGGTCGTGGAGTCTGCCAGATTCTTTCTGGCAATGATCAGATTGCCCTCGGCCTGTTTGATTTGAGCTTTGGCATTGACCACATCCGCCTCAGCTTTTTTGATATCCGCTTCGGCATTTTTCAAATTGACCGTCGCCGTTTCATATTCGGTCTGGCTGGTGGCCCTGGAGTCCCACAGACGGGCAGAACGTTCATAATCCAGTTTGGCCTTTTCCTGATTGATATGCGCCCGTTCAAGGGCGATACGGGCGCTTTCGTATTCGGCCCGTTTCACGCTGATCTCGTTTTCCTTGACCGTCACCTGATTTTTCAGCACCTGACGGTCGATCTCAAAAAGCGTATCGCCTTTTTTAAGCACATCACCCTCGGAGATTTTGAGCCGTTCCAGCACGCCTCCGATCTTGGCGGATATCACCGCATAACGCAGGGGAGTCACCGTTCCCTGAACAGGAATGATCCGGCGGAACATGCGCTTCTCAAGTTTATTGAGCGTCACACGGACCTCACGTTCTTTGACAGCACGTTTCTTTTTTCTGCTGCACCCTCCGGTCAGAATCAGTGAAAAAGTAATCGCGGCGGCAAACAAAACTCTCAAAATCCCCATAAAATCCTCCCGGGTGTGATTTGATATGTTTTAATATATAAAAAATAAACATACATACCGATATAACGGCTGCGTCAGCGCCATTATTTTATAAGACCGGGAAAATATAATCCAAAAATTGCTTTTTTGCAATCAATTTTTTCAGGGAATTTTCACAAATTTTCCGCAAATTGTTTTTTGCGGTTCCAATCTGCGGATAATGTTTGCAAGAGGTGCGTTCACGATAGGGGCAGATACAATGGTCAAAAGCCAAGGCTGTGTTCCCGATACGGGTAGATACAATGATATAAAACTAAAAATACTTCGCTTTTCTCGAAAAGGGGTGGGGTGTGGGGAGGGGAAAAACCTCTTTTCCCGCGAAAAGAAAGATAACGGAGCCGACGTTCGGCCCCCTTCCCGCGATACCATCACGCCTTACCGGGAAGCCTTGCTTTTGGCGTAAAGCGCGGCGATTTCCTGGGAAGTCAGGGCTTTCTGTTCAACATGGATATCCGTCATTTTGCCGGTGAACATCCATGTTTTTCCCCAGCCTTTGCCCAGTTCGACCAGTCCGTTTCCTGTTTTGGGAGAAAGATTGCTGCTCTCTTTTTCATAGCATTTTTTGCCGTTGACGTAAAAGGACTGTTTCCAGGTATCGGCCTTCTCTTTTACGGGTTCAAAGACGAAGGCGACATGCGTCCAGACGCCAGCTTTCGGCAGTTTGAAGGTCCGTTCGATATGATATTTGCCGGTCTTTTTATTGACGACGCGCGTGGAGAGGATCCCTGCCCAGCGGCACAGGGTAAAGGGGGTATTTTTCTTGGAAAAATAAGAATCCATGATCTCATTATCTTTGCCTTTTCTGGCGTCATACTGCGGCATGATCGAACAGACAAAGGTGACTCCGGGGGCAGCGATGTTGATATTTTCCGTCCCGGGGATCTCGGCATAGGCACTTTTTCCGTCCAGTTTCAGCACATTTCCTTCGATGACGGCACCGTTTTTCAGCACAAGTTTTTGAACATCGTATTCAGCGGCGGAACCGGCGCAGAAGAATCCGGCCGTCAATAACAGTGCAAAAATTTTTTTCATTTTTCAGCTCCTTTGGGGATTTTTATTTTCAGGGAAGTTTTTCCACTTTGATATAATTGAATCTGATTTGTCCGGGATCGCCCTGGGCCACATAAAGATGATAGACATGATCGGCGCGCGGTTTGGCAAAATCCACCACGATCCTGTGGGAACCGGAATCCCCCGGCGGCGTGGTGATCCGCAGGAAGGGATAGTGGGGATAAGCCACATTGCTCAAAGCGATAAACCATCTGTATTTGATTTCCGGCTGGATGGTGTGCATGTCGATGGTCAGCCTGAAACGCGCTTTCCGGGGGCCGGCCCACAGTTTGGCTGCATCAGGAAACAGCAGACGGGCAAACCAGGCTTTATGCTGATAAAAACCGTTTTTGACCGGAATTTCTTTATCTCCCTTGCGGTCTGCCACAAAGCGGCAGTCCTTCATGGGATCTTTGCTTTCAAACAACACCGGATATTGGATACGTTCGGGCATTTTGAATTCCACAGAGACCGCTTTGCCTGCTGTATAAAAGTAATTGACAGGCGCCACGTCGATCTTGTAGTTTTTCCCCGGTTCAAAATATCCGGCGGAAAGTTTATGGCTGCGGAATTTTTTCCGTTTTCCGGGGGCCTGGTTGTAAGCGCCGAAAATCTCCTGCCGGACAAACGGCTCCCACCGGCCCGCGGCATTTTTCCGGCTGATACGGATGTCATAAATAAATGCGCCTTCGCGGCTTTGGATCTCGGGGATGACCAGTTCCAAGTGATCGCAGGGGATCCTGTCGGGTTTGACCGCAAGTCCGGCATTGGCCGGAAACTCTTCCGGCGGGATCAGTTTCCGTTTGGCCGCCGTATAGGGAGCTGCGGCAGGATCAAAAGGCATCGGCACGACCCAGGGCTGATCGGGTTTGTATTCTTTTCCCTCCGGACCGGCGGCCAGATCGTAGCGGCGGAATACCAGTTTGTTTTTGCTGATTTCCATAATCAGCGCCTCATCCGCGCGCGTGCGTTCAGGAGCGGTCCCGACGAGAAAACCGCTGTATGACTCGCCGCAGCATCCGGCATTGACGGCCGTGAAGTTGCCCTGCCAGATGTTCTGTTCGTTTTTGAATGTTCCGTGGACATGTCCGGAAAGCTGAACGATCTGCGGATATTTATCCAGCACCCTGCGTGTGGAGGCATTGCCCCAGGTCTTGCTGTAATAACAGGTGTTGAGTGCAGGCACATGGTCGATGAGAAACACAGGTTTGCCCGGTGTTTCCCTGCAGGCATCGGCGATCTGTTTTTCATAGATCTTCCAGTTGGTGTTCTGCGGTGCCGTCAGAAAGATGTATCCCGCAAGATACGTCTTGCTGTAAGGTTCATGTTTGATCTCCATGCGCTTTTTGAAAAGCGGCCAGGCCTTTTCGTAACTTTCGATACCGACTCTGTCGTGACCGGCAAAAGCGAAAAGTTCCACCGGTTTTTTCTGCGGAAAGACCTTGTTGAACGTTGCCCGGTAGTTCTGATAGGCTTTTTCTTTGTGGGAGCTGGCCGCATCGCCGCAGTGGACGATCATATCCACGCCGGCTTTTTTGAAAACGCGAAAAGCCTTTTCAAGGGGGATGCAGCTTTTGATATCCGGCATCACATGGGTATCGGTGATGATCCCCACACGGGCAAGGATCTTTTCTTCCGCCTGACAGAACAGCACAGAAAGGCCAAAGAGAAAAGAGAGAAGTTTCTTCATTTTATTTAATTCCTATCAACACGAAACTTGCGCCGCCGATGGTCAGTTCATCCAGCTCTTTGCGGGAAAGTTTCCGATTGCTCCAAAGTTCAGTGAACTGCACTTTTTTCTCATCCAGTTTCAGCTTTTTGAAGTCGATGCTCAAGCGGGCCTTCTGCGGCGTGCGCTTGAAGTTGCCGGCGGCGATCACGGCCTTATAGGGATATTGCCCCTGCCACTGATAGAGACTGGCAAAGATGCCGGGCGTGCCGCTTTTGACGCCGGGATCAGTCCAGTAACCGCGGAACACGGCTTTGGCCAGACGGATCTCCCGGTTGATGCGCCAGCGTTTGTTGACCGTTGCCTGATGGACATAATGTCCCCAGGTGTTGATATCATGCACGACCATGGGCGTCAGGGCGGCAACGGCGACGGCGGGATCTGTCTTGGATAAACGCAGCTCTTTTTTCATATTGGGAGCCAGACCGGCGGCTCGGCCGTTCTGCAAAATGAACTGATAACCCACTCCGCTGCGGTACTGGTTGTAATCCGTCTGATAGGTTTCCGGAGAAATATCTTCACAATAGCCGTAATAGAAGTTGTTTTGACAGATATTGCAGGTATTTTCCCCGGGAGCGAAGTAATCGCAGAAATGGGTGATGGGCGTATAGGCCACATGGGCGTGGATGATAACGGTCCCGCCGTTTTTGTGGACTGTTTTGTAGCAGCGCAGGAAGAAGTTGCGCAGACCCAGCGCATCATTGCTGAGATATTTCTGTCCGAAGGCGTCGATGCCGCCGCAGCCGTGAGCGGGATTTTCGCAGTAGCGCACGGTTGAGAGATCGAAGTAGAGACCGTTATAGTTTTTGAGTTTCTTCATCGCATCATCTGTCCACCAGGACCAGAGGTCTGCGGGGGCATCCGTCGCATTGGAGCAGAAAAGATAGCTCATCTGTTTAACACCGAGTTTGGCGCCGTGGAACATCAATCCGGGCATGCTGATATCATCTTTGTTCCACAGGTCAAAATCCGGCGCATAATCTGAGAGATGTCCGGGGGTGGTGTACATGACATTCTTGTAGTTTCTGCCGTCCCAGGTATGTTTGGCAAACTCCTTGAAGTCTCTGGGGTAGCAGCCGTTGAACACGGAGGCATCATCCCGGCGGGGACGGTCCATGCCGCAGCCGGTATTGCCGAACTCGTATTTCACTTCAGAACAGCGGCCGTGGCTGATGGCGTTGCCTTCGCGGAAATCTTTCGGCAGAGGACGGGAGGGCGTTGCCAGAAACACCATGGTGTAAGCGGCTTTTTTATCCAGCGCCGCCTTGCGGGTGATGATATTGAGCGAAACATCGACAGCGCCTTTTGTCTGCCGGGCGGTCAGAGGTTTTTCGCCGGGTTTATTGACCCAGTTGGCATTGGATTTCACCCAGAAAAACAGACCTTTTTCATATCCGGCAAGCCAGAGACAGTTGTTCTTATAGGATCTTTCAGGAACCAGAGAGACGGCGGCACGGCCGTTTTTCCAGGGAACATGTTCCGGCTGGAAAACAAATTTTGCAAATTTTTCAGGAACCTGATAGGTGATCTTCATGTCATCAAGAAGGATTTTCTTTTCCGGTGCAAGGCTCCAGTCGATCTTGAGCATGCCGTCGAACCAGAGTTCCGCTGTATAGGCAAGGGGGATGCCTTTCAGCGTGCCGCGGCCTTCAAAGAGCACACGGTCACGCCGGAGTTCTTTGATCCTGCGTTCCTGCCAGACGGCGGCTTCTCCCATGAGGGAAAGCTGGGGCGCACGGGTGAGAAGCTCTTCTTTTCCCGCTGTGATCCGGGCAGGGAACGGAGAATTTCCGGCAAAGGTATAAACTCTGTTCCAGACTTTGAAGGTGCTGTCATTGACTTTGACAACAGGCGTCCAGGGGGGTGGAACGGTATCGTCATTTCCCACTTTCAGGCGGTAGGGATCCTGAAGCGGCACACGGTAGGCGATGGTGCGGCTCATATTTTCCGCCCGGGCTTCCAGATAATACTCCCCGGAGCTCAGACCGGAGGGATAGGGGATCGTACATTCCGTGTGTGCGGAACGGGCAGAAAAATTGCCCTTGGAATAAATTTTCCCTTTGCTGTCTTTGAAGAAAACCGTTCCTTTGATCCCTTTGCTTGTGATCGCGGCAAGGCGTTTGCCCCCCGCATTGGAAAAGTCGATTTTCAGGTGGATCTTTTTCTCTTTGGCTTTCGTATTGAAAGAAAATTCCAGGGGAAAATCCACATAATAATCCGCCTGACAGCGGTAAACAGTGACGCCCTGCCACTTGGCTTCGATATTCAGAGACTGATTGCCGGCCGGAAGAGTGATCTTCCAGTTTTTCCCGGTCGCGTCTCCCGGAAAGGTCTGACGGAGACCGCTCACAGGCAGGTACGAGACCTGAGTCCGGACCTTGCTGCCCTTTGTTTTCAGATCCAGCGATCCGTGGGAAAGATCACCCAGCTGAAGAGGCGTGAAATAGACCCCCTTATTGAGGAACATCATCTCTCCCGTTGCGGTAAAAGAGCCGTCAAAAATAACATTGCTCCACCGGTAGTAGTTGTTTTTTCTGCCCGTGGCCGCCATGGCGCAGACATCCATCAGCCACTTGCCCTTGAGCGGACCCAGATTCCGCAGGGGGATGACAAGAGAGGCCTCCCAGCCTCTGGCGGTATGTTTGACCTGCGATTTGAGACCGGAGGCATTCCATTTGACGTTATTGTTTTTCCTGTCCCAGACGGCGTTGTTGCCGTTGATGATGAACTGGAAATATTCCCCGCGGGGGGATTTGAGATGCAGCTCAAAGGAATCATCCACCCAGAGGTTGCCGTCCCGGGCGCTCAGCGTCTTTTTGCCGCAGGGACGGTCGGAGACAAAGCGCACATAAAGATTATCCGTATCCCGGCGGAGATCGGCAAAACTGTTGAACGAAATAAAGGGCTTCGACATGGGAACCAGCATGAAGCACCGGGCAAAGACCTGAGGATCCGCGCTCACAGGAATACCCGCCATGTTCAGCTCTTTTTTCAGCTTCTTGGGCGGCATCACCTCTTCGTAGAGATTTCTGATCTCCTGCGCGTTCAGAGGACGGTCATAGATCTGGAAACGGTCAAAGGCCGTCTGGTCCTGGGCGTTCGCTGAAGAAAAGATGTTGCCGATACGGATACGGGCATCATCCGGCATCGGCGGCAGCTCAAAGTCGGCAAATTTCCGCGAAGGATAATCCGGCGGGATCCCCTTGCCGAGTTCGTTGAGACGCGGCCGGCTGATATCTGACCAGGGATGCAGAACGCCGTCGATATACAGAAAAAAATGATTTTTGTTCCAGGTCACAGCCACATGATGCCATGTCCCCTTCTGCCACAGCTTCGGATCGGTCTTGAAATGGACCTGCTTGCTGAATGCCTTATCCATGCCGGGCTTGCGGAAATAGATCTGCGCGATCAGATAATCTTTCCACTCTTTCCCGTTCTTGAGCAGACGGAAATGGTAGCCGTTGGGCCATTTGCCCATGTTGCCGGTAATCGCAAAAAATGATTGCAGTTTGGCATTGCCGAGATCATAGTTGACCAGCTGCAGCCACAGGGCGATCGTCCCCTGAGGCGCATGGAAATTGCCTTTGGCACTGTAAGAAAGCCGCTCCGTGTTCATCAGCGAAAGCGCATTGCTTTTTACCCCCGCATACATCCGCAGCTGAAGATCATGCTCTTTGAAATCTGCAAACTGTTTGCTCCCCTTGGCCTTATCCGGCGTCAGATTGTAGGTGTCGTAACTGGCGTCAAAGATCAGACTCTCATTCGCCGAAGCCGTCAGCAGCAGAACCGCTGAAAAAATAAGTGTTGAAAAGATTTTCATGTTGTTTTATCTTCCTTTCCATCCCGGTTCATTGTTGTCAGTATGCCCTGTGTAGATCCGCAGATACATGTTCAGATCCTTGGCTTTCACTTCGTTTTCACTGCCTCCGCGGAAAAAAACAGCCAGTGTAAACAAGGATCTCATTTTCATAGCGTCTCCTGTTGAAAAAAATAATGCCGATTGCCTCCGCAACCGGCAGAAATGAATGAAAGCCTGTTTGTTTTTTCTGATCGGCTGCAAGATGTTATAATATAACACCCTTCCAACCGGATTGCCAATTATTGTGCCTTTTTTCCGTCATAGGTCCAGTGGATACGTTTGGCGGAATCCCCCCGGTTGCCGAAAGCACTGTCATCCCACGGATCAAGAAACAGTGTGGAGTGGACCGCACCCACGTGACCATCGAAAAAGACGATGTTTCCAACGCCGTTGTGACGGATCAGATTCGACATACCCTGATATGCCCCCGCTCCGCTGGGTTTGGCGCCGCGGACCGTGAAGTAACCGTATTGGGTAGGATTGGTACAACTGGCACTATCCATGAAGGAATAGAATTTGGAGGGGTTGAGGACCATTGAAGGACGGATCCGCAAACTCTCATCTTTATCCCCTGAGCCCTTGCGGCTTTTGCGGATCCCCTCCGCATTCATGCCGTAGCTGACGTAAGAGGGATCGACCACATGCTGCCCCGTTGATCCCTTCCACGCGATCGCTTTGCCCGCTGTATCCGAGGGACACTCGTAAACTTTTTTGCCTGAAATCAGAAATTTGAGCAGCACATCCACCCAATAGGTCGTGGAAGAACTTGTCCCCGCAAGCGTGGGAACTTTGTTTTCAGCATCCATCAGACACCAGTTGGTCTCGTCCATGTAAAACATCTGCGCCGTACCCAGCATCTTCAAGTTGCTCTTGCAAGAGGCTGCACGTCCGCTCTCACGCGCCTTCTGCAGCGCCGGCATCAGCATCGCCGCCAGAATCGCAATAATCGCAATCACCACCAGCAGTTCTATGAGAGTAAAGGCTGGCTGTGCGGGGGGGAAAGGAAACTTTCTTTTCACGGGAAAAGCCGAACGTCGGCTCCGGTATATTTCCCCCCGCGCCCCCCCTTACTTTCAAAGAAAAGCGGTGTATTTTGGTGGTGGGTGATACCGGCCGTTTGCGGCGGAGTCTGGCTCCGTACTCTTCCGTACTTATCCGTACCCATCCGTACAACAGCCCCGCATCCTCCCTGGCCTGCGGCCGGATCAACAGAAAAATCAATTGGAGCAAACAAGTATTTCATTTAAAAATCTCCATCAATCTTTTGCGCCCTCTTTGGCAAGAGGAACATTTGAAGTCTTCTTAACAAGCGTCTGCGATTTCTGTGCAGTTGTCTTTTCCGTTTCAACTTTGCCGGGGACCTGCGGCTCAAGCAACAGAACACCATCCAGCCAGAGTTTGTCAACTTTTTGAGGATTTTTCTTATCCATCTCGGTTTTGAGTTTGACATAAATATCCACCCGGTTGTCAGCAGTCATGCCGTAAACCTCGTTCAGCGGGCGTTGGAGCTGCCAGGTTTTGTGGGCAAAGACATAACAGCTGGGGGCGAGAGTGACTTCGCCGATCCTGTACCAGTGATATTTGCCGTCA
>JAFVYP010000111.1 GCA_017508555.1 Lentisphaeria bacterium
GAAAAGAGGTTTTTCCCCTCCCCACACCCCACCCCTTTTCGAGAAAAGCGAAGTATTTTTAGTTTTATATCATTGTATCTACCCGTATCGGGAACAGAGCCTTTTATAAAAAGCGCTTATGGCGCGCGGACCGGGTTTGAGCCAAATGAGTGTTCACGGCTTTGTCGGATCTGTCCGGACAGGTCCGGCACAACGATACCCGTTCGCCAATACGGCCTGTTGGCAGCACCGCCTCAACGCGAAATTGCGCGCCGACGCGGCATCAAAAGTTCTTACTTGTTCATAAAGTTGGCGATATCATCGCAGGCCCACTCGTCATTACTCTTGTAGGTCGCTGCCGTGGGTGCTGCGGCGGGGGTATTGGCAGGTGTCACCCCGAATTTGCCGTCCTCTCCGGGAGAAATGAGATCAAAGCCCGCGGTATTGACAGCACCGGGATACTTGTAATAAACCGCGCCGCCCCAACTGTCAACGACCTGGCCGCCGCTGATGTTTTTCTTGAATTTTTCCTGATCCAGATTTTTGAAAAAGGCGTCAAAACCGCCGTCTTTAGCTCCTTTTTTATACTGTTTGGCATCAAAAGTAACAGTCTCAAGCATTCCGTCGGAGGTATTGAAAGTCGCCTGAATGACGGTATAGGTATTGGAAACGGGATAATATCCGTTTTTGATCTTGAAGTTTTCCAATCCGGCCGTGATCTGCTGGATCAGGGACTCTGTTGCGGCACGCTTGGAGGCGTCCATGGCATAACTGTAACCGGCAAATCCGATAACAGCCAGCAGACTGACCAGCGCCGTCACAACGAGGATCTCAACGAGAGTAAAAGAAAAATAACGTTTCATAACCATTTGCTCCTTGATAAAAAGTCAATAATGGAATATAGTATATCTTCAGCAATAATTCAAGGAATTTTCAAATGCATCTTGCAAAAAAAAATATTCTGGTCACAGGCGGCGGCAAACGCATCGGAGCTGAGATCGTCCGTCAGCTGGCGGCAAAAGGGGCGCATGTGATCATCCACTGCAACACCTCTTTGAAACAGGCGGAGGAGCTTTTGAACAGCCTTCCGGGGACAAACCATCAAGTCATTCAGGCAGATCTCTCCCTGCCCGGGGAAGCACAAAAACTTTTCGACAGCTGTCCTCCTCTGGATGCCATTGTCAACAACGCCTCCCTCTACCGCCATTGCGGACTTTACGACGAAGAAGCAGCCGCTCTTCTGGAGACGGTCAATTATATCTCTCCCCTCGTGCTGATGGAAAATCTGATTTCCTCCCCTCCCCCCGCCGACGGAGCTGTTGTCAATGTGCTGGATCAGGCGATCCTCAGAAAAGACTGCGCCGATAATGCCTATCTGCGCAGCCGCATCCGGCTGATGGAGACAACCTGCCGTTTTGCCGGGGAACACGGTCCCGCCGGACTGCGTTTCAATGCCGTTTGTCCCGGCCCCATGCTTCCCCCGGCGGAACTGCCGGAGTCGAAGATGGAAAAAACGATCGCCACACTGCCCCTCCGCCGCCGGGTGGAGCCGTTGGATCTGGCAAAAGCCGTTATCTTTCTGCTGGAATGTGATTCGATTACAGGAGCCGTTCTGCCAGTGGACTGCGGACAGCACCTTTTAACACCCGACATACTTTTTTGATTTTTGGGGAGACTTTTTTATGAGACAGTCTTATTTCATCCTGCTTTTTCTCCTTTTCGCCAGCTTTTCCGCAGCGGCGGCAGAAACAGAAAAAAGTCTTACCTTTGTTTCAAAAGATATCCGACCCATACGCATCTGGGAAAATCACACCGTTCCCCTGGCTGTTCCGGCGGATAACGACCGGAAAGAAACGCTTGTCAAAAAACCGGACGGCAAACGCAGAGTCAAAAACATTTCCGTCCCGGAAATCTATCCATTTTTCGCTCCCGGCAAAGGCACGCATCCGGCAGTCATCGTTTCTCCCGGCGGCGGCTATTCCTATGTTTCATGGGATGCAGGGATCGAGGTCTGCCGGTGGTTTCAACGCAATGGATTTCCCGCGTTTCTGCTGAAATACCGTTGTCCCGGCCGCCGGGCGGCGGCTCTTGCTGATATTGCCCGGGCGATACGGCTGATCCGTTTCCGTGCAGGAGAATTCAATATCGATCCCGAAAGAGTCGGCGCGATCGGTTTCTCTGCCGGTGGACATCTCAGCGCAGCGGTTTCCGCATCTGCGGTAAAACCCTATCAGGAGTCGGATGCGGCGGATAAATTGGATCACCGCCCGAATTTCACAGCCCTGATCTATCCGGCATTTCTGGTCAAAAATCTTAAAGATCTCAGCCTGAATAAAGAGTTCAAGGTGGATAAACAGACTCCGCCGACATTGCTGATCCAGACCGGAGATGATCCGATCAAGGTCGAAAATTCTCTGAGCTGGTATCTGGCTCTGCGGCGGGCGGGCGTTCCCTGCGAAATGCACATCTGGGCAAAAGGGGGACACGGATACGCTCTGGGACAGAAAAAAGAACAGGTTTCCGACTGGCCGCGGATCGCTCTTAAATGGTTCCGCCGCAACGCAAAGATGAAATGACCGCAGTTATTTTTCCTCATCCTCGATCGCGATCAGAGGACGGGTGAAACGCGCTGCAGCGAAGATCATCACGGCGATCCCCCAGAAGATCCAGCAGCATCCCACCCCCGCTTTGAGAAGAGCCGCGGCAACAATGGCTCCGAAAGCCATATAAAAGGAGTTGGCAATATTGTTGCCGGCAATGACCCTTGACAGAACCTCTTTTTCGGCAGCTTTCTGCATCAGCGCCTGAAGGGGAACTGACCAGATCCCGCCGCAGACAGCCGTCATCAAAAGATCGAATGCCGTCCGCCAGAAGGTGAATGTTTTCAGCAGCACACCGGTTTCCAGCAGATGAGGCTGCTCCGGCAGATGCCAGGCAAGATAGGCGATATCGAGGGTAAATACCCCCATGGCAACGATACAGAAAAGGTATTTGCGGTTGAGACGGACACTTCCTTTCAACAACCGGTGCGACAGTCCCGCACCGATGCCGACGCCTACGGAAAACAACACAAAGAAGGCCGTGCAGACCATCTCATTTCCCCCGAGTTTGATCTTGGTAAAAAGAGGCATCTGGGTAATGTAGAGAGAGCCGGCAAGCCAGAAAACCGTCACGGAATAAACACAGCGGCGGATAACGGGATGCCGCCAGATATCCACGACCATGATGCGCCATGTTTCGCGGAAGATGTTCCAATCGATCTTTTTCTCCGGATCCGGCGAGGGAGCCGGAGGAATTTTAAGGGAAGCGGCATACCCCAGCAGAGCCATCGCAGTCAGCAGGATACCGCAGAACAGCGGTCCCCGGGACAGAGAAACGACAACGCCGCCGGAAATCACTCCGCAGAGAATGGCAAGATAGGTCCCGCCGCCGATCCAGACATTTCCGGCAAGCAGTTCATCCTCTTTGAGGTGAGTGGGCAGAAGGGCGTATTTTGCCGGACTGAAGAAGGTGGACTGCGCTCCCATGAAAAACAAAACCGTCATCAGCAGCGGCAGAGAACACCAAAGAAATCCGATCCCGGCAGCGAGCATCAAAAAAACTTCCCACAATTTGATCAGACGGCAGTAAGGCGCTTTATCGAACCGATCCGCCAGCTGTCCGGCAAGGGCGGAAAAAAGGAAGTAGGGCAGAATAAAAAGCCCCGCAGCCAGATTGGATATGCCGCCGATCTCATCTGCACTTTTGCCCAACTGATAAGTGACCATGATCAACATGGCGTTTTTCAAAAAATTATCGTTGACCGCACCGAAAAACTGGGCAACAAACAGCGGCATAAACCGTTTTGAAAAAAGAAATCCCATCACTTTCCCCCTGTGAAACGCAAAAAATTATCAGCACAGATACTTTCCCAGCCGGCGATTTTGGTTTCGGCTTCGGCCTGTTCATAAACCTCTTTTATATCCAGAAGGGCGTCATCCGTCTCAAGCCCGATATTCCGCAAGCCGTTTTCCCGTAAAGTTTCCGGACAATGTTTCCATCCGCCGGGAGCAAAGGAGACAAAGCGGCCTTTTTCCAAGTGGTTCAAAAGACGCTTTTCCCCTCCCCGGAAACCGTGGATAAGCACTTTTCCGGAAAAGTTTTTCAGAGCTGCATCCAGTTCAGCATCACAACGGACACAATGGATGACCACCGCCAGCTGCCGCGCTTCTGCGGTTTCAAGAAAAAAATCAAGATACTTTCTCTGGACCTCAAGGGACGGTCCCTTCAAACGGTCCAGACCGATCTCTCCCAGCGCCGCGGCAGAGGAAAGGCTGTCAAAAAATCCCGGTTCAGGAAAAACAAATTTTTCAGGCAGATCCCAGGGATGGATCTGAAAACTCCAATACGGGATATGTTCCGGCATTTTTTCAGCCGAAACAAGGGCATTTTTTCCGGGGCGGTGGGTGTGGAAGTCGCAAAACAAAGTCAGATGCTCTTTCCCAGTTTATCCAGTTCTTTGTGAAAAAAGCGCTGGGCATGGCAAATGGCAAGACTCAAAGCATCCGTGCTGTCCAGAGGGATGTCGCTTACATTGATCTTCAATTCAGCCGCCAGCAGATACGCCACCTGCTCTTTTGTGGCCCCGCCGCTGCCGACAGCA
>JAFVYP010000112.1 GCA_017508555.1 Lentisphaeria bacterium
ATACTCCGGCACCTGGCGGATCTCTTCGATGAGTTTCTTGGAGGCGTTGACTTCCAGATCCAGAATGATGCTGGCTTTTTTGCCTTTTTTCCGGCACAGGCTGCAGATGCCCATGGCGGCGCCCACAGCATCCAGGTCGGCATTTTTATGGCCCATGATAAACACATGTCCGCTCTGGCCGATCAGTTCCATCAGAGAATTGGCGGTAACACGGGACCGGACTTTGCTGCGGTAGTCCGCTTCCTTGTTGCGGCCGCCGAAGAAGGTGAAGTTGAAACGGTCCTTGATGACCGCCTGGTCGCCGCCGCGGCTCAGCGCCATTTCAATACCCAGAGCAGCAAATTTATAACCCTCGTCAAAGTCTACCGCATCCACGCCCAGACCGAAGGAAATGGATGCAGGCAGTCCGGCGGGATTGGTGATCTCATGGATATCCTCCAGCAGAGAGAATTTGTCCTCCATGGCCCTGGAAAGATCCCGCTTTTCAAAAATAAACAGGAACCGGTTGCGCTCCATCTTGCGGAGCAGACCGCTGTAGCTTTCCGTCCAGGCATTGATGGCATCATTGATTTTGGCATTCATAGTGGAAATGCCGCTTTCCGACAGGTTTTTGATCAGTTCCTCATAATTGTCAATCACGATCAGAGAGACCACCGGACGGGAACGGATGTATTCATCCCGCACCTGATACAGCTCCGTCAGGTCGCTCAGATACATCACGCCCAGCATGGTGCTGCGGTTATCCTCCGCCCGGATGCAGGTGCCGTATACCCGGTAGCGGCGGCCGTCCAGTGTTACATCATGGGGGCTTTCCGTCTTTCCCGAGGCCAGCCAGTCCGTGGAAAAACCGGGCAGAATCTCCTCCAGCTCATATTCCATCATGGTATCGGAAATGCCGGTGAGATTGCTGAACCGGCGGTTTGTCCAGACGATGCCGCCATCAGCCAGACGGACAACCACTGCCGGGAAGGGGCTTTCCCCCTGTCCCAGGGATTCCAGCGTATTGGGTGCGCTGCGCAGATATTTCTGAATCTGCCGTTCCCGGCGTTTGCGGTTCATCACATAGACGCCGAATGCTGCCAGCGTAATGGCAGCCTCACCTGCTGCCAGCCAGTATTCCCCCGCCAGCAGGGTTACGGCGCAGAAAACCGCCATTACCACAAAATAGACACCAACACTGGGTCTTAACAGTCTGCCGAGCCTGTGATTCACTGTTCCCGCCTCCTTTTTTCGCTGAAAGCCATACAATTCCATATTATGCACAGTATTATATCAAATCAGGCCCAAAGGTGCAACTGGTTTTCTCAAAAACCAGGAAATTTACGGCAGAAATCTATTGTTCACAAAAAATTGTATACTTTTTTCAAAAACTGTGGTATACTATCTCAACTTGCGCCGGGATGGGCAGACCCGGGCAAACCCGGTACAGCATGAAAACAGGCTGTACCTCCACAAAAAGAGAAAAAACATGCAGGCGTTTTCTCCGGAAAAGACGATTCAGGGTCTTGCTCCGGAGGCAGCGGTTGCTTACTTGTGTTGTTCATTTTACGCACATACTGTTTGAAAGGAGTATTTTTTTGGCAGAAAAACTGAAAATTATCCCCCTGGGCGGTCTGGATGAAATCGGCAAAAACTGCACCGTGCTGGAATACGGTAAGGATATGATCGTCATTGACTGCGGTGTTGGTTTTCCCGAAGAGGATATGTACGGCGTGGATCTTGTGATCCCCGATTTTTCCTATCTGGTGGCCAACCAGAAGAAGCTGCGGGGTATGTTTATCACCCACGGCCACGA
>JAFVYP010000113.1 GCA_017508555.1 Lentisphaeria bacterium
CAGGTGTTGCGCGAGACCACCGGATACTTCAAGAAGATGGCGGATCTGACCGGGACGCTGTGGGAACACGACAACACCCACGCCAGCTGCTGTCACGGTTTCGCCTCCTATATCAATGTCCTGATGGTTCGCGCGCTCGACGCCCGCGCGGCAGAAAAATGATGGAGAAAGCGAAGGTATCAATATGAGTCTGATCCTGATTTTCACCCTGTGCTGCCTTGCCTGTTCGGCGGTCAACGATCTGGTGTTCAAATTTTTTGCCCGGAAGGAACGCTCCCGAGGGATGTTTGTGATGTATGTTGGGATCTTTTCCTCCCTGTTTCTGCTGTTTCTGCCGGATAAATGGGGCGATGACTGGCGGATCACGCTGCTCTGGGGCGTGATCGGCGGGATTTTTTCGGCTGTCGGGAATATTCTTTTGATCGAAAGTATGTCCAGTTTGAGCGCGGGGATGTGTTCCACGATCTACCGGCTGAATCTGGCGCTGGTCGTTCCCTTTTCCGTGCTGATCTTCGGGGAGGAACTGGGGCTGAAACAATATCTCGGCGTGGCGTTTGCGCTGGCGGCGATCCTGGCGTTTCTGCCGGGCAGCACCGGAGCGGGCGAGAAACAGACCGACCGGAAAGCTGCGCTTCTGCCGCTGGTCATGATCATAACGGCAGCCGTGTTCCGGGCGGGTCTGGGACTTTCCTACAAGTACGGCTTCATGCAGGGCGCATCCCCCAACGGCGTCAGTCTGTTGACCATGGTCCTGTGGATCATCAGCGGCCCTGTCTACTGCCTCTGGCGGGAACGGGGGCAGAGATGGTTCGACATCAAGACTGTACGCTATGGGGTCCTTTCCGGTCTGCTGGTCGCGGGGATTATCTTCTTTATGGCGCAGGCGTTGAAGTTCAAGGATGCCAACGCCAGTGTGGTGCTGCCCATCGCCCAGATGAGTTTTCTGGTGACTTTTGTCCTGAGTGCAGTCTTTCTCAAGGAAAAAATCACCGTCTGGAAGATCTGCGCTCTGCTTTGCGGTGTCGCCGCTCTGATCCTGCTGACATGAGGGTGTAATCAAAAAAAATACAAAAAAAATTCGGAAACCGATAAGAAAATGCCGTTAAGTTTCGTCCTATCTGTCAGAAACACTCATTCTGTACAGAAAAAAACAAAAGGAACAAAAACATGAAAACAAAACAGGAGATCTTTGATTCCCTGATCTCGGAGGAGCTGGGCGTGCTGCGTGCTGCGGCGTACCGGCTGCTCGGAGATCCGGCGGAAGTGGATGAAGCGGTCCAGGAGGCGCTCTTGACCGCATGGAACAAGTTTGATCAGTTCCGCGGGGGTGCGAAACTTTCAACATGGGTCTACCGGATCACGGTGAACCAGTGCTGCGACCGGATCCGGAGACGGAAACGGGATGCGGAAAAACTCAAGGCGTATGCGCAGGAGAAAGCCGCTGATACATCAACGGATAACGCACAACTGGATGCACTGGCGGACGCCATTGCGGAGCTGCCGGAACTGTATCGGGACTCAATTCTTATTGGATTTTTGAGCGAATACAGCTCGGACGATGCCGCATCCATTCTCGGCTGCTCCGTCAATACCCTCTACCAGCGTATCCACAAAGCAAAGCAACTCCTGAAAGAAAAACTGGAGGTGATGGCATGAACAACAACGAACCGAAAATTGATGAGATCCTCGATACCATGAAAAATCGTACCAATCCCCAACAGGACTTCAAATCCACGGAACAGTTCAAGGCGGATTTCTTCGCAAAAGTGAAATCGGAAGAAAAGCCGGAAAAGAAAAAATCTGCTCCCCGCTTTATGCGGTTCGTCTGGGCAACGGCTGCCGCAGTGACCCTCTGCTGCGGGCTGGTCATTGCATACCAGCAGGAAGAGACGCAGGAAACGCAGCGTACCGGTATCACTCTCAAAAAAGATACACCGGAATCCGTACAAACGATTGAATCCAAACAGAAAAAAACTGTTGCGCTCGCAGAAAACGCTGTGGCGGAAGATGGCGCATCGGCACATTCTCTGCCGCCCGAACCCGTTGTTATGCAGTACAGTCTTCCTGCCATGGGCAGGAAGATGAAGCCTGGACTCAGAGGAGAAGTAAAAGCAAAAGCAAGAGTGGGCATGAACTACAGCGTCAGCGACCGGATCCCCGCGCCTGCTGTCAACTTCAACACCGAGGAATACAAGTCCCTGACGGAAAACGGCTTCACCGCCACCACCGTCTCCCCGCTCTCCACTTTCGGGGCGGATGTGGATACCGCCACTTACACCAACGTGCGCCGGTTCCTCCTTCAGCAGAATACC
>JAFVYP010000114.1 GCA_017508555.1 Lentisphaeria bacterium
CAAAGATTTTGATAAAGCCCAGCGTGTATTGCAGGGTTTGTCCGTTGGAACGGAGAAACCAGGGGACAGCCAGCATGGTGAAGAGATAATTTTCAAACGAGATCCCGCTGATCCTGTTATCCGCACAAGCCTGCTCGAAGAGGCGGCGCAGGGCGTTGTTTTCCTTGCCGCGGACATTTTTGAGATTTTCCAGAAGCCGCGCATCCTCCAGATTGGCCCAGGCCAGCAGGCGCCAGAAATGGGGGTGGGTCCTGTGGAACTCTTTGAACCCCCGAAGCAGATTTTCTGTCAGTTTTTCAGGTTCCTGTTCCAGCTTCTTTATCATGGCATCGGAAAAGGGTTCCGCCTCTTTGAACACATGGGTCAAAGAGGCGATGAAGAGCTTTTCTTTAGAGCCGAAGTAAGCGTAGATCCGCTGTTTGTTGATACCGGCCGTTTCCGCTATGCGGTCAACGGAGGTGCCGTTCATCCCGTGGCGGGCGAAAAGCTCTGTGGCGGCGCGCAGGATCTTTGCGCGGGTTTCGATTGCCCTTTTCTGCATTTAATCGGCCAGCCAACGGGAAAGATTTTCTTTGACGAAGGCGTCATCGTGCAGATGAGGATAGGCCTGATAGACCCGTGTGATCTCCTCTGCCTGTCCCGGCGAAAGAGTCTCCTCCGGATCAAGACACCAGATGCCGGGCAGAAGGCCCTGACGTTTCAGCACTTCGTGCAGGCCGGGGATACATCCGGCAAAATCATGGGCGGGATCGAAGAACGCCGCATTGCAGTCGGTGATCTCAATGGCCCGGGTCAGCAGTTCCCGGGGGATGTCTTTGCCATCCGCTGCGGCGGCATGAAGTTCGTCCAGCAGTTCGACCGCTTTTTTTGTCCAGCAGGACCAGTGGCCGAGCAGGCCGCCTTTGATGCGCAAAGTCTTATTGCCGAACTTGTAAGGCGTAATCAGATCCACCAGGAGATTGTCGTCGTTTCCGGTGTAGAGGGTCACATCGTCCCGGCCTGATTCTGCGGCGGCACGCATGACATCCAGGGTGCAGTAGCGGTTGAAAGGAGCCATCTTGACGGCAAGGAGATTGTCGATCTTGAAAAACTCCTGCCAGAACTCAAAGGGCAGTTTCCGTCCGCCCACGCTGGGCTGGAGATAAAATCCGATGATGGGCATGACGCGGGCCACCTTCTGACAGTGTTCGATCATGCTTTCGCAGGAGTCATTTTTGAAAGCGGCCAGAGAGAGCAGTGCGGCATCGTAGCCGTTGGCTGCTTCAAACTCCGCTTCGCGCAGAGCCTGCTCCGTTTTTCCGCAGACGCCGCCGACTTTGAGGATCTTTCTGCCGGTCCGGGCACAGTATTCATCTATAAAGCGTCCAGTTTCGCGGAGAACGGGTTCAAAAAGTCCGATCTGCGGATCGCGGATGGCGAACTGTGTGGAGTGGACTCCCACGGCGATACCGCCCACGCCGGCGTCGATAAAATAGCGGCAGAGGGCCCGCTGGTAACGGGGAGCAAAGTTTCTGTTTTCATCCAGAGCCAGCACCTGGGCGGGAATAACGGTCCCCTGCCTGACCTTTGCAAGAACGGCAGGATCGATATCTGATATACGTTTCATGTTCAAAACTTTCCGTTGTTGACTTCAAAATGCGTGGGTTTACCGATAGAGATGCCGCCGGATCTGATCCATTGGACCTGAAGGCGGATCAGATCATCCAGCAGGATGCGGGGCTGCCCGAAAAGCTGCTGAAGATGTGAAGCATCGTTGAGATAATTGATATCTCCGGCCTGTTCCTGCGCAAATTTGACCTCTTTCCCCAGCAGAAGGCCCATGGTTTTGGCCGTTTCCTCAGTGGCTGCGGTTTCGGGACCCGTGACATTGAGGATCTTGCGGGGATTATCGGCAAGCTCCAGAGAGAGCAGCGCATAAGCATTGGCATCTCCCTGCCAGATGCAGTTGAAAAATCCCACACTGTTGCTGACCTCTTTTCCCTCATAGATGGGACGGCAGATATCATGCAGAACGCCGTAGCGCAGGTCAATGGCGTAATTGAGGCGGAAAAACAGGAGCTTCGTGCCGTACATCTGCTGATAATATTCAAAAATGCGTTCCCGGGCCAGACAGGACTGGGAGTATTCTCCGACAGGGGCGGGCATATCCGTTTCGACGCATCCGCCCTCAAGGAAGGAACGCAGAGGATAAACACAGCCGGTGGAAAACACCACCAGACGGCTGTTGCGGAATTTTTCAGCCGCAAACGCAGGCGCCAGCGTATTCATGGCCCAGGTCTGAGCTTCATTGCCCTGGGTCCCGAATTTTTTCCCGGCCATGAAGATCACGTTGGGATAATCAGGCAGGGCGTTGACCTGTTCACGGTCAAGAAGATCGCACTTGACTGTTTCCACACCGGCAGCTTCCAGCTTCTGCCGTTCCTCCTCTTTGGAAAAACGGGCGATGCCGATGATCTTTTTACTGACACCTGCGGCTTCAACAGCCCGCCGGGCCTGCATGGCCATGGTGACACCCATTTTGCCGGCAACGCCCAGAATGGCGATATCGCCCTCAAGACGCTTCATCATCTCAATGACCTGCGGTGACGGTTCACTCAAAAGCCCATTGAGTTCTGTTTCATTTTCAGGACATTTTATCATAAGCGGGATCCTTTTTTGATCAAAAACAACTGATTGGTTGTTTTTTAAGATAGCACCTCTGCTGCAAAAAATCAAGCCGAAGTTGTGCAGACGGGGAAAAAGCCTTTCAAAACGTGCGGACCGCGCCGATGCAGCCCCCCGGAGCCTGCACTTATTCAGTCAAAGACTTCGTCCAGAGACCATTTGGATGGGGAAGCGGGTCTGGATTCGATCCATCTGCCGTTGGTAAAATCCGGACAGGGGACAGGCATGCCGCCCAGCGCCACAGATTGTTCAGAGAGGCAGGTGATGCTCATCCATGCGGCGCAGTCATAGACGTCGATAGGCGGCTGGGTGCGGTTGCGGACGGCGTCGATGAAGGCTTCGAGGGTGATGATATCATATCCGCGCCGTCCTTCGGCCACTTTGTCTTTGTATTCTTTCCAGAGGGGGTGGTCATATTTTTCGTAATAGGACTCCACCTGTTCCCATTCGTGGGTTTCGCTGATGCTGCCGGAGGGATCTTTTTTCCGGAGACAGGGGCTGATGCCGTCGATGTAAATACCGTTGGCATTTTCAAGCCAGATCCCCCGGGTCCCCTGAACGCGGCCGTTCCGCGTGTAGGGGCGCGGCAGGGAAACACCGTGGGTGATGGTGATGTTTTCCCCATTGGCGCAGTGGATGACCGTTGTGACGATATCCCCTTCGTTGAAGTGGACTTTTGAAGCGCCTGCAAATTTTTCCACCGCCTGACTGAAGCCCCGGGATTTGGTGGCGTGAGAGGAGACTGAAAGAAATCTGTTTCCCCGGTTGATCCGCAATATTTTGGCAATGGGACCCAGTCCGTGGGTAAGATAAAGATCGCCGTTTCTGTGCAGGTTATGGCGGCAGCGTTCCAGACCGCTTTCGTATTCTTCGGCCAGTTCTTTGCCCAGATAGTGTTCATAACCGCATTCGCAGTAGATCAATTCTCCGAAAAGGCCCTTGCGCACCAGATTGAGGATCAGCAGTTCATTGCGTCCGTAGCAGCAGTTTTCCAGCATCATGCAGGGGGCGCCGCTCTCTTCGGAGGCGCGGATGAGCTGCCAGAGTTCTTCTATGGAGGAGGCGCCGCCGACTTCGATGGCCGCATATTTTCCCTCTTTCATGGTATCACAGGCGATTTTGAGGTGGGAGTTCCAGGAGGTCGGAATAAAGACAGCCTCCACTTGAGGATCTTTTATCAGCTCTTTGCAGTCGCGGTAAACCGCAGGCTGCGGTACATTGTTCCGGGATAAGATGCTGCTGATCTTGTCGATACGTTCCTGTTTCAGGTCGCAGATGGCGGCGATCCGGACATCTTTCATCTGCAATATGGAAAAAAGCAGCGTTTCGGTCCGGGAACCCAGTCCGATGACACCGATACTGACTGTTCGTTTTTCAGACATGTATAGAAATCCTCATGTTGAATCATCATTCTTCATAATATACAGCTTTATTCAAAGGACTGCAAGCTCAAATATGCGGCAATTTGCGCCAAAAACGAAGATGCTGCATCTTTCTTCAGGCTTTCTTTCCGGTAGGCTGTGTTCCCGATACGGGTAGATACAATGATATAAAACTAAAAATACTTCGCTTTTCTCCTATGAGAGACTATTTGTCAAGTTATATTTGCAAAAAAATCGTAAAATATCTGAGATAATCAGCAAAAGATGATTCAAA
>JAFVYP010000115.1 GCA_017508555.1 Lentisphaeria bacterium
CGGTTTGGAACAACAACAAAATACCCCGCTTTTCTTTGAAAGTAAGGGGGGGCGCGGGGGGGAAAGAAAACTTTCTTTTACCGTGAAAAGAAAGTTTACTTTCCCCCCCGCACAGCCAGCCTTTACTCTCATAGAACTGCTGGTGGTGATTGCGATCATAGCGATCTTGGCGGCGATGCTGATGCCGGCGTTGAATAAGGCGCGGGATACGGCCAAGGGGAGTGGATGTATCAATAATCTGATGCAGTTGAGCCGTGCGACAGCTTTTTACAGTGATGCCTTTGACGGCTATTTCCCCTGGGGAAAGTATTCTGGAAATGCTTTGGAGTTCTGGGTGCTTTATGCGCCGAACAGTACGAGTGCCAACCGTTTCTACTCTCCCCTGCGTGATTTCTTCCCGAGGGAGTACATTGACACAGGTTCCGGGCGGGCGGGCGCCAATCGTTTTGCCAGTTATGTCAAAAGCAATGACAGGACCATGATCAGCAAGTATGCCTGTCCCATGACCCGTCCGACAGACATGAATATCGAAAGGGGAGATTTGATCGTTCCCTATTCTCCGTTTCCCCGGGGATCGCGTTTTCTCACCTATGGTGTCAATGGGGAGATCACCAACTTTTACGGTGCAAAAAAGACCCGTATGGCGACCGTGCGCAAACCGTCGATCCTGATAACCTATGCTGACAGTGCCGGCTCCGGCTTGATAAACCGTCACTGCCGCTGGTACAGCGGCGGAGCCCAGAGTGCCATGTCCGCGCGGCACAATCAGGCGGCCAATATCGTCTATGGCGACGGACATGTCAATGCCGTTCATTATACGGCCATTCCGTCATGCGATTACGGTTTTCCCTATACCAATTCACCGCATTTTATCCCCTACTATTGAAGCAGATCAAGGAGAAGAAATATGCAGATATCCATATTTGACGAACTGACGGAAAAAACTTATTTTCAGGGGGAAGACAGTCCCTTTGAAATACTTACCGAGGAGCTGCCCTATGATGGTGCCGTTCTCCGTCGTCTGACCATCCGTTTGAAGCCGCATGAAAAACCGCGTTCTCTGCGGGTGTACTGGCACAAGAAGCATCTTCAGGGGGATGATGTCCGGATATGGAATACCGGATTTTATCTGGCCGAACGGAAGCTGGAAAAGCTGCTTTCTCCGGAAGGCTGGGCTGTATTTCACAAAAAACATCAGCACGCGACATGGGTCTGGGAGGGGATCAATTTTTATTCCTGGAGCTATCTCAAGCAGGCTGCGGAATTCATTCCCGGTCAGAACTGCGGCTGGTATCTGGCCCTGCCGCCGGAATATCCCAACGGGATGATGTATTACGCAATCACCCGCGAGGAATTTATTCTTGCGGATGCCTACCGCTATATTGCTGAAGATATCCCCGTTGTTTCAGAACTTTTTGAGATCACCGGCTGCGCGGACTGGCGGCCGCCGCTGGGATGGTTCAGGGAACACTTTGAAGATTATTTTGTTCCGGTCAACAAGGATGTTCTGAAACTTGACGGTACGTTCTGTCTCACCAATCCGCTTTCCTCCGAAGCGACATTGGATGATGCACAGAAGCATGGCGTGTGTATATCAGAGCTGCATAACCATTATCCCTGTTACGGCAATTTTATTCCGGATATGGAAAAATGGCAGAGTGTTGTTCTGCACGATTATCCGGAGCTGCCGTTCCCGAAGGATTACATTTCTCCGCAGAGCATCAATGATTTTATCGACCGTCTGCATGCCCACGGGATCAAGGTGCTGCTTTACTTCCAGTGTACGGGAGACTGCTACCAGCCCTACGCCGAGGCGGAGTTTCCTGAAGATATCGCCGTGGATAAGGACGGCAACAAGATCCCGGCCTGGCGGGAGTGTTATCTGATGAACGCCCGTCCGGGGACAAAGTATGCCAAACACATCGACACCATGCTGGAAGAGATGTTCATCCGCCATCCCGGTATTGACGGTATTTTCATGGATCAGGTCTGTTATCCGTACAATGACTATGCCCATACGGATGACAAAACCATGGGATCTCAAAACAAACGTATTTCCAATATCCGAGAATCTTACTACGGTGTTCTGGAAAAAACGGCCCGTATGCTTCACTCACGGGGCAAGATTTTGTGGTTCAATGCCAGCTTTGACCTGAAAGCCCAGCGCTACGCTGACGGTATCATGGCCGAGGGATTGTACGGCGGTTCCGAAATGATGCGCTATTACTGTTTGGATAAGCCTCTTCTCATCCACGAATATCCGGAAACTGTTGAAGTGGCCGTGACCATTTTCGCCTATGCTTTGCGGGCGGGGACACCTCTTGTTTCTGTCGGTGGATCTTCACGGAAGGTCGATGCGATCCTGGCGGAAGAGCCGGCGGCGATTTACCGTGAGGGAATGAGATTGATCGACCCCCTGCAAGGCAGATCCTGGTGTTTCCTGCCGCATCCGGTGGACTATCCTGACGGCGTGACAGGTAATATTTTCAACGGGAAAGAAAAGGATACCTTCCTCATTACCGCCGTTTCTCCTGACAGCCTGCCGCCGGAAAGAGGCGTTGAAACGATCCGTATCCAGTTTACGCTGCCCGGAGAATGGGAGGGCGTCTGCCGCTCTTTCGGACAGGAAGATGTGCCTGTTTCCGTGAGAGACGGCTTTATCACTGTTGAAAATCATTGCGGCATGTCCATTATCATTCTGAAAAAGAAGTAAATGGAACAGTCCCGCTTTTTCGGGGCGGGACTTCATTTCCCCCGGGGGCGGCGGAAAAATTCCTCTCTTTCCGCTCATGGTATTGGCAGACTCTTTACAGACTTTTGTCCGTGAGAGTCTGTTTTCGTCTGTAAAAAGTCCGTATATGTCTGTTTATGATAAGGGAAGTTTTTTCAGAACATCAAAACAGCGAGGGTTGTTCCGGGGGAGGGGCCAGCAGTTCCCGGACGGGACGGAATGTCATGCGGTGAATGGGGCAGGGGCCCAGCTTTTGAAGCGCCTCCAGATGAGCGGCTGTACCGTATCCCATGTGTGAGGCAAAACCGTAACCGGGATAAAGTTTATCATATTCCAGCATCACTTCATCTCTATGGACCTTTGCCAGAATACTTGCGGCGGCGATACTGGCGGAGCGGGCATCTCCTTTGACCAGATTGCGGCAGGGGACGGCAAATCCCTTGACCGGCAGTCCGTCCACAAGGACAAAATCAGCCTGCTGCTTCAAATCCAGAACGGCCTGACGCATGGCCTGATGAGTGGCATTGAGGATATTGATGCGGTCAATGGTCGGCGCATCGACTTCCACAACGCTGAAAAATATTCCCGGCAGGGAGATCAATTCATCCCTTAACACACGGCGCTCTTTATCTGTGAGCTGTTTAGAGTCGAACACGCCGGGCAGTTCCGGCAGCTGCGGCAGGATAACGGCAGCTGCGACAACGGGACCGGCCAGAGGACCGCGTCCGGCCTCATCGACTCCGGCAATAAAACAAAAACCCTCCGAACGGAGCTTGCGCTCCGTTTGGAGGAGTTCGTCTTTTTGAGAAATGCCTTTGCGGCAGGAACCAGACATCTTACTTGGTGCGGAGTTCCTTGACGCGGGCATCGCGACCGATTTTGTCGCGGAGATAGTAGAGCTTGGCCCGGCGGACGGCACCGCGACGGATGACTTCCACTTTCTCCAGACGGGGGCTGTTGATCGGGAACACGCGCTCGACACCCTGACCGGCCTGAACACGGCGGACCGTGAAGGTCTCTTCGATGCCGGTGCCGCGTCTTGCGATCACGACGCCCTGGAACTGCTGGATACGCTCATTGTCGCCCTCGACGATCTTCACCGAAATTTTGACGGTGTCGCCGACGTTGAACTCGTGACGGTTCTCACGAACCTGCTCTTTACGGATTTTGTCCAATATCGTCATTTTCAAACCTCTTTTTCCGTTTGACTCATAAAATTTTCCCACATATCCGGTCTCCTTGCTCTTGTGAGCTTTTCCCGTTCGCGCTGCCTGAAAGAGGCAATGCGTCCGTGGTCACCGCTCATCAGGACCTCGGGGACCCGAAGACCGCGGAACTCTGTCGGCCGCGTATATTGCGGATACTCCAACAGATAGCCTGAATGGGACTCATCAACACTTGATGCGTCATCACCCAGAACGCCCGGCAGTAATCTGATGACTGCGTCTGCGATCGTCATCGCAGGAAGGATGCCGCTTGTCAAAACGAAGTCTCCCAGAGAGATCTCCATATCAACGGCAAGCTCTATTGCGCGTTCATCAACTCCTTCATAGTGGCCTGTAACGATGACAAGATGTTCTTTTTGCGCCAGCTCCTGTGCCAGCTGCTGATTGAACACTCTGCCGCGGGGAGAGGTGAGGATCACCAGACTTCCCTCTTTTCTCACAGACTCTATTGCGGATACCACCGGTTCCGCCATCATCAACATTCCCGGACCGCCTCCGTAGGGTTTTTCGTCAACAGTGCCCCGCGCATCCAGCGCAAAGTCTCTGATATTGACGGCGCCAAGCTCAACGAGATTCCGTTCAGCGGCACGCCCTGTTATGCTCTCGCCCAGAGGACCGGGAAACAATTCAGGAAACAACGTCAGTACATCAATACGCACAACGCCGCCTCCCCGGCAAGACCTTAATCAAGCACATCGACGGAAACACGTTTGTGCTGCCGTCCGGCGGCACCGCTCACGAGGGAACGGATCGACATGATGATCTTGCCGCGTTTGCCGACGATCTTACCGATATCTTCCTTGCGGCAGCGGATCTTGATCGCTGCGCCTTCGTCAGTTTCTGCGGTCTCGATGACGACTTCATCGGGATAATCCACCAGAGCCTTGACGACGTATTCAACAAATCCCTTGAGTTCACGGATGGAGCCGTCAGTGCTTCCGCATCCGCAGGAACAGGAGGAACTGCTGTTGGAAGATCCAAAAATCAGACCCAATAATTTTTTGAACATGATTCAATCTCTTGAAAGTATCAAATTAGGCCTGGGCTTCAGCCTCCGGAGCGGCTTCAGCAGCAGCGGCAGCGGCAGCAGCTTCTTCAGCGGCCTTGGCCTTGGCTTCTGCTTCAGCGGCGGCTTTGGCGGCAGCCTTCTTGGAGACGTTGGGCTTGCGGACACGATCCTTCAGAACAACGCCGTTGCGTTTGCGATCAATGATATCCTGAACGGTTTCGGAAACAACGGCTCCGACGCCGGTCCAGTAATCGGCACGTTCGAGATTGATCTCTTCGATCTTTTTGCAGGGATCATAGTAACCCAGCTCTTCAATAGCTTTTCCATCACGGCTGGAACGCTGATCCATAACCACAATCCGGAAACAAGCAAGATTGCGGGTACCGGTACGCTTTAATCTGATTCTGACCATAAAAATTTTACCTCTATATTTTGTTTGTTCTATCGCTGCGTTTTGAGAAGCTCCGGCGTAACAGCCACGTTTTTTTTACCGCCGGTACGGAAGGTATGTCATCCACAGGTCCAGAGGATTGACCATAGATGTCACATCTGCCGCCTTCAGTTTTCGCATGCAATTCCTATAATATACTGCCGTTGCGCAACTTATTCAAGTCTTTTTCCAAAGAAAAAAGCCCTTCTTTTTTACTTTTTCGGTTTGGCGACGGTTTGTGACAGAAACAGGCAATGAATTTTTAAGATGCGCGGACGGAGCAAGCTCTGGATAGCCGCGTTGGCGCGCAGTCTGCGCTTGGGGCGCCGCGCAGAGAAGCCGGGTTGGCAGTTACAGTTGCGCATGAGCCTTGTGAGACGCGCAAGGCCTGTATGCCCCCGGTCGAAAACGCATTTGTCCGACGTGTCCGACGTGTCCGACGTGTCCGACAGGCTTGCCACGGCGAAGCGCAGCGAAGACGGGTCCGACAAAGCCGTGAACACTCTTCCGGTTCAAACACAGTCCGCGTGCTCTGCTGCAAACGAGCTTTGAAACAGGCAGAGAACTCTGAAAAGGATCACTGTTTGGGAACAACGTCAACAGAGATCTCAGAAAAGGTCACTTGTGCTCCTTTTTCCGCCTGAAGGGAAAGGAGCGCCATGTTGATATCCCGCCCTCTCCGGCCCAGCGTCAGGGGGATGGTGAATGACTTTTTCTCTTTCTTTCCGGAAACATCGAAGAGACCGCTGGCGCGGCGTCCTTTGAAAACGGGCGTCGAGCGTTTTTCTCCGGGAGCGTAGGCCGACAGGATCACTTGAGCTTTTCCTTTGCCCTCAACGGAAAATCTGACCGTTACAGCATCGCCGTTCCGGACAGGAATGGCGCTGAAGCTGATGAACTGTACCGTCTGTGTTTTGCCGTCAAGGAATGCTTTGCCCTTTTGGGCTCTGACCAGCAGTCCCGCCTTTTTGACAGAGGGGACGTTTTGCGACCAGCGGAACGGCAGTCCGTTTCTGAGGATTTTTTTGAAATCGGCATGGATATTGATGTTTTTCCGTTCTCCGGCGGGCGGAACGTGGATGAAGCCCATACGGAAGAGATTTTCAGAATATCCCGTGTTGGGGACCACATAGCTCCAGGCCGCATTGCAGGAGATCCTCTCTTTGCCGCGCAGCTCTTTCCGCGTCCGCAAAAAGTTGGCCCGGAAGGGGGTGCCGGGAGTGATCCCCAGATTTTTCATAGGGAGACGGAGAAGCAGCTCCCAGCCGGCAGGTGTCACTTCGTTTTTCAAAACGGTTATGGGCGTGATGTTTCTGTTGCGTTCCAGATGGCCGTCTATGTCTTTGTACTGGCAGCTGAAGGTTTCGCCGCTGCATCCTGTGACAAGCTGCTGATAGGGATAGGAGCCTGTGGGGCTGCAAAAGATCTCCAGACAGTTGAACCACATATTCTCTTTGATGTTTTTATGTGCGAGCGGGGATTTTTCCGCGTAAAAGACATACAGATCTTTATCATTGCAGATAAGTTTGACGACGGGGGTTTCTTCCCGGGAATAGTGGGAGCCATCCGGTTTTCGCCACAGGCCGCTGCCCGGAGCGATGGCCCAGTCCGCCGCTGAAGGGACTGCATGCCTGCCCAGATAAGAGACGCCCAGATGGGGCTGGGGATCTTTCTGGATGCTCAGGCGGGCGTCGTAGTCTTTCCGTCCCTGAAGCGCCTGTTTCCAGACGGTGTCGTAAAATATATCCAGTCGTTTTTTTGCGTCCGGATCTTTGACAAGAGCATAGGCTTTTCTGATAAAAGCGTCGAGTTTTTTCATGCGGGCGTGTGTTCCCACGAGCCAGTTGACCTCCTGACTGTGGACATGGGCCCTGGTTTTGGGATAGTTTGCCGGATTTGTGATGATTTTTTCGATCTCCGAAAAGAAATCCGACATGGGCTGCGCCGCTTCGGCATACATCAACTCATAATACTCTTTGAGGACTTTTTCTGTATCGTAGTCCGGATCCCAGACCGTCCGCATGATCAGGTATGTTTCCAGCGGATTGAGCAGCGGATTGATCTCAAGGAACGCGCCGTGCAGTCCGTCTTTGACGTGCTGCTTGTAAAATGCCGCCGTATCTTTAGGGTAGTAATAGGGGAAATATTTGTACTTGAAAACCTTTTTTGCCCGCACCGGCGGAGAGAGAAAGTGTTCCCAGGTAAAGAGCATGCGTTTGTCCGATTCATACTTCACCCAGTCCCTGTAAGCCTGTATCTGCCATTTGTAGAACTCTCCCCGGGCGGGCCACTGGTCGCGGTTGAGGCACATTGAGATCGCTATCCCCGGATCAAGCTTCAGGATCTTCGGATCAGGATAACGCAGATATTTATTGTAGGCATTGGAAACAAGATGCAGGTCGGGACTGAATTTTTTCATCTCCCGGGCCAGCTTGTTCACAAATTCAAAATGGCGGTAGTTGTAACGGAACTCTTTGGGAACTTGCGGAAATTTGGCCGCGCATTTTTCGCAGTTGCACCAGTGATCGTTGTCCTGTTCTGAAAAACCGGCGAAGTAGGGACAGTCTTCCATTTTCGGCAGAACAAATCGCGTTCCCGGCTGAGGCGTCCCCTTGAACATGGCGATATTTTCATCCGCAAAGTGACGCAGAACATCCGGGTGGCTCAGGCATATCTGGGCCGGAAGCGGATCTTTCGGATCGAAAAGGTGGTTGACGTTAGCGTCGTAATAGGGCCTCTCCCAGCCGCGGGCAAAGTATTCCGGACGTTTTTCAACAAAGGCGTTTTCGTATCTTTTGGCCCGTCCCCAGTAACGGTATCCCAGACTGAAGGCGCTGTGGTTTTTATAGCCGTACAGTTTGTTGCAGCGCAGACGCAGCTGATATTGGGGATCGCGGTTGTAATAGACGAAACGCAACCCCTGTTCGGCGGGCGTGTATTGCCGTTCAAAGGGCTTGACGGACAAGTCAGGTCTTTTTTTCATGCCGATCCCCAGGTCGCCCGGAGCGTAAAAGCGCACTCCCGCGCAGAATTCCAGAAAGTCATAAACGGCGTAAAGAGTTGAGTGATAATCGTATTCCGGCTTGGGATAAGTCTGCTTTTTCCTGTAATCGACCCGACCGAAGTCCTGTTTGTCATTGCCTTTGAGGACGATTTTATCCGGTTGGACCGATACGCTGTATGCCTCTCTTTTGAATTCTCCTTTTTTTGCGCCGCCCAGAAGGAAGGGCAGCTTTCTGCCCGTAGCTTTTGTGACGATGGGGAGCGTTGCGCCCGTCATCAAACGGACGACATGCTGCAATTCATACGCAGCAAACTGTACTGCCCGCGTGGGCTTTTCCCCCGTGACGATCTCCGCGCAGGGCTTGCGATCTTTGACGATGATGATCTCTTTCCCGGATACACCGAGGGTGCAAAGGAGCAGCAGTAAAAGCAGGATCTTCATTTGAAAGTTTCTCCCCGGATGTTGTTATTTCAGTCTGTAAGGCGAATTGGTCGCCGTGAATTTGTCAGGGAATTGCGGCCGCATGAATCGGGAAACAGAACCGTCGCACATCAGCGCATTGGTGAAACTGTTGTGCCGCTGATCGAAATAAAAGCCTCCGTCATTTTTGAAGATGGCTGAGGAGAGGACGCCGTAGCCGTTTCTGATGGTGTCCCCCACGCGCAAAACAGATGAGGGGTATTTCAGCTGATGTTCTTTCCAGATGCCGGTGATGGCGGCGCTCAGGTTGCCGCTTCTCAAGGCCCCCGCGCCGAAGTTGTTCATGCCGTAAGCACAGCGCTCGATGGTGTTGTTTTCGGAAAAATTGATGTTCAGGGACGGACACCGGAAAACAGAGTTTTTGGCAAAGCCGTCCCTGTTGCGCAAAACAAGCGTATCGTCTGAATTGCTGACAACATTTCTCTCACCCACATATTTTTTCAGAATGGAGGGCCACCAGACGGAGTTGTTGCCGCTTTCATCCAGAAAGGCCGTACTGCCCGGCTTGGGGTAACGTCCAGTATGCATGGGCGCATGCCAGCCGTTGAATTCGTCTGCGTACATGGAAAAGGCCGTTCCCTGTTGTTTCAGATTACTCGTGCAGCTGGCGCTTCTGCCCGACTCCCGTGCCTTGTTCAACGCCGGCATCAGCATCGCCGCCAAAATCACAATAATGGCAATCACCACCAGCAGTTCTATGAGAGTAAAGGGGTGTGATGCGAGGGGAAAAGACAACTTTTTTTCACGAGAAAAAAAGTTGTCTTTTCCCCTCGCGCTCCCCTTTTCTTTCAAAAAAAGCGGGATATTTTGTTGTTGGGCGAAACCAGCCGTTTGCGGCTGGGTAGTGTGTTGTTGGGCTGAATTGGCCGTTTGGGGCTGGGGCTGGCTCCGTACTCTTCCGTATTTATCCGTACCTCTCCGTACAAAAAGACCACCTCTTGCGGCCGGCGTGCCGTATGCCGATGTTTTCATTATTTCAGCTCCCTTTTTTGATGTTTCAAATAATATCTGATTTTTTTATCGAGCAGTTCAATGACTTCCGGTCCGCGTTTGCCGTTGAGGAAATAGAAGAATTCCCAGCCGAGGAAATGACCGCGGCACTCCAGATAAACAGGATGATTCATGTGGATGAAACGTCCTCTGCCCTGATCGAAGGTTTGGTCGAGTTCTCCGAAAAGACCGGAGGCGTGGTTTTTGAGAAACGGCATGAAGATCGTTTCGTTTGCCGCTGCCTTCTGGACTTTGGAAGACAGCAGCGCATTGACAAGGCGCAGGCACTCTTCCGGAAAAAGCGTTTTGTTGTTGATGCATGCGCAGTAAACAAAGAGATCGCGGTGTGTGCCTGATGGGTGCGGCAGAAGGATATTGTATTTTTCATCCATGAATTCACGGCAGATGCCGGAATCGGTCTCGACGGCCCGTATGGTGCGTTTTTTGAGCATTTCAAAAACACCGGGGAGATCGGTGAAATTGCCGTGATGCCACAGCATCCGTCCGGAACGGTACAATTCTCTGGCATGTTCAAAGACCTCCCGCATCCAGCGGGCATCGGCAGGAGAAAAGTCGTCTGTTCCCAGTTTGTCGAAGGCGACATCCATGGCGGATAAAAGCATGTGGGCGGAACGGACGACGTAGCCGCCGGGATCGCCGGGAAGATGTTCGATGTAATCCAGAACGTTTTCTCCCGGACGGGGAGCAGGTGTGTCCGGCAGAGCCAGCAGACATTGCGTGTTCAGGCCGTAAGGCAGAAGTCCCGCAAAGCCGGAGTCGTCTGTCAGCGTGTTTTTATACAGCTCCGGTAGAAAATCGGCGGCGGTTTCGTGGGGCAGGGGCGTGATATTCAGCTTTTTCATGACCTGCTGATTGAAATGCCAGCCGCCGAGGATGATCTCAAAGTTTTCCCCTTCAGGGATCTCGTTGGCTGTGCAGCAGGAGACGCTCAATTCGATATCCGGGTTCCGGTAGGTGAAGTCATCCAGCGTTTTATGCCAGAAATCCAGCTGGCGCCGGGTGTTGCCTTCTATCAGGATCCTGAAGGTTTTGGCATCCTGATACTGGCCGAAAATACGCTTGCCTGCGTACTGCATCTTTTCACAAGGCTGCGGTGCATCGTTCCGGGCATAGATGCCGTCCCCCACTTTGACGTTGACAAGTCCGGCCTCTTTCAGCAATTCGACGGCTTTGGAGGCGACATTGATGCTGACTGAATGGGTTTGGGCGATCTCTTTGAGCTGCGGCAGTTTTTCTCCCGGAGACCACCTTCCCCGGAGGATCTCTTTGCTCAAAATATCAAAAAGCTGCTGATGTTTGGCTTTTATCATATTCATATATACACTCCCGTAGGTTGAAGTACCAGAATATAGCACTATTATTTGATTTTGTCAAGTAATATTACTTGATTATTTGATTTTGAAGAGGCCGTCCTCCTGCATCCTGTATTTTTCCTGACGGATGTTTTTGAAAAAACACCTTGATATTCCTGTTGAGGTGTGGTATATTTAGAGATAAAACTTTAAGTTTATTCCAATCATCTAACTAATGGAGGTTTTATCATGGATCTGGATTGGGCAAATCTTGGTTTTCAGTTCCGTCCCACAAAGAGCAACATTCGTTTTCACTATGCCGACGGCAAGTGGAGCGAAGGCAAACTTTACAATACCTATGATATCACGCTTTCCGTAGCCGCCAATGTGCTGCACTACGGACAGGCTGTCTTTGAAGGTATGAAGGCTTTCCGCAGCAAGGACGGCAAAGTGCGTATTTTCCGTCCTGATGAAAATGCCCGCCGTCTCAACAGCTCCGCCCGTCACCTGCTGATGCCGGAGTTCCCCGTGGAGCGTTTTATTGAAGCGGTCAAAACTGTTGTCCGTGACAATGAAGAGTATGTTCCTCCCTACGGCAGCGGCGGCTCTCTCTATCTGCGTCCTGTGATGTTCGGCACCAGCTCTCAGATCGGTGTTTCTCCCAGTCTTGAGTACGAACTGGTCATCATGGCCGTTCCCGTCGGCGCCTACTACAAGAACGGTATCAAGCCCGTGGAGGCCCTCATCGCCCGTGACTTTGACCGTGCGGCTCCCCACGGTACCGGACATATCAAGGCCGCCGGTAATTATGCCGCCAGTCTGATCTCCAGCAAAATGGCCAAAGAAAAGGGTTGTCCTGTGGCGCTCTTTATCGATCCTGCCACGCACACCTATATCGACGAGTTCGGCACCAGCAACTTCCTGGCCATTTCCAAGGATGGCAAGTATGTCACCAGCCAGTCTGACTCCATTCTGCCCTCCATCACCAACAAGAGTCTGATGCAGGTGGCTGCGGATCTGGGCATGGCTGTTGAGCGCCGTAAGGTCCGTATCGAAGAGCTGGCTGATTTTGCCGAAGTCGCAGCCTGCGGAACCGCTGTGGTCCTGACCCCCGTCAGCAAGATTTATGACGGCGATACCGTTTACAGCTACGAGGCCGAAAGCATCGGTCCCGTGATGAAGAAACTTTATGACCGCATGACCGGCATCCAGTACGGCGAGTGCGAAGATATCCACAACTGGATGGTGGAAGCGTAATAAAATGAAGATCATCAAAACCAAGCGCGAACTTCAGCAGTTCGCGCTTGAAATCAAACGTTCCGGAAAAACCATCGGCTTCGTGCCGACGATGGGCTATCTGCACGCCGGACACATGTCTCTGATCGACATTGCCCGCGCCAAAGCGGATGTGCTTTTTGTTTCCATTTTCGTCAATCCGACTCAGTTCGGACCCAATGAGGATCTGGATCTCTATCCCCGGGATTTTGAGCGTGATCTTGCCATGTGTACCGAACACAAGGTGGATGTGATCTTTGCTCCCGAACCGCAGGAAATGTATTGCAGTGACAATACCACCTGGGTCGAAGAAAAGAAACTTTCCGGCCCCTTGTGCGGTGCCAGCCGTCCCTGTTTTTACAGGGGCGTGACGACGGTCGTTGCCAAACTCTTCCATCTGGTCATGCCTGATTTTGCCGTGTTCGGCTGGAAAGATGCCCAGCAGCTGCTGGTCATCAAACGCATGGTCCGCGATCTGGATTTCCCCATCGAGATCATCGGTGCGCCTCTTGTGCGCGATACGGACGGGCTTGCTTTGAGTTCCCGCAACCGTTATCTTTCTGACGATGAGCGCACCCGGGCGCTGGCCATCCATCGGAATCTGCTGACCGCCCGCAAAACTGTCGAAGAAAAGGGGCTTGCCGCTCTGGAAGGGGCTCTGGAAGAGGCCCGTCAGGGGATCACCGCTTCCGGCGGACGCATTGATTATGTGACTGCTCTGGATGTGGATACCATGGAAGAAGCCGTATCCGGCAGCGCCGGTCTGCTGATCGCCGCCGCAGTGTTCTACGGGACTACACGGCTTATTGATAATGAAGTGATTGAATTTTCCAAATAAGAAGTCTTGCAAATTATGAAAAAACTGTTTTGGGGTACTCCCGGATTTGAAGAAGAACTGGCTGCGCTGTACGGCCGGGCCGCATTTCCGCCTGAAGCGGAAAAGGCGGCGGCAGAAATCATTGCCGATGTCCGTCTCAATGGAGATGCGGCTCTGGTCAAATATGCCAAAAAGTTTGACCATACCGATCTTTCTCCGGAACAGTTCAAAGTGACGGCGGATGAGCTTGCCGCCGCAGGAAAAAAACTTTCTGCCGGAGATAAAAAAGCCATCCGTACTGCCCTTGAACAGGTGCAGGATTTTGCCCGGGCCACCCGGCCCCGGAACTGGAAAAGTTCTCCCCGTCCCGGTGTGGTGCTGGGGGAAAAGTTTACGCCGATGGAGCGTGTCGGCGTCTATATTCCCGGCGGCACCGCGCCGCTGGTTTCCACTGTGATCCACACGGCGGGGATCGCCAAAGCCGCCGGTGTCAAAGAGGTCGTGGCCGTCACGCCTCCCGGAAAGCTGCATCCGGCGACCCTTTACGCCATGAAACTTGCCGGGGTGGATGAGATCTACCGTCTGGGCGGTGTTTACGGCGTGGCCGCCATTGCCGTCGGAACTGAGACCATCCGCAAAGTGGATAAGATCGCAGGTCCCGGCAACGCCTATGTGACAGCGGCCAAAAAACTGCTTTACGGAGAGGTGGCCATCGACCTGGTTGCCGGTCCTTCTGAGATCCTGGTCGTTGCCGATGAAACGGCTGATCCGGCTTTTGTTGCCGCCGATCTGCTCAGTCAGGCCGAACACGGCAGCGGGCTGGAACAGGCGGTCATGGTCACCACCTGTAAAGAGCTGATCGACAAAGTGGAAGCGGAATTCTGCCGCCAGAAAGCTCTGCTTTCCCGTCAGGAAACTATTGAAAAAGTTCAAAACAACGGCGTGTTCCTCATCTGGACGCCCGATTTGGAAACCGCCTGTGATCTGGCCGGTAAATATGCGCCGGAACATTTGGAACTTCAGGTGAAAAATCCTGAAAAGTGGTGCGGAAAGATCCATGCCGCAGGCGCGATCTTCATGGGACCCTGGACGCCCGAACCTGTGGGCGATTTCTGTGCAGGTCCCTCCCATGTGCTGCCGACGGCCTCCAGCGCCCGCTGTTTCAACGGTCTGGAGACCTGCGGTTTCTTCCGCAGAACAAGTCTTGTCAAGTATGACCGCCGCGCTCTGATGCGTGAGGCGGAAATCGTGGAACGTTTCGGCATGATGGAGGAGCTTGATGCGCATGCCATGGCCGCGACGATCCGCAGAAAAAGCAAATAAGAGGCATTGTTTTTCCGTGTCCGGCAACTACAAAGTCAAAAACCTTGACATCCGCCGGGAGTATCCCGCGCAGGAGTTGAAAAAGGCAGTTATCCCCTCTTCGGCCTGGCGCAACGGTCTTGCCGTGCGCATGCCCAATCATCTGGGGGATGCTGTCATGGCGCTTCCGGCCCTGCTGGCATTGAAAAAGATCGTTCCCTCTGATCTGGCGCTTTTTGTCATCGCCCCGGAGTACCAGCGCAAACTTTTTATGATGCTTCCTGAGGTGGATGGCTTCATCGGTTTGAAAAGTCCCCACAAGTGGTGGAGCCGAAAAGAGTTCAAGGCTCTGAAAAACAAACGTCTGGGGATCGGTGTCATGTTCAACCGTTCCTTCCGCGATGCGGTGATGATGCGGGCGGCGGGCTTGAAAAAACTGTACGGCATCCCCGGAAACAGTCTGCGGGAGCTGTTGCTGACCCGGCGTTTGAAGCCCGTGGATAAAAAACAGGCTCAGGGGCACATGACCGGACAGTATCTGGCTGTCGCTTCTGCTCTGGGGGCGCCTCCCTGGGATGGAAAGCTGCCTGCGTTCAAACCTGTGGGAACGCCTGATGAAAATCTGCCTCCCATCGGCGCGCTGTGCGGCCACTCTCAAATGCTTGTTTTATGTCCCGGCGCTGCTTACGGAACGGCCAAACGCTGGCCGGCTCTGGCTTTCCGCGCCGTGGCTTCCGACTGGATCAAACGGGGCGGGATCGTCGCTGTTGTCGGCGGAAAAGGCGAACGGGAAACTGGCAATGAGGTCATTCAGGGGCTGGATCCTGATAAAATTTTCAACCTGTGCGGCGAGACGGAACTGGATGAACTTTTCTGGCTGCTCAAATCGGCTCTTTTCATCATTGCCAACGACTCCGGCGTCATGCATCTGGGGGCGGCCACCGGCAACTGCGGCCTGACGGTGTTCGGGCCGACGGACTACACAGCGACGGGGCCCATTTCTCCCAACTGGAGTTTGTTGAGCGATCAGCCGGCGTGCGCGCCCTGTTTCCGTCACGATTGTCCCACTGACCACTGCTGCATGACTGCTGTGACGCCCGATCTGGTCAAAAAAGAGATCTTCCGTTCTTTGGAACGGCAGAATATCCGTCTGCCCCAGCCGCTTTCTGAAACAGAGCTGTAAGGCGGATAGCTGCTGTCGTACCGGGAACATGCCCGGGCGCGGGATCCTCCGTCGTCTGCCGCCTGAAGGATTTTTACAGAAGGATTTCTTCCCGGTACGGGGAGAGCAATGACAAAAATCAAAAGGCTCTGTTCCCGACACGGGTAGATACAATGATATAAAACTAAAAATACTTCGCTTTTCTCGAAAAGGGGTGGGGTGTGGGGAGGGGAAAAACCTCTTTTCCCGCGAAAAGAGGTTTTTCCCCTCCCCGCGATACCATCGACCCTTGTCGGGAACAGAACTTTTGAATTATGAAAAATGATCCCTCTTCCCAAAATTTCAAAACGCTCCTGCAAAGTGCCGCCGGATGGTTTACGGTCCTGCTGACCTTCCTCATCCCCCTTAAAGCAGGCTCTCTTGCCGTTATGCCCGAAGCTCCCGGATTTTTCCCTCAGGATGCTTTTTCGTGGCTCATCATCAACTGGCCCGCGCACAGCTTCGGCCTCTTTTCCGGAATCGCCCTGCTCCTGGCTCTGGCGGCGTTCAAGATCCCGGACTTTTTCAATCCCAGAGGCCTCACCGCTCTGCTCTGGACCGCCGCAATCCCCCTGGCCGGACTGACCGGAATGGTCAACTCTCAAGCCCCCTTTTATGCAGAGGGACAGCTTTTTCACTTTCTCGGCATTTCCGCCTTCTGCGGCGCCGTGTATCTGCTTGTTTCCGACGGAGACAAATGGAAAAACAGACTGTTGACAGCCCTTGCGGCCGGCGTTCTCCTGCTGGGGGTCTCCGGCCTCAAGCAATTCTTCTGGGGCTTTGAAGAAATGCGCGCTTTTATCGCAGAACAACAGAAAAACGGCGTTCCCGTCAGCTCCGTCATGCTGGCGAAAGTCGCTGATTCACGGGTCTATGCCGCGATGGTCTCAGCCAATGTGCTGGCAGGTTTCCTGCTGCTGACCACCCCCCTTGCCCTTTCCGTTTTCAAGGATCTCGGCAAGCTCTTTGAACCCCGCCAGGTATCCGTCAAACTCTTTTTCTGTACGGCAGCGCTCCTGACGCTCCCCGTGTTCCTCATGACCAAAACACGGGCCGCGTTCCTCTGTGCGCTGGTCACGGCGGTCATCTTCATCTTTACGCTCCCTTTCAAAAAATTCTGGAAAGCCCTTCTGCTGGCCGCGATCCTGCTGACCATCTGCGCCGGAACACTCTATATCAAACACGCCGGACGCGGATTCGGCTCCCTGTCTGAACGGGCTGATTATATGCGCACGGCTGCCATCATGGCCCCCCGGACACCTCTTGCCGGTTACGGATGGGGCGCCTTTTTTTACCGGCACATGAAGGAAAAAACGACGTCCACCGATGAGTCTGCCCACGATCCTCACAACATCTTTGCCAGTTTCATCCTTCACGGCGGATTTCCGGCAGGGCTTGCCGCCTCCGCCGCGCTGCTCTTTCCGCTTATCCTGCTGTTCCTCAGACTGAAAAAACTGGACGAAAGAAACAAGGCCATCCTCTGGGGATGTTTTGCCTTCACCCTTCACTGCTGCTGCGATATCAATATGCAGATCCCCGCCTGCCTCGCCGCATGCGGCTTAATGATGATTTGCGCTGTGCCGGAGGAAAATTACCGCGCGCTTTCTCCGGCACCGCTGCTGAAGATCCCCGTGTTCCTTCTGCTGGCGGCCGCCGCCTGTTCCTCTTTTTACTGCAACAGAAAATGGCTTCAGGGAGAGATCGCCTATGCACACTTCAACGATATGATCCACACCTCCCCTGACAAGATCCCCCCCGAAGAGACCGTCATCAGGCAGTTTCTCAAGGTGGAGACCCTGCGCAGAAATCATCCCTTTGCCGCCAATATGCTGGGAGACTATTTCGCTGCCAAACATGATCTTCTGCGGGCGGAACAACTCTATCACAAGGCTCTGGCGCTGGATCCCGCCCGTCCGGCGATCTATATGAAACTTGCCAAAATCAATGAAACCCTTGGGCGTTTGCAGCAGGCGGAAGAGTTCAGAAAAAAAGCCCATGAACTCTTCCCCACTCATCCCGGGTACAAACTTGATAAAAAACAGTGAACGCGTTATATTAATAAAAAAAGGGTGCGGGAATAAATAAACTACTCAATAATAAGGAGCCATAACTATGGACAGCAACAGAAACGCCCGAAGAAAAACTGTCAGTGCAGCAGAAAGATCCACCTCTCCCGCCAGGCGGATCGTGTATCTCGTTTACGAAGCCGCCCCCGGCAAAAAGGTCTTTGCCGCCGGAAGTTTCAATAACTGGCAGCCCGACAGAGAACTTAAAGACAAGGATCATACCGGCGTTTACCGCTGCCAGCTGCGGCTCGAACCGGGAGAGTATCAGTACAAGTTCGTCGTTGACGGCAACTGGTGTCTGGATACGGCAAATCCCAATTTCGTTCCCAATGCGTTCGGCTCACTCAACAGTCTGCTGATCGTCAAAGGCAAATGACCGCCCGAAAAAACAGATCAGTTCAAAACAAAAAAACGGAAATCAAAAGTAAATGAATCTTCAACTTTACAACGTGGCCCCCCGTATTCCGGAAGAACTCAAATTTCTTGAAACACTTGTGGACAACATCTGGTGGTGCTGGCATCAGAACGCTATCGAACTTTTCATGCGGATCAATCCGACCCTCTGGAAAGAGCTGCGCGGTTCAGCCAAAACATTTCTCAGAAAAGTCCCCCAGGAACGTCTGGAGGAACTGGCGCACGATGTGGGATATCTGCGACGTCTCCATGCCGTGAAGGCAGAGTTTGAACGCAGCATGGCTGAGTGCGTTCCCTTCAGCAAACGCACCACGGCTTATTTTTCTCTGGAGTTCGGCATCCACGAAAGCATCCGTATCTTTTCCGGCGGTCTGGGCGTTCTTGCCGGAGACCATCTCAAAGCCGCAAGCGACCTCAATCTGCCTCTGGCGGCCGTAGGTCTCCTTTACCGTCAGGGATATTTCATGCAGGTCCTCGACCGCACCGGATGGCAGATCGAACATTATCCCATTTCGGAGATCCAGGATCTTCCCCTTGTCCGGGGCTGCACCCCCGAAGGACAGGAGATCACCATCACCATGAAACTCAATGACAGGGAAATCGCCGCAGCTGTCTGGATCCTCTGGGTGGGCAATGTCCCCCTTGTTCTGCTGGATACGGAGCTGCCTCAAAATCCCCCCGATCTGCGGGAGGTCACCTGGCGCCTCTACGGCGGAGACAAACGCATGCGTCTCCATCAGGAACTTCTGCTGGGTATCGGCGGCATGAAGGCCCTGCACGCCCAGGGCTGTGATCCCGCCGTCTGCCACATGAACGAAGGTCATGCCGGATTCCTCTCTCTGGAACGCATCTCTTATTATGTCAATGAATTGGGATATGATCCGGATACGGCTCTTGAAGTGGTCTGGCGTTCCAATATTTTCACCACCCACACCCCAGTTCCTGCGGGCAATGAGGTCTTTGACATCAATCTGCTGCGGCCCTATCTGGCCAATTTTGCGGCAGATGCCAAACTGGATCTGGAACGGATCATCCGCTGGGGGATCCCCATCAATGAACGGGGACGCTCCGGAGAGATGTCCATGACGGTCTTCGGTCTCCGTCTGGCGGCCAATTACAGCAACGGCGTGAGCAAACTCCACGGAGAGGTCGCCCGGGAAATGTGGAAACATCTCTGGCCTGAACGCTCCGTGGCGGAGATCCCCATCCGCCATATTACCAACGGCGTCCATATCAAGTCCTGGACCTCCAACCGCATCGGAGAGCTTTTCGACCGCTACCTGACCCATGTCTGGTCTCAGAACCCGGATATGAAACAGCTCCGCGCCGGATTGAATGCCATCCCCGATGAAGAACTCTGGATGACCCATGAGCTTTGCCGCCAGTCCCTGATCCGTCACGCCCGCCGCTGGGCCCAGAACAATTTCCGCTATCTGGTGGAAGGCTCCTCCGACGGCGGCAATCAGCACCCCTCGCTGCTCCAGCCCGATATCCTCACCATCGGATTTGCCAGACGCTTCGCCACCTACAAACGGGGAACGCTTCTGCTCCGGGATAAACAGCGTCTGCTCAAACTGCTCAGGGACAATACCCGGCCCGTTCAGTTCATCTTCGCCGGAAAAGCTCACCCGGCCGACAACGGCGGCAAACAGCTTATCAAAGAACTCATCCAGTTTGCCCGCAGTGAAAATGTCCAGCACCGTCTGCTCTTCCTTGAAAACTACGATATCGGTATGGCCCGCTCTCTGGTTCAGGGCGTGGACGTGTGGCTCAATACCCCCCGCCGTCCTCAAGAGGCCAGCGGCACAAGCGGTATGAAAGCCGCCATCAACGGCGTCATCAACTGCTCCATCCTTGACGGCTGGTGGGCCGAAGCCTATGACGGCGAAAACGGCTGGGCCATCGGCAGCAACGATTACTACACTGACGATGAGGATAGAGACAACTACGACTCCCAGCAGCTCTTCAATCTGCTGGAACAGGAGATCATCCCCTGCTTCTATGACCGGACCAACGGCGATCTGCCGACCCGCTGGATCAAACGGATGAAAGAATCCATTGCAACAGGACTGGGGATTTTTTCCAGCCACCGCATGGTCAGCGAGTACAACGATCTCTTCTACACGCCCGCTGAGGTCAACTACCGCAAACTTACGGAAAACAACGCAGAGTATGCCAAACATCTCGTCCGTCAGAAACAGGAGCTGGTGGCCAATATCTACAACGGCAAACTCCGCATCAGCCAGCCGCAGGTTTCCGGAACTGCGTTGAACAATGTCCATGTGGGCGACAAACTGTCGATCACTGTCCATGTCAATCTGGGCGGTCTCGCCCCCGAAGCGGTGGATGTGGAAGCCTATCTGGGCTCTGTGGATGCGCACAACGAGATCATCAGCAGCCAGTCCGTCATCATGAACAAACTGGAAGATCAGGGCAACGGCAACTATCTCTACGGCTGCGATGTCATTTGCAGCTGTTCCGGCCGTTTCGGCATCACCGCAAGGATCAAAGCCGCCGGAACAGAGTGGGATAACAGCGTCCCCGGTTTCATGTGCTGGCCACAGTAATCATCAATATTCAATCACTATCAGGAAGGACTCTCTATCATGCACAGAACGGTCAGAAAAAATCCGCGGATACTGGTCGTAACTCCGGAGATCACCTATCTGCCTGAAGGAATGGGCAATATGGTCCATCATCTCCGTGCCAAAGCCGGAGGCATGGCGGATGTTTCCGCCAGTCTGGTCGCCGCCCTGTTCAAACAGGGGGCCGACGTGCATGTGGCCCTTCCCCACTACCGGAAAATGTTTCATGTGGACGTGGGCAAGCTCGTCAACGATGAGCTGCGCGTCTATATGAACCACTTGAGCGACAGCCGCATCCATCTGGCGGAGGACCGGGTCTTTTATTACCGGGACTCCGTTTACAGCAATTATCACAAGGATTGTTTCCTTCAGGCCATCGCCTTCCAGCGGGAGGTCATCAACAACATCATCCCGTCAGTCAATCCCGACCTGATCCACTGCAATGACTGGATGACAGGACTGATCCCGGCGGCCGCCCGCAGACTGGGGATCCCCTGTCTCTGCACTGTCCACAACATCCACACCCAGAAGTCAACGCTTGACGTCATTGAGGACCGGGGGATCGACGCGGCGCCTTTCTGGAGCAATCTCTACTACACCCGTCCGCCCTATAACTACGAAGAAAGCCGTTCCGGCAATCAGGTCGATCTGCTGGCCAGTGCCATTTTTGCCGCGCACTACATCAATACCGTCAGTCCCACCTTCCTTCAGGAGGTGGTCAACGGCATGTACAGTTTTGTTCCGGAAAGCATCCGGACGGAAATGGCCGGCAAATTCTACGCCGGCTGTGCCGCAGGCATCCTCAACTCGCCCGATGCAGACTACAATCCGGAGGAAGATCCCGCGCTGGTCCGGAATTACAGTGCCGGCAGCCATGAGGAAGGCAAAAGAGCCAACAAAACTGCTTTCCAGGAACGGACAGGTTTGAAAGTCGATCCCGGCGCACCGCTGTTTTTCTGGCCGCACAGACTTGATCCTGCCCAGAAAGGCTGTCCTCTGCTGGCCAATATCCTCTATCATGTGATCGACAAGTACTATCACAAAAATCTCCAGATCGCCATTGTGGCCAACGGCAGTTACCAGCAGATATTCAGGGATATCGTTGCCCGCCACGATTTCTACGACAGAGTCACGGTCTGCGATTTCGACGAAAACCTTTCACGCCTCGGATTTGCGGCGTCGGATTTCATGCTCATGCCGTCGCTGTTTGAGCCTTGCGGTCTGCCGCAGATGATTGCCCAGTATTACGGTTCCCTGCCCATTGTGCGCAATACAGGCGGCCTTCACGACACAGTGGATCACTTGAGCGGCGACGGTCTTTCCGGCAATGGTTTCCGTTTCAATGACTACGATAACGGCGGCCTTTTCTGGGGCATCGACGAGGCCATGCGTTTTTATGACCGGCCCGGGGAATTCAAAGCCGCAGTCATCGACCGGGTCATGCGTTCGGCCAGAATGCGTTTCAATCACGATGTCACCGCTCAGGAATACATCAAAATTTACGAGGCCATGCTGGAGCGCCCGCTCCTGTCAAAAGTTTACGAATAAGTTACAGTGGGAGAATGATTTATGGCAATCGAAGCCCGTCCCAACACACCGGAACCCTTCGGCAGCGACCCCTATCTTGCGCCCTATGCCGGGATCATCCGGGAAAGAAAAGAAAAAGCGGCCGCTCTTGAGAAACGCCTGACCGGCGGCAAGTGTTCCCTGGAAGATTTTTCCTCAGGACATGAATATTTCGGACTGCACAAAAAAGAGGACTGCTGGCTCTTCCGTGAGTGGGCCCCTCTGGCCAGCGGGATCACCCTGGTGGGAGATTTTTCCAACTGGGAACGGCTGAAAGAATTTGCTCTTCAAAATATCGGCAACGGTGTGTGGGAGATCAAGATCCCGCTGAAAAAACTTCAACACGGCATGCACTATCTGATGCACGTCTCCTGGTCCGGCGGCGCCGGAGACAGGATCCCCGCTTACGCCAGAAGGGTTGTTCAGGATAAGATCACCGGCCTTTTTTCAGCAATGGTCTGGTCTCCTGAAACGCCCTATGTATTCAAAAATCCCGTTCCGCCCCGGCCCCGGGCCCAGCTGATCTATGAAGTCCATCCCGGCATGGCTCAGGAGGAACCTAAAGTCGGCTCCTTCAGAGAATTTCAGGATAAAATCCTGCCCCGCATTGTCCAAAGCGGCTACAACACCGTTGAATTCATGGCCGTGATGGGACACCCCTACTACGGCAGTTTCGGTTATCATGTGGCCAACTTTTTCGCCGTTTCCAGCCGTTTCGGCACGCCGGAGGAATTCAAAGAGCTGGTGGATGCCGCTCACGGTATGGGCCTGCGGGTCACCATTGACCTCATCCACTCCCACGCTGTCCGCAACGAGGCGGAGGGGCTGGCCAGGATCGACGGCACAAGCTATGCCTATTTTCATCAGGGCCTGCGGGGACTCCACTCCGCCTGGGACTCCCTCTGCTTTGATTACGGCAAACCGGAGGTGCTGCATTTTCTGCTTTCCAACTGCCGGTACTATCTGGATGAATTCAAGGTGGATGGTTTCCGCTTTGACGGCGTGACCAGCATGCTCTATCTGCATCACGGACTGGGAAAGACCTTCACCGATTACCGGGAGTATTTCAACAGCGATGTGGATGAGGATGCCCTTGCCTATCTGACTTTGGCCAACAAACTGATCCATACGCTCCGTCCGGATGCCGTCACTGTGGCAGAAGATGTCAGCGGCATGCCCGGCCTGGCCTCTCCCGACGGCGCAGGATTCGACTGCCGTATGGCTATGGGCGTGACCGACATGTGGTTCAAACTCTTCGATCAGGTGGATGAACACTGGAATATGTTCTATCTTTACGGAGAACTTCTCAACCGCCGGAAAGATGAGCGTTCCATCAGTTACGTGGAGTGCCACGATCAATCCATCGTCGGCGGCAAAACAGCGATGTTCACGCTGGCTGACAGTGACATGTATAATGACATGAACAAGGGGTCCCGGAATATGAAGATCGACCGGGCCGTGGCGCTGCACAAGATCATCCGTCTGGCCACGGCGGCAACTTCCGGCAGCGGTTATCTGAATTTCATGGGCAACGAGTTCGGCCATCCGGAGTGGGTCGATTTCCCCCGGGAGGGCAACAACTGGAGCATGGAGCGTGCCCGACGCCTCTGGAGTCTGGCTGATAATGAAGATCTGCGTTATCACAGTCTGGCCCGGTTTGACAGAGAGATGCTCCGTCTGCTCACAGAACATGCGCTCTATGATTTTACTGTTCAAACGGTCCGTATAGATGATGAAAAGAAGGTCTTGATCTTTGAGCGGGGCGGTCTGTGGTTCTGTTTCAACTTCCATCCGCAGAACAGTTATACGGATTATCAGTTTGAAGCTGTTCCCGGCCGATACACGGCTTTGCTCGACAGCGATGAAGAATGTTTTGACGGCTTTGCCCGCAGAACTTCCGGCCAGGTCTTTCAAACGCAGGCCACCCCTGCGGGAGCCATGCTGAGGCTCTATCTGCCCAACCGGACAGCTCTTATCCTGAAAAAAATACAATGAACTTTTTCAAACGCAACCTCTTTTTTATTCTGCTTGCCGCGGCGGTTTTTGCCGTATTCGGCAAGGCTGTCTTTTACACGGAGATGCTGCTGGATGATATCATCTATGTCCAGCGGTATCATCTGCTGACTTTTTCACTGGAAAATCTGAAGATCTGGCAGCAGCCCATTCTGGGCCTCTGGGGTCCTCTGACTGCCTACTCCTTCATGCTGGATTTTCTGATATGGGGCAAAGGACAGCTGTTCGCAGGCGCCCATCTGATGAATATCCTGCTGCATTTTCTGGCGGCATGCGCTTTTTATACCGGTGCCAGGCTGCTGAAATTCTCCCGTTTTGCCGCAGGAGCAGCTGTTCTTTTCTGGGCTCTGCATCCCCAGCGGGCGGAATCCGTCGCCTGGCTCTGTGAGCGGAAAGATGTTCTTCTGCTGGCCCTGGGATTGTGGAGCATCGTCTTATTCATCAAAGCCATCAAAGAAAAAAGAAGAGGGTATTACGCTCTTTCTCTTCTGTTCTTTCTGCTGGGTTTCTGCATCAAACCCGCCCTCATCGGTCTGCCGCTGGTGCTGACAGCTTATTTATGGGGCAGATACCGGAAAAAGGATCCTGTTTTTTATCTCTGCCGTACCGGTCCATTCTGGCTGCTCTCACTGCTCTACTATATCGGCTTCAAGCTGGTGACAGACGGGGGCAATATGACAGGGGCCGCCGGGATCTCAGATCAGATAACGCTCATCGGCTGGCGGTACGGCAATTATCTGGTCAAGACCTTCATCCCCCTGGGACTGAACCCCATGTATCCCCATTTTTCTGTTGCAGCGGATTCCCTTCTGCCGCTTTATGCCGCCGGAGCTGTCATTCTTCTGCTTCTCTTTTTTCTTTACAAAGGCAGTCAAAAAGCCCTTTATATCTGGCTGCCCTGTTTTCTTGCCTGGTCTGCGGCCGTTGCCCCGGGACTCTTCAGGATCGGCGATGTGGATTTTGCCGACCGTTACAGTTATTTCCCCTCTGTTTTCGCCGTGCTGGCGGCAGCTTCTCTGCTGTGTACGCTGGTAAAAAAATATCCGCAGACCCGGAAACCGGTGATTTTTCTTGCCTGTCTCCTGCCGGCACTCATGGCGATCCTGTGCTTTCAGGAGCTTGATGTCTGGAAAAACAAAGATACTTATACAGCGGCCGTTCTGGCTGTCCGGCGGCCCCATTACCGCTGTCTGATCGAAGAGGCGATGATCTGTTTTGACAAGGGAGACTTTGAAGGAGCCGGAAGATATATCGAACAGCTCCGCAGCGGCAGCAGGGATGTTCCTGAAATCAGCAAACTCACCATCGGGCTGTTTATTGACAGTATCGAAGGGGCGATGCTGGTCCGTTCCGGCAAAACGGCAGCAGGTATGAAAAAGGTGATACAGGTCCTCTCTCATCCCCGCTGGGATCTGCTGAAAAACACCACCTACGGTTATCCCCGTTTCATCCTGCTGCTTGCGGCCGGTTTTTTTCAGAAAAACGGCAACAGGCAGGCCGCTGCGGAAATGTACCGCCGCATCGCCGGGATCTATGCCTCCTTTGAACCGCTGGAAAAGGAGTTCTATCTGGCACTGGCAGCACTCTGTCTTGATGACAGAAACACGGCACTCCAACATTTTGAGGAGGCTTTGAAATTCAATCCGGATGATGAAAATATCCGTAAAAATATCGAGGCTTTGCGCAGACAGGCCAAATGATCCGGTAATTCAAAGCATCGTCAGAAAAAGCGGACGGCACCGCAGGGGGAAGCAAATTCCCCTGCGATGCCGTTTGATTTTGTCAAAATCTGTTTTCAGACTCAGGAGTCACTCATCACGCGGGAACGGACGGGCGTCAGAAGAGAGGCTGGGGACTTACCGTTGTAAAAATCGTTGATCTCCTCTGCCAGACACTGCCAGCGCTGCTCAAATTCGATGGAGTTATTGGCGCGGTGGGGCGTCATCAGAACGCGGTCATTTTCCCGCAGGGGGCTATCCTCTTCGAGGGGTTCCTTTTCAAAAACGTCCAGCGCCAGGAAGATGTTTTTGCTGTTCACGGCTTCGATCATGGCCTGCTGGTCGATCATGCCGCCCCGGGCGATATTGACCAGAAGAGCATTTTCCTGCATCAGGGCAAATTCCTTTGCGCCGATCATGTGATGGGTTTCAGGCGTGTAGCCTCCGGCGAGGATGATGATCTCGCTTTCAGCCATAGCGGCTTCAAGGGATTTCTTCGTCACCCCCATCACGGCGGCATCGGCATCGGAAAGATGGCGGGAAACCACAGCGATATCATCGGTAAAGAGCTTGAACATATCGACGATCCCGCGTCCGATATGTCCGACGCCGATCACCGCGACTTTGCGGTTCTGGATGATGCGTGTCCGGGGATATTTGTTTCTGGGCCACGCCTCTCCGCTGCGCATATAGTGATGATAGTTGTGGATCTGGAGCAGGGAGGAAAGCACAAGCCCGAGGGTATATTCCGCCATGGGACGGGGACGGGAGGCGCCGGTATGGAGAACAGCCAGTCCCCGTTCAAAAGCGGCCTCGGCATCCACATTCTGTTTCACGCCGCCGTAGGTCGTTCCCACAAGTTTGAGGGATTTGCCTGCCTCAAGCACCTCGCGGGTAATGAGCATATTCTGCGTCCAGGGGACGATCAGGCCCTCTTTTCCCTCCAGATGCGGGAGCAGTTCTTCCGGCGTCTTGGCGTCGATTTCAACGATGTCGATCACCTGCTCCATGCGTTTTTTGGCCTCGGCATCGGCGATCGTACAAGCAAAAAGATAAACGGGTTTCATTCTGTTTCTTTCTTTTTTATTAAAGTTCTTTGTAAGAGGGGATAATATTGCAGTTCCAGAGATGCTGCGCCTCTCCGAACGCCAGGATCACAGGACCGAAAGCGTGGGGATCATTGAGACGCCACGGCACCTTGGCATACTCTTCAACGGTTCCGTTTCCGGGCGCGAGGCATCCCACACAGCAGTTGAATACGGAACCATCCAGCGCGACATAGCGGGCCAACCCTTTGATGGCCTTGATGAATACCGGCAGGAATTTTTCACGGTCAAGCGTGCCGTTTTTGGATCCCCGGGCAAGGGCGTAGGCGATCAGAGCCGTTCCGCTGCTTTCGACGTAGGTATCCAGGGACTCGATGGCCTGATGCCACATGCCGTTTTCATCCTGAGAAGCGGCACATCCCTCGGCGCCCAGACGGTACATTTCAAGGATCGCAGGATAATCGGGATGATCTTTAGGGATCTCATAAGCCAGTTCAGCCAGTGCATGCATGGCCCATCCCATGCCGCGGCTCCAGTGGGCCGGTGTGAGCTTGCCGTCGCCCCGGGCGTTGATCGCCTGATGATAGAGCTTGCAGGAGGGATCGAAGAGGACCTTGTGGTGCATTTTCATCTGAAAAAGCGCCTCTTCGATAAAATCTTTCCGCCCCGTGGCCAAACCGATCCAGACGAGGAAGGGACAGACTCCGTAAACGGAGTCGATCCAGAAAAAGTCCGGCCGTCCGGGAAACTGATACATGCGGTTTCCGGCGCGTTCCTGTTCGTTGCAGAGAGCATCGGCATAACGCTCAAGGGTTTTGACATCTTTATCATCCAGATAGCCTCTTGCCCCCAGCCAGGCGGTGAAGTTGCCGCCGCAGCAGTAATTGGTCTTGCCGTAAGCGCCGCTCATCTGAGTTACTTTTCCATCCAGAAAAGGACGGGCGATGCCGAGCATCTCTTCAAGAAGTTTCTGATCCTTCATGAATTTGGAGTAGCGTGCCGCACCGTGCATACTGACAACGCTGTAATAACCGTTCATGGGATAAAGACTTTTGTGCATATTCCATGCGGCTCTGACCACGTCATCATAGGTCTCAAAAGTTTTCATTTTATTTTGCTTTCCATTTGGCTCTGTCACAAAACAGCTTTTCTGTTCCGTAAGAGAGGATCGTTTCAAGATAAAGATAGCCTGTTTCAAGCAAATTATCAAAGGATTTTCCCAGTCTTGCCGGAAACTCGATGGTGAGCGTGGGAGCGCCGCTGGCAAAGGTCACACAGTTGTTGATATCCAGACGGACGCTTGTCATCACGCCGCCGGACTCATCCCAGGGATATCCCAGCTGAGCGTGCATGGCTCTGCCGCAGCGCAGAACAAGCTCTTTCTCGACCTCAATGACTTGCGGCGGATTGACGACCGACGGTGCCATGAGGCCGGGACCGGGCCCCTCCGGCTGGGAGTGGAGATTGACAAAAAGATCCACGCATTTTTCTCCGGCGGCCCTGAGCAGGGCGGCGGCCTCACGGGTCTTGATATTGCCGGGGGCTCCGTCCAGCTGGATGTTGTATCCCTCACTGTTGGGATATCCGCCGGGATATCCCACTTCGCTCAAGGGCAGCGGAAAGTATTCCTTGATGCCGGGCCAGCGGATCGTTTCACCGTTTTTCCACCAGCCGCCGCCTGCTCTGCGGCACTCCTCCACATCGGCATTGAGCCTGTGGTCGGGACTGATGGCGCGCCCGTCCATATTGACACAGGGGAAAAGCACCAGCCGGAATTTTTCACACAGTTCCAGCAGACGCGGACGCTCTTTGCCCCGCAGATCCAGACCCGTTTCAAGCAGCGAGATCAGATTGAGCAGCAGGACCGTTCCCTCCGCCTCGCAGCCGTGGATACCGCCGCAAAGCAGAACTGTCTGGGGCTGATCCCCCTTGCGTCCGAAGATCTCCGGATGGGGACAGCCCACGGCAGAGATCCAGTTGAGCTTGTTGCCGGTGTGTTCGTAATCGTTGTAAACGACTTGAAAGACCTCCAGGCCTGCCGGCGTAAGAGCTTCACAGGAACACTTGCCTTTGACGGTATTCTGACAGATGTTTTTGATCTCCTCCGGACGGACAAGCCACCAGGAGGGGCGCTCAACAACACCTGTCAATTCAAACCGGGGATACTTCATTTGATGCCGGCCCCTCTGGAAAGATCGATGCCGGCGGCAATACGGTCAACTTGAGAGACATTTCCCCGCCACCGGGGATCGGAATTATCCGAGGGAGAAGCGATTTTCAGCGTGCGATGATCGATTTTTCCCGTATGTCCGTCCACAAACACGATGTTGGTGGAAGAAGAGGGATCAATGGGATCAGCCAAACCGCTTTTCTCAACGGCAACACGGCCGTCTCCGGTAGAACCGTGACGGTAGGCCACAAATTTTGCCCAGTTGACGGTCGAATCGGAACGGACGATGTTTTCAAGAGCAAAGATCGCCAGAGTCGGCATAAAAACGGCATTGATCTTTCTGGAAAAATAATGCGCGTTCCCGGAAAAGACATTGGTTCCCAAAAAAGAATTGGACGAATAGTGGGTCAACATGTATCCCTTGTTTTTATCGCTGTTGAATCCGACGGCCTCTTTGGGACAAACCGTCGTTCCCCTGGTCGTCATGTTGCCGTAATAGCTCAGGCCATAGCCCTCTGCCACTTTGTTTCCGCCCGACATGACGCCGGAAAGATGGTTGTACCAGCGTTTGCCATGTCCGAAAACAGGAACGATCCAATCGCGGTTAGCCAGAGTGTAAGCCGCAGCTGCCGCTCCGATCTGTCTTAAATTGGAGGTGCAGTTGGCATCTTTGGCTTTATCCCTCGCCTTCTGAAGCGCCGGCATCAGCATCGACGCCAGAATCGCAATAATGGCAATCACAACCAGCAGTTCTATGAGAGTAAAGGGGGAGAGATTGGGGGACAGCGAAAACTTTCTTTTCACGAGAAAAGAAGGTTTTCGCTTTCCCCCAAACCCCCTTTCACTTTCAAAGAAAAGCGGCGTATTTTTGTGA
>JAFVYP010000116.1 GCA_017508555.1 Lentisphaeria bacterium
AAACGGTATGCCTGCCAAATATTACAACGATATCAGAAAGGGCAGATTGAAAAACTACTATTCCAAAGTTTATCCCAACCGCGAGCAGCATATCTTTGTCAACATGGCTTTGCGGGTCATCCGCGCGCTGGAATATCTGCGTACCCTGCCTGAATGGAACGGCAAAGATCTCATCATCCGCGGCGCAAGCCAGGGGGGATGGCAGGCCATCGTCGGAGCGGGACTGGATAAAAAAGTCACCCTCTGTCTGGCGGGAGTGCCCGGTTTCGGTGATTTTGACGGAGAGTTTTCTCCGGCCAAACGCATGCCGCGCATGCACTTCGGCGGCGCCATCCGGCAGCAGTCAAAAAAGGGGAAGGCCCATGTGCAGAAGCTGCTGAAGGAACAGTCTTACTTCGATCCGGTGAACTTCGCCCCGAAAGTGACTTGTCCGGTCTATCTTTCTGTGGGATTTGTGGATCTTTCCTGTCCGGCGACATCGGTTTACGCCATTTACAACTCCTTCCCGGCCAAAACCTTCAAAAAGATCGACGCTTATGCCGGAGGCGTCCATGCGACCAGTCCCGCGAAAAGCGGCAATGCGGCCCTGCAAAAACTGCTGAAAGAAGCAAAAAAATAAATCAACATTATTCCAACGAAAGGTCAGAAAATGAAAAAATCACTTTTCACTTTACTTGTTCTCGCTGCCTGCAGCGCCGCTTACAGTGCCGGTATCGCCATTGAGATCGACGGCCAGTTCCGCAAGATCCAATGCACCAAGGCAACAGGGTTGAAGTTCCTTTATCCCCGCAACGGAGCCACCAAGCCCTACTATCTTGAATTCCGCGACACCACAGAACTGCCTCTGGAGTGGACTGAATATACCGTTACTTTTGTTCCCGATAAAAGCGGCTACGTCACGTTGGGTCTTTCCACCAGCGGCGATACGAAAAAGGGCATGAACGACTGGATCGAGTATGATAAACTTCAGTTGACCAATGCCAAACTCAATAATCCCTCCTTTGAGTTCAAAAGCGTCAAAGGCGATGTCTGGGCCTGGCGCTATTACACCAAAGACACAGCCAAATTTGACAAACAAGATGCCGCTGACGGCAAAAGCTATATCGCCGTCACCCGGAACATGTCCTGCCGTCAGGGGATGCTTGTCACTGCCGGCAAGACCGTCACCATCAAATTCATGGCCCGTTCCGGCGGCATGACGCCCAAAAAAGCACCGGCGGGGAAACCCTTTTTCTCCGACCAGACAGCTCCCAAAGCCAAGTAACGCAAGGAGTTGCTATCCATGAAAAAGTTCAGCCTTCTTCTGGCGGCGCTTCTCTGCGGTGCCGGTCTGAAAGCGGCGGGAGTTTCCATCGAACTTGCCGCACCGCATTCCAAGATCAGGATGAATTCTCCGGCGGGCTTGCCTTCACAGCATCCGCAGAACAAAAATCCCGACAGGATCTATTCCCTTGAATTTTTCTCCAAAGAAGATCCCGGAAAAGAGTGGAAACAATACGAGATTTCCTTTGTTCCCGATAAGACCGGGAGCATCGTACTGGGTCTGAGCAGCGCCTATTACCGGCTTCCCGGCAAGGCGGACTGGGTGGATTATGACAAATTGGAGCTGACCAATGCTGTCATTGCCAATCCTTCCTTTGAACAGCTCAACTGGAAAAAACAGTTTTTCCGCTGGCGCTATTACACCAAACAGTCGGAGATGATCGGCAAAAACGATGCGCCGGACGGCAAAAATTATATCCGCGTCACCCGGGCCCTGCCCTGCCGTCAGGGGATCACTGTCACGGCCGGAAAAAAGGTAACCATCCGCTTCATGGCCCGTTCCGCCGGTATCACGGATTTTCCTGCGGATAAAACATTCCGCTCCGATCAGAACGCTCCGCTGACGGCAAAAAGCTCTGCCAAAAAAACTTCTGCGCGTCCGGCCAATAAAGGAGATATCCCCCGTCTGCGCGTGGCGTTGAGAGGTGAACCCTTCTTCGGCGTGAAGATGAGCAAACTTTCCGCCGGTAAAAATCTGGATTTCGCCCCCACCACCATCAACGGCAAAGTCACGCCGTACC
>JAFVYP010000117.1 GCA_017508555.1 Lentisphaeria bacterium
AGTCTAAAGAGTCACCACCGCAGTCTGCGCCACCAACAGGAAAGATGGGGGTCCGGGGGAAGAAATTTGTTGCTGAAGGCAACAAATGTCCTCCCCTGGTGCGGAACCCTGCGGCGAAGAATTTTTTGATCTTTCCGCAGAAAAGCGGGGAGATCAAAAAATAATTCGCCGCAATTCCCCGCCGCCGCGCCCCGCATACCACGGGCAAAACACCGCACCCGGTCGCACCGGGCGTCAGGGGGTGCAGGGGGGCGGGCGCTAAGCCCCCCTGCAAAAAAGCCACCGGGCCAATTTCCCCAGCAAAGCTACGGAGCCAAGTCCAGCAAAAAGATCAGAGATTGTGATAAATGCGGAGTTTGCGCAGATCGCCTTTGAACATCCCGACGCCTTTGGGGACACCGAAACCTGGGACAGGGCCGCCGAAACAGGAAGAGCGGAAGAGTCCAGCCAGACCGATTTTTTTGAACTGACAGCTTTTACCGTTGAGGGTGATCGTCAGGGTATTGATATCCGAAGTAATTTTAAGGGAGTTCCACTGATTGGAAAGAACGGGCAGATTTGTTTTCATGGATCTGAAGACCAATCTGGGTCCCATATAGTTCACAAAGAGCTTGTTTTTGCAGACAAAGACGCCGATGGATCCGGGATGAGTTGCGCTGTGGCGGAAGAGGGCCATATCGCCTTTTCCAGCGGGTTTGAATTCACATTCAAAAGTAAATGCGCCCCGGGGGAAAACTTCAGGTTCAAACGTAATATTGCTGAAGAGGCCGTCAAAGCGCAGGACAGGGCGTCCCTGTTCATCTTTGGCCCAGACAGCGGCGCCAGATTTAGCATTTTTGGGAATATTGCTTGTGCCGCAGAAGGGCTGATAATACCTGTAACCTCCGCCGATCTCGCCGTGGAAACGGGGAGAATAACTGTTGAGCAGCATGGCGCCGGGGCGGGGATCGAAACGGTAAACAGCATCGGGGATACGGTCTTTGTTGACCTTTATCTTAACGATTTTGCTGTATGTTTCAGACCACAGAGGAAGATCGACCAATTTTCCGGAGGCCTTTTTCATCTGGATCGGTGCGGAACGGAAAAGTTTGCCGTCCTCTCCGATCATCCGCAGATGGAAAACGGGATACTCATTGTTTGAAAAGACATTCACATCGAACTTGACCGTCTTTTTACCGAGGCGCACGGGAATATCCGGCTGGACCTCAAAGCGATCAAAGCGGAAGAAGATACACTTGTCAAAAGTTCTGGCGACGGAGCCGTACTTCATGATATCCGCGACAGGGACGGCAAACTCAAATCCTTTGATCTTGCCTTTCAGGACAGCTTTTGCGGCCTCCTTGCGGGGGATGGCAAAATACACGCGGCGGTTGCCTTTACCGATTCCTGCATTCTTGTATTCGATACCGCGGTCATTGATGGTAAAGCGGAAATTTTCATTATTACCGTCCTGTTTGGCACTGCGGGCATAACATCTGGAAACATTTTCCATCCAGACATTTCCGAAAAGATAAGCCGGGCGGGCCGCCTGGGTGGTCATCTGGATAATGACATCCCTGTTCTGATCGAATTCAGGTTTATCTTCGCCCAGGGCGCGCATTTCCGTACGGTTATCCAGCAGTTCAACGGAGGCCAGAGGTGCGGAAGAAGAGACCTCTCCCCTGACGCGGTAGGAACCGTCGGCATTGGGGGTCACTTTGAAGGACTTGATCTTCACATCAGCCGCTTCGCGCAGGGCCACGCGGACATACTGGAAAATACGGTTTTCCGTCGGCGTGAAACGGATATACAAATTGCCTGCATAGACGCTCTTTTTGCCGTTCTGCTCTGTGACAGTCAATTCAGGGACAAGCAGCTGATAAGCGGCAAACTTCTCACTGGGCAGGGTCTGGGTGACGGCTTTGAACTCCCGGCCGCTGATGACAGTTTCAGGCAGGCTGTGGACCACTTTGCCGTTGATATCGCGGAGAACGATCCGGGCTTTGTAACTTTTTCCGGCATTGCCGCCGTCGGGGATGTTGAGCATTTCAAAGCGCATGACATCCCCGTATTTGAGTGCGTACCGATAGCTGAAGAGCATATTGGGGATACGCTGATCGTCTCCGGGCAGCGGACGCAGCTTTTTGCCGTCAAAGAGACTCTGGTAATAACGGATCATGCGGCGGTAGCCGGCACCTTTATAAACGCTGGGCTGGAAACAGGTGTTTTCGTTCCATTCATTCCACTCGAAAGCGATGATAAAGTCGGGATTGAGAGAAAGCGCGCCTTCAAAGGTCTTGCGGAAAGTCTCGCTGCCGTACTCCTGAGCGTTGATCATACCGGTAAAGTGATTGACATAGCCGAGGGTGCTGATGATCCCCAGGACCTTTCCCTTGTTCTGCGGGCGGGCAAACAGCTCCAGCAGATAGGGGCGGAGCATGGCAAAATACTGCTCGTCGAAACGGAACCCGTACTCTTTGCCCTCTTCATAAACATTTTTACGCGGACAGTAACCGATATAAAGTCCGTCTGTGGCGTCCAGATATTTTTGAAGCTCCGCCATGAGAGTTTTGATATTTTCCTGAGAGGGCTTTGTACCGTATTTGCTGTGGAAAATTGAAAGCGGGATCTTGACATCAGTCACAAAAAGAAAGACATCCCCCACCTCTTTCCGGGCATCGTCCAGAAATTTTTTGATATGTGCAGGCGTGCGCTTGGCGGAGGCCGCTTCGTAGGAGTTGATGACCACTTTTCCGTTGATGCGGAAAGCATAAGGAGAAGAGGCCGCTTTCCGGATGATTTTGTGGATAAATGCCGGGTTGGCACTGTTGCTGGCGATCCCCGGCAGATAAACACCGGGCATCACCATGAAATTTTTGATTTTATGCTTTGCGGCAAGATCAAGCAGCTGATCCGGAGAACCGCCCAAAGGCGTCAGACCGGCCACGTTGTAGGAACGGGCAAGTTCGATATGCTTCAGAACGCTGGGGACCGTCGTATAGGTGAATTTGTTGCCCTCGTAGCGGTGCGAGGGATCGACAAAAAGAGGCCTGTCTTTCCAGTAATGCAGAAAGTTCTGAAACGTTCCGTAATGCTGCTGGATCTGGGGGAAAATAAGGATATCTTTTGTGGCTTTCCCCGGTCTCTGAGCGATCTCAACGGCGCCAAGTGCCGTCAAAAAGGCACAAAACACCCCTGCAAGAATAATTTTTTTCATTTTTGCTTTTCCTTTATATCTTAGAACAGAATGACTTAATACCAGCCGCTTTCCTTATTCGTCAGCGGACAGAAACGGGCATAAACAGTCACATTTCTGCTTTTTGCCCCCGTTTCATTTTCGCCCCGGTAGGAGAAGATATCCCGGGTGCTGTCGGTGTGACCGTCAACAAAAAGACCGTTCAGTGCGCCGGCATGGCGGAAATCAGTGTAATTGAGTTTTTTGCCGTATTCCACCCCCTGCCAGTAGCTGCTGCGGTAAGTTCCGTAGCTTTCACTATCCACAAAAGAGTAATAGAAACTGGGCTTTTTGAGCCGGGTCAAACGGAACACCTTCCATAATTTCTTATTGGAGTCATAGACCCCGTGCGTATCAAAACAGATGGCATAGCTGCTGGAACGGGCGGTATATCCGCTGGTCGTGATCGCCTGACGGGTGTCTCCGGTGTATTCCCGGGCAGGACAACCGTTGACGGCATTACCTTTGCGCCAGGCAGCATCACTGACGCCGAAATGCTTCTGGATATATCCTCCAACGACATTCCACCCCCGGACTGCGTCGCCGGGATTGTAAGTATCACGGGGCATCAGCCAGTCATCGTATTCTGCGGAATAGGAGGCACAGGCCATGCCCAGCTGCTTGAGATTGCTGGTGCAGGAGGCGGATTTGCCCCTTTCACGGGCCTGGCTCAACGCCGGCATCAGCATCGCCGCTAAAATCGCAATGATCGCTATCACCACGAGAAGTTCGATTAAGGTGAAGCAGTACTGCTTCACCTGCCCATGGGCAGGTGCCAACTGGATAAGATTTTTTTCAATCATGGTAAAAGTCTCCTGTTTTTGGAAAAGATGTCATTTGTATAAGTTACTTGTTCATCTTCTTTTTTTCAAGAGGAAAATGCTGTATCAGCCTCTAAATAAAGCTCTTTTATTTGCCAGTCATCGTGTTCCGGCACAGCGATCAGCACTTTGACAGGATAAGGCCAGGCGCTCCGGATCTTGCCGCGATACCCCTTTTCGTCAGCAGAGAAGGAGGGGATATCAATACCGGCATAGTGTCCGTCCGAAGCCGCGATGAAAGCCCGGGGAACATCGGGAACAGGAACAATCCACAAGACCCGGCAGCCGTGGGCGGGAATATCCGCCGCACGCACCTCGTCTCCCGGTAAAAAGATCCCGATCACAGAGCAGGTCGAAACATCGCTGACCAGATACTTTTGAGCCTTCTGCGGCAGCAACTCCTCTGTCAGACGGAAAATAAAGGGAACAGGCTCCTCATCCAGATTGATGCGGCTCAAAACATTGAAGCCATTGCACTTTGCCAGAAAACATTGCGGACAGCGGGTATCAAAGAGATCCAGCACACAAGAGGTGATCCCGGCAGCGGGAGCGACCCGGCGCATCATCCGGAGACGGTTTTCGTCCAGCTCGCGGATGTTTTCACCCAAGGCAACAGTTCCGCCTGCAATAAACTGATTGAGGACCATCAATTCCGCTTCATTATCGGTAAAATCCCCCAGGGGGAGCTGTCCGTACCCCGTGGCATCAAAGGGGGTATCGTTGAGGCGGATCGTTGCGGCATCAGGATCGTTGTGCCGCCAGAGGCACATCCACGCCCGGAACATGCTCTGACGGATACGGTGCCAGGCAGGCGTGGGATTATCCGCCTGCCAGCGGCCGTAAGTATCGTACCCGGTCCGCTGGGAATCGACCAGTCCCATGACAGCACCGGCGTGTCCGCCGCAGAAATTGATGAAACTGTCCCTGCCGAAGCCCCGGCGCACAGCGGCCGTTGCATCGCGGAAACATTCAAGGAAATTTTTGCTCCTGTCTTTCAAGATGCCCCGCCCCAGAGCCGTGAAGAAACTGCGGGTAAAATCCGCTTTGAGATAACGGAACCCGGCCTCACGCAGCCTGCGGCAGACCATTTCGATCCACTGGATGACCTCCTCCTGCGAAAGATCCAGCACGCCGCAGAGCCGGGAGACCTTATAGGTGATGATCTCCCCCTTTTCATCGCGCAGAAACCAGTCAGGATGCGCAGAAGCCGTTTCGGATTTGAGAGAGATCATAAAAGGTGCGATCCAGATACCGGCAGTCAATCCGGCATCGGTGATGGTGCGTGCCATGGCCTCCGTTCCCTTGTAAAAGAGATCATTGGCCTCCCAGTCCCCCATATCCTTGTACCAGCCGCCGTCGATCTGATAGACCTCAGCCGGAATACGGCGGGCTTTGATGGCGTCCAGCTCCTGTTCCAGCATATCCTGTCCGATCCGGATCCCGAAGTAGTGCCATGAGCTGATGACAAAGGGCGCGGGCGCAGGCGTAAAGTCGATTTGAGCCGCCTCCATGATACGGCGGGCATGCTCCGAAAGCATGGAAGCAGCATCACTGCCGGAAAATACGGCACACCACTGGGTCGTCACGGCTCTTCCGGGAGCAAGCGTCATCCCGTAAAACTCTCCGGCAGCCTCCAGACGGAACATGTTTTCATAATTCCGGGGATCGACCTCTTTTTTCACCCGCAAAGTCCCCAAATGACGGTGCTGATCCAGCCAGCCGAAAAGCATGATCTTGCGGCAGGAGCGGAAAAGGAGCACATTATCCGCCTCGATCTCCTCCCCGTGAAAAACTGCAGAAAAAGGCTTTTCGTTTTTCAGACGCTTTTCACAGAAATATTCGCGGCTGTCAGGATTGAACGTGGCGGCAAAGGGGATCAATTCGTCCACCGTTTCCACAGTCTTGCCGTTGTTCTTCAACGTCATTCTGAAAGCCTCCCAGGAATCATCCCGGGAAATAAAATGCTCTCTCTGGATCTCCAGCGTCCCCGCCATATAGCAGGCGGTTTTCAACACACCGCCGGAAGAACAAAAGTCAAAGGAAGACTCCTTTTCCTCTTTCAGCACCCACTCTGCTCCGGCGGGAAAAATCTCCATCCGCGTCACGGGCACAGCAGGCAGAATTTGCCAATCCATGATTTGTCTCCTGTTTGTTGTCGCTTGGATAAAATACCACACAAAAGCCTTGTTTTCAAGAGAAAACAGCTTGTATTGAAAAGAAGTTTGCAATTATTACCAATAAAATATTATCACATCTCAAGGGATTTTGACCCCACCAAGCAGAACAAATGAATACACGCATTGAAAATCATGGAGGGAAAAGACTTTCCCCTTCTGCCGGAAAGCAGCCTTATCCGGAACAGGCGGCATATTTTTTGATTTCCGCTTATTTATCCCATACCGGAACGCGCTGTTCCCGACAAGGGTCGATGGTATCGCGGGGAGGGGAAAAACCTCTTTTCG
>JAFVYP010000118.1 GCA_017508555.1 Lentisphaeria bacterium
CCTCCCCGCACCCCACCCCTTTTCGAGAAAAGCGAAGTATTTTTTAGTTTTTATCATTTATCTACCCGTATCGGGAACAGAACTAAATTTATTTAGTAATATATAGTATATCACCTGATATGCCAAAAGTCAAGTCTCAAGTTTCCGATCTGCCGTGGAATTCCGGTCTATCCGGAAGGCTTTTTCCCCACCCCTTTTCGGGAAAAACGAAGTATTTTTCAGTTTCTTATCATTTATCTCCCCGTATCTGGAACAGAACCATCCGGAAAAAACCTCTGCTAAAAACATCTCTTTCCCGGCAAAGGAGTTGAAAAACAGCAAGAACTGTATTATATTTACTGAAGATGTTTCTGTTCCGGCAGACCATAATATAAAATATCAGGAGAAAAAATGAAAAAGTTTTTGGCTATTGCCGTTGTTGCTGTGTTGTCTGTTTTCAGCACATCCGCCGAAGAGTGGGATATCTTCGCCCTCTCTTTCACAGAAAATGCTCCCGCCGATTCTGCACTGACAGATATTTACGGTATCAAAGTGGGTGCGCCGATTTCCGGCGGTCCTGCGCCGGTTTACGGGGTCGAAGCCTCCGTTCTCTGGGCCGGAACGCTTGATGTGAAGGGCGTCAAATGCAGTCTCATCGGTACTGACGGTTCCTCCGGTGCCGGCTTGCAGCTGGCGATCGTCAACTTCATCCACCGCTGGTCCGGCCTTCAGCTGGGTATTTTCAATTACGCCACGGATGAAAGTTTCCAGATCGGTCTTGTGAATATCATCAAAAACAGTCCGGTCCCCTTCCTGCCCATCATCAACTGCCGTTTTTAAGGTCACTGCATTATCAAGGAATTAGCGTATTATGAAAAAGTTTTTGCTTTGTTCTGCTGTTGTTTTTGCTTTTCTCTGCGGCGCAAGTGCCGCTCCTGCCAAAGCTGCGCCCGCCAAGGCTGACAAAAAGGCCGTTGTCCAAAAGGAAGCCGACACCCGGAAATCCATTGACAAATGGACCTTTTTTCAGATCGCTTTTCTGCCCAATGTCCCCTCCGCTCAGATGAATTCCAACGTTTACGGTATCAAATCCGGCTGGCCCGTGACCTGCGGTTTCGGCCGTATCTGGGGACTTGAAGCCTCCTGGCTCTACTCTGGAACGGAACATGCCAAGGGTATCCAGGCCTCCTGGGTGTGCTGCTACGATCAGGAGTGCGACGGTATCCAGGCCGCCTTTGTTGTCTGTATCAACCGCAAGCTCATGCGCGGTCTTCAGGCCACGCTGGTTTACACCCACGCCGGCGATATGATGGGCGCTCAGGGCGGACTGATCTCTCTGGCCGACGACGTGTACGGTGTTCAGGGCGGACTGGCTTTTGCCCGTGCAAAGGATGTGAAGGGTTTCCAGGCCTCCGCCGTCTGCGTGAACAGCGGAAAACTTTCCGGTATCCAGTGCAACCTCTACGGACAGGTTGCTGACAGCAACGGTATCCAGTTCGGTATCGTGAATGTTTCCCACGGCAAGGGTATCCAGTTCGGTCTCATCAACTACATCAAAGATGCCTGGCTGCCTGTGTTCCCGATCCTGAACTTTGCTTTCTGAAGACAAAAGCATGCCGTCAGCCGATCCGGAAAATGATCCGCAGCTGAAATTAAAGCTGCTTCAGGCGGAGCGTGAGATCTCCGCCTCAATTCCTGACCGTCGCCGGGGGATGCGTGCCGTCCCCTGCGGCTGTCTTTTTTTCGGGGCATTGGGTCTGCCCCTGCTGAAAGTCAGCTGTTCCTGGCAGGTGATAACTGCCATTATTGTTTTTGCGGTCACAGGTGCCGTGCTGACAGGCATTGCCGCCGCGTTCCGTCCGGGAAGATCATGAAACTCCTCTTCGACGGCGGAACGCTTCTCCTTGAAGGAGCAGATCCCCGAAAGATCCCTCTTGAGATCCTCCCCTTCCTCAAAGCGGATGACCGCACGGGAACTTTTCGTGCCCGTGCTTGTGATTATGCCTCCGTTGTCCTGCCGCTTTTCAAAAACGGGATCAGTTTTTCAGATCACGCCAAAGGCTTTTCCCCTCTCGAAGATTTGAGGGTGCTGGAAAACATCACTTTGCGTCCCCACCAGCAGGAGGCGCTCAAAGCCTGGAAAAGCAATGACTGCCGGGGCGTGGCGGCCCTGCCCACCGGCAGCGGCAAAACGATCCTGGCGGTCCAAGCCATTGCAGATGTGGCCCGTCCGGCTTTTGTCATGGTCCCGACCATCGACCTCCTCATCCAGTGGACAGGGGTACTGGAGCGTTTTTTCGGCAAACGGATCGGCATGCTGGGAGGCGGCTCAAGGGATATCCGCGAGATCACAGTCAGCACTTACGATTCGGCAGTCCTCAACATGGAGTTTATCGGCAACCGTTTCGGTCTGCTGATTGCCGATGAGTGTCATCACCTGCCGGGTCCGGAGACCCGTCTGGCGGCGGCGATGTGCATCGCCCCTTTCCGTCTGGGCTTATCCGCCACGCCGGAGTTGCCGCCGGAACGGGCGATCGTCCTTGAAGATCTCATGGGACCGGTCGTCTGCCAGGTGGATATTGATGCCCTGCGGGGAAAAGTTCTTTCCCACTACCATATTTGTCAGATCCGCACAGAACTTGATCCGGATGAAGCGGAGCGTTACCGCCTCAACCGGGAAATCTACACCTCATTTCTGCGTCAGCACGGCATCAATTTCCGCTCCGGCAGCGATTGGAACAGATTTATCGGCCTGGCGGCCCGTGTCCCCGGCGGAAGAAAAGTTTTTGAAGCCTATCTGGAACAGAAACGCATTTCCCGGTCCGGACGGGCCAAATTACGGAAATTATGGGAGCTGCTTTGCGAAAATCCCACAGAACGCATTATCGTTTTTACTGCCGATAATGCAACGGCTTACGATATCGGCAGAACCTTCTGTCTGCCGGTCATCACTCACCACACCAAATCCGGCGAACGGAAGGCTTTTCTGGAAAATTTCCGCTCAGGAAAATATCGCATACTGGTAACAAGCCAGGTGTTGAATGAGGGCGTCGATGTGCCGGAAGCCTCCATCGGGATCGTGATATCCGGTACTTCCAGCGCCCGGGAACACATTCAGCGCCTCGGCAGAATACTGCGCCCCTCGCCGGAAAAAGAGGAGGCCGTTTTATATGAACTTATCAGCGCCGGAACGTCCGAAGAAAATGTCTCATCCCGGCGCCGGACATCGGCTTCAAGATAACTGTCAACCTCTTTTGGGGGCAACAGAGCCGCAAAGAGGGATCGGGTGAAGGGGCTTTGCGCCTCAGCAAAAACTGTTTTGATTTTTCTGACTTGACGTTATCTTTGGATATCCTCTTGCAATTTTGCTGAAGCGGCAGTAAATTATACGCCAACGATACCGGATACATTTTCCGCAGTGAATCGGGGTGGAAATCCCCGGCTGTTGCGCAACCGTCAAAGTCGGATCCTGCTGTATCCGGAAAACACACAAGTGCGCATAACACGAGGGTTTTATGAAAATATTCCGGCTGCTGCCGATCATTTTGCTGGGAGGAGCAGGGCTTGCCGCCGCTCCTTTGAAGGTCGTTTCCCTGTCTCCTGCCGCAACGGAACTGATCTGCCATCTGGGGGGAGAAAAATATCTGAAAGGACGCAGCAGCGCCTGTACTTATCCCCCCCGTATCCTCCGGCTGCCGGTGATGGGAGATTTTGCCCGTCCGGATACGGAAAAGATCCTGAAAGCAGCGCCTGACCTGATCGTTACCAATGACCTGATCTATCCCGGCGCGGAAAAAATTTTCAGACAGCGGGGGATCAAAGTCCTCTTTCTTCCCTGCCGCAGCATCAAAGAATACGCACAGGCTGTGGAAAAAACCGGGCGGGAACTGAATCAGGAAGCCGCTTCCCGTCAAGAACTTGCCCGAATAGAAAATTTCTGCCGGAAGTACAGCCGCTGCGCGCCGCTCAGGCAGAAGGTCCTGATGCTGCTCTGGAGCCAGCCTGTCATCACCTGCGGGGAAAAAACCTTTTCAAGTGAACTGCTCCGTCTGGCAGGCGCGGATCTACCCGACTGCAAAGGTGTTGCAGGTTATTTCAAACCCTCTCTCAAGTGGCTGCTTTCCTGCGGCGCCGATACACTGCTTGTTTTTGAGGGAACGGGGGGAGATCCCGCAAAACATCCACTGCTCAAACATCTGGAAGCTGTCAAAAAGAAACGTATCGTTCATTTTCCGGATGCAGATCTTCTCCAGCGTCCCGGTCCCCGGTTCACAGAGGGAGTCCGCCGGCTGCGGCGGCTTTTGGAAGCGGCAGAAAGGGAGGCGCAATGAACAAGTTTTTCAACCGTCCCCGGGGATCTTTATGGCTCGTTCTGCCGCTGCTCCTGCTCCTGCTGGGGTTTTCTGTGGACTTTGATTTTTCCCTGACTCAAGGGAAAACTCTTTTCATGTTCCGCCTGTTCAGGGGGCTGACGGCCCTTGTGACCGGCGGGGCCCTGGCTGTTTCCGGACTGATTTTCCAGACGGTTTTCCGCAATCCGCTGGCCGATCCTTATATTCTCGGGATCTCTTCCGGCGCGGCGGCGGGAGCGGCGGCGGTATTTGTATTTTTTCCTCCGGCCCTTCTTTTGTTTTTCGTACCGGCGGGGGCTTTTGCAGGAGCGCTGGCAACGCTGGCATTTGTCCTGTTCATCAGCCACTGCGGAAAAGATTCTTCTGACAAACTGCTTTTAAGCGGCGTTGTAACCGGCGTGATCGTTTCCAGTCTGCTGATCTATCTGATCTCCGTATCGGACTCTCAGCAGCTGGCCGGCGTCACCTGGTGGACTCTGGGAGATCTGCAAGGCTCTTCCGGAACAGCCATCGCTCTGCTGGGGAGCGCGGGAATGGTGGTTCTGTTCCTTCTGCGTTTTTATGCCAACGAACTGAATTTGCTGGCGCTGGGAGAGGAGACCGCCGCCGTACGCGGCGTTCCTGTCCGGCGGATACGGTTGCTGTTTGTCATCGCCGCCTCCCTGCTGGCCGCCGGATGCGTGGCGCTGGCGGGGATCATCGGCTTTGCCGGTTTGGTCGTTCCCCATATCGTCCGTCTGCTGGCGGGCAGCGATCTGCGTAAAAGTGCGCTGCTGACCTATCCTGCGGGGGGATGTTTTCTGCTGCTGTGTGACAGAACGGCCTCCGCGTTGTCGGATGTCCGTGAAATGCCGGTGGGCGTGGTCAGCTCCTGTCTGGGGGGAGGATTGTTCCTCTTTCTGCTGATGCGGCAAAAAAGGGGATGGTAAAAATGCAACTGGAAACCCGTGAACTTTCTTTTTCTTATCCTTCCGGCAGAAGGCTGTTTGAAAACCTGTCTCTTTTTCTCAGCCCCGGCAGGATAACCTTTTTGCTGGGAGCCAACGGTTCCGGAAAAAGTACCCTGCTCAAACTCCTGTGCGGTCTGCTCCATCCGGCAGCGGGCGGCGTATGGCTGGCAGACAGACCTCTTGCCAAATTTCATCCGGCCGAACGGGCCCGCCATCTGGGAGTCATGCTTCAGCAGCCCCTGCCGGTGCTGGATTTCACCGTTGAAGAGGTCGTCCTTTTCGGACGTTCCGCCAAGCTACCCCGTCTGTCACCACCCCGCCGGGAGGATCTCAGCGCAGCGGCACGGGCCCTTGAGGCCGTGGGGATGAGCGCTTATGCTTCCCGCAGAGCCAATACCCTTTCCGGCGGAGAATTCCAGCGGGTCGTTCTGGCCTCCACCCTGGCCCTTGAAAGTGAGATCCTGCTTTTCGACGAACCCTTTTCCGCGCAGGACCCGGCCCAAAGCGTCCAACTGCTGAAAATGCTGCGGGAAAAGGCCCGTGAAAAAACCGTGCTTGTGATCTCCCACGATCTTGCTCTTGCCGCCCGCTGCGGCGAGCGGCTGCTGCTTCTGGAAAAGGGAACCATCTTTGCTGACGGTTCTCCCCGGGAGGTCCTGACCCGGGAAAATCTCATGCGCCTTTACAATGTGCCGGAAATAGATTTTTTCAGTTTTGAAAAATCTTGAAACGTCCAAACGCAGTTTGTGATCTCAGAGAGACTGCAGATAGGCCATGCTCTTTTTGACGAACTCAAAGAACCAGACAGGATCCATTTCGCGGTTTTCAAAAGCGGGGGGCATAAAGCCGTCAGCGGCCACTTCATAGATCAGCAGGCAGTCATGATCCAGCCGGTTGATCTCCCGCATGATGGCTTTCCAGTCCAGCATGCCCCGGCCGGGGAACCAGTGACACTCGTCAATATTGTCGCAGTCGGAAATATGGAAGGAACGGATGCGTTTTCCCAAACGGGCGATCCACTCAGGGACCTCTTCCGAACGGGGACAGGCATGATTGACGTCAAAACAGATCCCCACACAGTCGGGCATGCCCTCCAGCAGCTGTTCCATCTCTTCCGGAACGCCCCCCACAGATCCCCGGGGCAGCACCTCAATGTTGAGGCTGGCGCCGCATTTTTCAGCGTAAGGGATCAGATATTCCACCGTTTTGCGCACACAGGCAAGGGCACTCTCACGGCTCTGGCCTTCCACACCGCTGCCGGGATGGAACGTCAGGTGTTTCATCCCCACGGGAGAAAAAACTTCAATGACCCGGCCCAGCCGCGATGCACAGATATTCCGTTCAAAATCATCCGGCTGAGCAGGACACTCCGCTCCCCAGTAAAAGGGCAGATGCAGACTTGTGAAAGCGTATTTGCCCGCCTTGAGATTATCCGCATGGACAGCGATGCTTTTTTCCATAGCCGCTTTTCCGGGAAAAGCACCGCAGGAATATTCGTAGTTCCGGATACCTGAGTTGAGCAGCTGCTCGACCCATTTTTCCTTGCAGATGTTGTTCTGGGAAACAGACAGTGCGTATGTGTGTGCCATTTTTCTATCCTTTATGTTATCCGATAATGGGAATTTCTTCAACATTGACGAGTTTGGGAGCGGTCAATTCTCTGTAACCGCTTCCGATCGTTTTTCCGGCGATGTTGTGCATCAGCCGGCGGCAGGCGGCCGACCCCTGCAGCTCCGGAAACTGCTCAACGGCCGCCGGACGGTCGGCGCCGTTGAGGGTGTTGCCGAAAGAGGTCACCGGAATAGTCAATTTCAACTGCCGGAGCGCTTTGAGCATGGAAACAGCCGCGTCATCAGCATCGCAGACGATAATGGAAACACCGGGAAGCTGCTGCCGTATGCGTTCAAGGGCATCCACCGCGGCTGCATCATCGTAATGGACGCCGTAAAAAATACGCTCAGAAGGAACCGTCACCCCCGCATTGCGCATGCTTTCAAGAAAACCGTCGATACGCAGCGTGCGGTCAACAAGTCCTCTGCCGCTGGAGTAAACTGCAAGCTCCCTGTGCCCCCGGCGGATGACTTCATCCATTATCAGTTTTCCGCCGAGAAAGTTGTCGGTGGAAACCGTATCGCATCCGGGAAAGCGCGAGGCCGCATCGTGGTCAACGGTGACGCAGGGCAGCGTGGAACGGGGCGCAAAATTACCGAAATGACTGCACAGAACAAATCCGCTGACCCGGGAAGAGGCCAGGGAGTCCATCAGCTGAAGACAGTCCGGATGAGAGGGAAAAAAGACCAGAACGGCATAACCGTATTCCAGGGCGCCCTGCTGAAGTCCCGTCAAAATCCGCATCTGATAGGGGCGGGGTTCGGCGATGAATGCGATGTATCCCGCAGGAAATGAGGCCGACTGGATCACCACCGTTCCGGCACCGCCTGTTTTGCGCTGCAGCAGACCGTCATTGACCAGAAGATCCACGGCCTTGTTGGCGGTCTTTTTGTTGACTTTGAACTCCTCTGCCAGAAGATATTCCGACGGAAAACGGCTGTTGACAGGATAAACCCCTGTCCGGATACGGTTCAACAGTTCTTCATAGATCCTGCTGCATTTGGTCGTCGGCATGATAAACTCCATTGTCTTTGACGGGAATAATATACATCTGCTTTTTGAATGGTTCAAGAGCTGCCGGAACTTTTTTCACTTTTCCTGAGCGGAAGATTGCAAAATCATTGTTGCACGGATATATTAAATAGGAAACTGTAAACAGAAAGGATCTTTTATCATGAATGCTTTTGATTTTGCCAAACAAATTTATGCCGATTTCAATGTGGATGTGGAAAAGGCTTTTGAACGCCTGGATAAGATCCCTGTGAGCATCCACTGCTGGCAGGGCGATGACGTGAACGGCTTTGAAAATGACAGCGCCCTGGATGGCGGGATCCAGGTGACCGGCAATTTTCCCGGCCGCGCCCGGAACGCCGATGAACTGCGGGCCGATCTGGATCAGGCCTGGCAGCTTATTCCCGGTCCCAAGAGACTGAACGTCCACGCCATCTACGCCGAAACCAACGGCAAAAAGGTCAGCCGCGATGAGCTGGAACTGGAACATTTCGCCCGCTGGATCGACTGGGCCAAAGCCAATCATGCCGGCTTGGATTTCAATCCCAGCTGCTTCTCTCATCCGCTGGCTTCTGACGGATTTACCATTTCCAATGCCGACGAAGGGATCCGCAATTTCTGGATCCGCCACTGCATCGCCTGCCGCAAGATCGCTGCCGGCCTGGGCAAAGCGCTGGATAATCCCTGCGTCACCAACTACTGGTTCCCCGACGGTTTCAAAGATGTTCCCTACGACCGCCTCGCCGCAAGAGAGAGATTGAAGAGCGCTCTGGACGAAGTTTTTGCCGAAGAGATCAGCAAAAAATACAATCTGGATGCCGTTGAATGTAAACTTTTCGGTATCGGTGCCGAAAGCTGTACCGTGGGTTCCCATGAGTTCTACATGGGCTATGCCGTCAGCAGAGATAAACTGCTCTGTCTGGATGCCGGTCACTTCCATCCCACAGAGGTGATCTCCGATAAGATCTCCAGCACGCTGCTGTTCCTGGATGAGATCCTGCTGCATGTCAGCCGCGGCGTCCGCTGGGACAGTGACCATGTGGTTACGCTGTCTGAGGAGCTTCAGGCCATCGCCTCCGAGATCATCCGCCATAACTTCGATCAGCGTGTCCATATCGGTCTGGACTATTTTGACGGCTCCATCAACCGTATCGCCGCTTGGGTCATCGGCAGCCGCAATATGCGCAAAGCCCTGCTTCAGGCCCTGCTGGAACCCGCCGCCATGCTCAAAGCCGCCGAAGACAGCAAAGACAATGCCAAACGTCTGGCCCTCCTTGAGGAAAACAAAACCCTGCCTTTTGCCGCCGTGTGGGATGAATACTGCGCCCGTTCCGGTGTGCCCGGCAGCTTTGACTGGTATGCCAAAATCGAACAGTATCAGAAAGATGTGCTTTCCAAAAGGTGATAAAAAATGCAGGAGATCGTCCGTAATATGCTCCTTGCCATCGGCGAGGACCCCAGCCGTGAAGGCCTGCTCAAAACGCCGGAACGGGTCGAAAAAAGCATGAAGTTCCTCACAAGAGGGTACTCTCAGAATCTTGATGATATCGTCAACGGCGCCCTTTTTGAGGCGGAATCCGATGATATGATCATCGTTCGCGACATTGAGTTTTTCAGCATGTGTGAACATCACATGCTGCCCTTTTTCGGCAAATGTCATGTGGGCTATATCCCCCGGAAAAAGATCCTGGGCCTGAGCAAAGTGGCCCGTATCGTGGATATGTTTGCCCGCAGACTGCAGATCCAGGAACGCATGACCAACCAAATCGCAACTGCCCTGATGACCATTCTGGATGCCGAAGGCGTGGGCGTTGTCATTGAAGCGCAGCATCTTTGCATGCAGATGCGCGGCGTGGAAAAACAGAACTCCATCACGACGACCAGCTCCATGCAGGGCTCTTTCCGTTCCACGCTGGCGACGAGAAACGAATTCACAAGGTTGATCCGATGAGAGCTCTTGTCCAGCGCGTCACGTCAGGAAGAGTGGATATCCACGATGCCGACGGCACCTGCCGCACCACCGGCAGGATCGGTCAGGGCATGGTGGTCCTTTTCGGCGTTTCCACAGAAGATAAACTTGAAACGGCGGCAAAACTGGCCGACAAGTGTGCGGCACTGCGCTGTTTTGAGGATGAAAACGGCAAGATCAATCTGGATATCAAACAGATCGGCGGCCAGATCATCGTCGTTTCGCAGTTTACGCTTTATGCCGATACCTCCCGGGGCAACCGGCCCTCTTTTTCAGGAGCCGCCCGGCCGGAGCTGGCGATCCCCTGCTACGAAGCCTTTGTCAAACGCCTGAGAGAGCTGGGCATACCCACTTTTACCGGAGAATTCGGCGCGGAAATGCATGTGGATATCCAGAATGACGGCCCCGTTACTTTGATGCTGGAGCTGTAAATCATGGAGAGGGAAAAAGCACGAAAAGGCAATTTGTTTTTCCGGATGACTGCTCCCGGTCTGCTTCTGCTGCTGCCTCTTTTTGCTTATCCTCTTGTCTGGTGCAAATTGTTCACGCCCGACATCCCCTTCTGGGGAGATGCTCAGGCTGTCACGCTGAAAGTTCTGGGCGTGTGTGCGGCGGGCGCTCTGCTGCTTATTCCTGAGAGAATGAAAAAACTCTGGGATATCCCCCGGTTGAGACTGCTGACCGTTTTTGCATTTGCCGGTCTCTGCGTGGCCTGCATGCAGCATTTTCTTTACGGAGGGCTGCCCGAGTTCATCTGTACGGCCGGATTCTTTTTCCTCATGCCGCTGGCAGGTGTCGTTTACGCCCCGGAGCTGAAAAGACTTTTTCCCCTGCTGGCGCTGCTGCTGATCCTGCCCGTGGCGGTGGTAACGGTCCGCTCGTCCCTGCTGACCGGATGGCTGGGCAACTGGAATTGGAATTTTTCTCTGATCGCGGTTATTTCATCCGTGATTTTTTTCTTTATTCCGGGCTGGAGCGTGCGCAAAGCCTTTTTGTTTTCCGTTCTGTTGCCGGTCCTTCTGCTGACAGGTATCTCTTTCTTTTACAGAGACCTGATCCCCCGGGGGACTTTTGCGGGGATCATCGGAGCAACGGTCTGTGTTTTGCTGTTCCGCAATATCCGTCCTGCCCGCCGCTGGGCTTTTGCGCTCTGGGCGGGGGTGCTGACCATCGTTCTTTTCGTCGGCTCCACCGGAGCTGTGATGGAAAACATCAGAGATTCCCGTTTTCAGCTCTGGCGCGGCAGCTGGGACTGCATACTGGCCCATTTTCCTCTGGGAGCGGGATTTGACCGGTTTGAGAGCGTTATCAATCCATTCCTGCCGGAGATCTATTACTTCACCCCCTTTGCCGCGCCCCGGCATCCGCATCCCCATAACGAGCTGCTCAGTTATGCGGCAAGTTACGGCCTGGTAGGGGTGATCTTCTTTGTGCTTCTGCTTCTGCTGGTCCTTCAGGGCATGCGTTTCCGTGACCGTTGGGGTCTGTGGCTGACCTGGAGTGTCCTTCTGCTGGCCATTCACGGCCTGTTTGATGTGCATTTATCCATCCCTCTGACCGGAACATGGTTTCTTCTGGGCGCGGGCGCTGTAGCCGGAAGCGGTGCATCCCATCCCTCTGCCGCCGCCCCCTCTCTTACCGTCAAAGGACTGAAAACGGCCGGGATCCTGCTTTTGTGCATTTCTGCCGGTATGAGTCTCGTCAGCTGGCAGGCCAATTCCTCTTTGCGCAAGGCGCGGTTGATGCTGATGCAGAAAAAGCCCCATGAGGCAAGAGAGCATCTCCGGAAAAGTCTCCGTTACACGTCCAATCCGGCGGCCCTTTATCTTGCGGGGGCTGTGGAACTTTTCAACTTCCGGGATCCTGACGGGGCCATCCACTATTTATCACAGCTCAAAAGCCGTCTGGGACTGCCTCATCATTATCACAGCAACGCCCTGCTGGCCAGAGCCTGCGCCGTCAAAGGAGACTATGCCGCCTCCATTGATTATTTTGACCGGGAGCTGGTCAATTATCCCTTCAGCGCGCTGGCCTCCGGACTGAAACTTTCCGTTCTCCGGCAGGCCGGAGCTGACAGCAAAAGCATCATAGAGGAAAATATCCGTTTTGCGGCTCTGATGAAAATGCGCGGCCTCAAGCCTGAGGACTTTTCAAAACTTCTCCGCAATCAGGAGCTGGATGACGCTCCTCTCAAAAGCCGGGACGAAAATTAAATGGAGACCCAGGCGTTCATACTGGCCCGGCAGGCAGGCATCTTTCACTCTCTGGCCGTCTGTCTGCTCTTTGCCTTGAGCGCTTATGGACTCGGCTGTCTTGTTACCCGCAGAAATGACTGCATCGCCTTTGCCGCCGGTCTGCTGTTTTCAGGAATTTTATTTTTGCTTATATTGACGTTTTCTCCCCTGCCGTGGCGTTGCGGGTATCTCTTTACCGTTCCCTTTTTTGCCGCCGCAGCAGCCGGAGCGTATTTCTTTCTGAAAAATTTCCGGAAACACAAGCTGTTTTTGATGACAGCCCTCACGGGCGGCTTTTTTCTGACAGGCTCAGCCCTGCTTCCGCCTTATGCCTGGGATGAACAGGTCTATCAGATCGAACTGCTGTCGCGGTATCTGCACAACAACTTCTGGCAGATCCTGCCGGATAATCCTTACAGTGCCTGGCCGGGATTTCTTCAGAGTTATCTGCTTTTCGGCTTTGCCGCAGGCGGGATCAATTTTCCCCGCCTCTTCAATACGCTTCTTGCTGTCGTTTCTGCCTGTACGCTTTTTTCCCTTCTGCGTCCCTGCGGCAAAAAAACAGCTTGGATCATCACGGCGGCTGTGGGGCTTTCTCCTTTATTCCTCATGCTCACCCGTTCGCTCTATGCGGAAAATACCGTTGCGCTCTTTACCCTTGCAGGATTTCTTTCCCTGTACCGCCTGCGGAAAAAACCTGCATCAGCCGCATTTCTGGCCGGACTTTTTGCCGGAGGTGCCGCTGCGGTCAAACTCACCTCAGGCGGCGTGGTTCTGGCGCTTTTGTTCCTCTGTGCCAGTGACCGGAGGAACAGAAAAGTCCTTTATCTGTTTTTCATCGGAGCCCTGCTGGCCTCCGGCTTGTATTTCATCCGCGTCTGGCTGGGAACAGGCAACCCCTTTTATCCCTTTGCCGCCTCCCTGTTCGGCACTTCGCAGGAGGTCGCAGCGCATCATCATCTGCTGGGCAGCTACCGGTACGGACTCGGTCCTCTGGCAGGAACAGCTTTTGGCTGGCTCACGACTGCCTTCTGGGGAAAGATCTACGACGGCGCCGTCACCGGATATCAGCAGCTGATCCTGCTGGCAGCGCTGCTTTTCGGCATACGCTTTGCTGCTTCCGCGCGGGTTTCGGCATTTTTGAAGCGGCTTTTGGGCGCCCTTGTCATCATTTATCTTTTCTGGAGTTTGACTTCCCAGCAGTGCCGTTTCCTTTTGCCGGCGTTGTTTCTGCTGGCTGCCGCCGCAGGATTTTCCCTGAAAAAGATAAGGGGCAAAACAAGGCATGTTTTTCTTGCGCTTATTCTTCTGGGAACTTTTTTCTCTTCAGATCTCTACGCCCAGGGAAAACATTTTTTCATTTCGTGGAAACTGCTTCCTGCCGCCCGCAGAGAACCCTTGCGTTTTCTGGCCTTTGCCCAGAGAGATCCGGATTTCATCCAGATCCTCGAAGCCGCAGGCAAAACGCCTCCCCAAAGCCGTATCCTCATGCTTTTTGAAAAGAGAGGATTGTATCTTCCCCGGGCCCACCGGATCGCAGATCCCCGCTTTCAGGAAAAGTTTTTCAAAACCATTCCGCAAACCACCGCAGAGCTGATGAAGGAACTTGCCGGATATGATTATCTTCTTCTGGGCTCCAATGAAAAAAATGTGGATTTTCAGGAAAGTGACATAGCGCTTCAAAAACACTTGATGACTCTCATTGCCCGCGCCTTGAGTGAGGGAAAACTTTCAATAACTTCCTCCGGTAAACAAAATTCATGCCACCTGCTGAAAATACACGCTCTTCCTGATAAGGAGAGATAACATCGCGGAAAGAGAGACACCGGAGCCGACGTGCGGCCCTCCCCTCCCCACACCCCACCCCTTTTCGAGAAAAGCGAAGTATTTTTAGTTTTATATCATTGTATCTACCCGTATCGGGAAGCAAAGTCTGAAGATAAACGACTTGACAAAATAAGAAAATCGTGGTATTGTATATGATAATTTTTATATTTGAAATAATGGAATGAATTAAAAATGAAACGTCTTTTTTTCCATTTCCGCCGTTATTGGCTTCAGCGGGCAATAATCCTCTGCCGCAACAAGTTCGGCGAAAGAGGTCTGGTGATCGCCCTCTCCTTTTTTATCGGCGCGGCAGGAGCTGTCGCAGCCGCCTTGCTCAAGATCCTCGTGACATTCCTTGAAAAATGCAGCCTCTGGATCTTTCATCATCCCGGAGAGGCCCTCGAACGTTTCGGCTGGACCGCCTTGTTTTTCCTCACGCCTCTGGTGGGTATCATCCTCTCCTATACCATTCAGCGCCTCTTCGGCGGCGTGCGCTATGCAAAAAGTTTGAGCCCCCTGATACTGGCTCTGCACCTGCATAAGACCGCGATCCCTCTCAAGGAGATATGGACCCATATCCTTTCAGCAGGTCTGGCAGTGGGATTCGGCGGTTCTGCGGGACTTGAAGCTCCCAGTGTGTTGACCGGCGCCGCCATCGGTGCCAACACCGGGAGCAAACTCCACATTGATAAAAAGCAGCGGCTTCTTCTGATCGGCTGCGGAACGTCTGCCGCCATTTCGGCCATCTTCAACAGTCCCATCGGCGGCGTTCTCTTCGCCGTGGAGGTCCTTTTGCCGGAGTTCAGCGTCGGCGCCCTCGTTCCCATGCTGATCTCAAGCGGCGTGGCCACTGTGGTTTACCGCATTATTTTTTCAAAATCCGCCGAACCCATGCTGGCCATCACGGCTGACTGGCGCACTGATGCTGTGCCTTTTTATCTGCTCTGTGCGGTGGTTTCTGCCGTTATCGGCGTCTATGTCATCAGAACCGCTTACAGCATGGGCGCTGAAATGCGCCGCAGAATACCCAATTCAAAACTGAGACTTTTTACAGGAGGAGCCCTTCTTTGCGTTCTTCTGCTGCTCTTCCCCATTCTCCGCGGACAGGGATATTCTTTCATCGTTCACGCTTTCAACGGAGATCTTCAAGCGCTCAAACAGAGTGCGCCGCTGCTTCATTTTCTCGGCAACGATGCCTTGATCTTTACCCTTATCATCATCGCCTGTATCCTTCTGAAAGTCATCACCTCTGTTCTGACTGTGGAATCCGGCGGTGACGGCGGCATCTTCGCCCCTGCCATGTTTATCGGCGCCTTTACCGGATTTGCTTTTGCCCGGCTGGTCAATATGACGGGTATCATCGAGCTTCAGGAGGCCAATTTCGTTGTGGCCGGCATGTGCGGTGTCTTTACCGCCGTCATGCGCGCACCGCTGACCGGCGTCTTTCTGATCGCCGAAGTTACCGGCGGCTATATTCTTCTGGTGCCGTTGATGATCTCCTCGGCGGTCTCCTGGTTCGTTGCAAGAAAACTTGAACCTGAATCCATTTACAGGAAAGCGCTTATTGAGAACAAACTCCTTGTGGGAGACAGAGACCATGCCACACTGCAGCGTCTGCCTGTCCGGCTTTCAGTCGATAAGGATTATCCGGCCCTCCACGTCAACGACAGAGCCTGTGATCTGGCGGAACTGCTGGAATCTAAACATACCACACGCAACATCTATCCCGTCCTGGATGACCACGGATATCTTCAGGGCGTCGTCCATCTGGATAAAACTCTGGCGGCGATGCTCAATCCGCAGTTGTTCAATACGCTCCTGATTTTCGATCTGATGGTTCCCCCCCGCGTCACTCTCTCTTCTGATGACGATCTGGCATGGGCAATGACCAATATCGAGCGCTACGGCGTCAATTATCTGCCCGTGCGGGATCAAGATGGAAAATTTATGGGATTCATTTCCAAATCCAGTATTTTTTCCCGTTACCGTCAATCTGTCCGGGAAGCTGACACCTTCTGACAGGCGGCTGCGCCGGACCTGTCAACAGCAGCTGCAGACAAGCCTTGTTTGCAGCTCTGTCATATTCCATAAGGCAGTTGTCCCGGAGCTGATGTCAGGGTATCATATTCGTCACATTTTTCACCCAAGCGGCAGTCCTCCGGTGATTTTTGCAGGGGATAAATCGTGTAATCCACTGTGGAATGTTGAATGATTCAAACGGTCGATTTCCAGATAAAGCGCGTAAAGATTTACAGTATTCCAATATTTTTCAAATACCATTTCCTGATTTCGTATTCTTATTGAGATAATCCAGCATAGCGGCAATATCGGCACAGGCTTCTGCGTTGACAATCACAGCACTGCCGCCGTATGCAAGAAATGGAAATATTACTCCGTCCATCGGCAGCAGGCCGAATACCATCAGCATATTTGCCAAAGCGGGCAATGCGATAACAGCAGTCATGAAATAATGATATTTGCCTTTTCTTCGATTCGGAACATGAAAACGCTCATAGGAGCATTGCCGCTTCCGTAATCAGCTTTCGGATCATCAAAAACGGCATACTCTGTGATTTCTGTGCGATTCCACGGAATAAGAAAATCCGTATTATAAAGTTTGAGTCCCGGAAAATTTTTATCCGACATTGCTGAATATATATCAGTCAATGGCTTTTGAAGCAAGTTCGGCTGCTTTTCAAAAGTTTGTTTGAGAAATGCCCCCATACCGGTTTAGCCGCCAAAAAAACAACACTTTTCAAAAAACATCAAATAAATTCGATACCAAACAGACAAAACGGACTTTTTTTAATCATAAGACATACCTGAAGTGTCTTTTTAACACTGCTCAAGCATTTTCAGAAGTTTTCTTTTAAGTTCGGATTTCAACTCTGCCGGTTCAAGCAGTTTAACATTGCCTTCCTGCGACAGAATGAATGGGAACAGTACCTCTTGTGCCACGGCCGGGATCTCCACTGTGCCGTTATCGTGGATGACTTGACGGGTGTGCAGTGGAACTGCTTTCAGGCGGTCAAGAGCGTAACTTGACGCGTGCAGTTTCACATTTTTGATCTTCTCGAAACCGAGGAAATCATCAGGATTGACCGAAGAAATGATTTCTTTATTCGGCTCAAAATCGCTTTTCAGGAGTTCTGCTTTTTTGATGCGCCGCAAAGCAAAGGTACGGGGCTGATTTTTGAGACGGCAGAACGCTTTCGTGTACCATGAATTGTTGAAAAACACCAACGTGTGCGGTTCGATGATGCGTTCCGTCACTTCCCCCTGCCAATCGGCGTAGGCAATTTTCACGTAGTGATTGGTTTGCCACCCTTGAAAAAGAGTCTGAAAAACTTCCGGATCGATATTGGCATACAGTCCGGAAAGGATGCTTAAACTTTCCATATTGGCGGTATCCAGAAAGTCCGGATTATTGTTCTGCAAAAGATAATCCACGGCGTTGCGGATCTTGTTTTTCAGCGGTGATGGAAAAATCTCTTCTGCAATGCGCGCCCCGATGACAGCGGCGAGCATTTCATTTTCGTCCAGGAGTGCCGGGGCGATGAAATCCCAGCCGTGGTGTTTGAGATAGTAGCCGTTTCGGGCGCGGTCAAAGGCAAGCGGACAACCGAATTCATGCTCCAGGACTTTCATATCCCGCAGAATGGTCTTCTTACCGCAGTCGATTTCCACCCCTTCCTCAACGGCAATGCGGCGGAACTCTTTGACCAGCGTTTCGGAGTTCGGATAGCGGTTCTCTTTCAGCAAGGCGGCGATCCGCATCAGGCGGTGAAGTTGTGATTTCTGCATCGGCATTTTGGTGACCTCCTAAAATTGGGAACTTGGATTAAAAATGACGCTCAATTGTAAAAGTCAAGCCTTGCGCGTATCCGGTTAACTCAGTTAGCCTGATACTTGCAAAACTTGATTTTCGCTGATTGAATCGTCTGTTTTTACTCTCAAGCCAATTTTTGTCGGTCGCCATAACATATCTCCCAAAAAATTTCAAAAATTTTTACATTTACAAATAGACAGGACATAAGATGTCCACTTGCCTGTAATATATTATGAGTAAAAGCAAAATACAAACCATCAATGAAAGGATTTTGCCTTATGTTGAAGAAAATCATTGCTCTGTTCAACCGTTTTGTTCCGGAAAAACCGTACACGCCGCCCCGGCAGGAATATTGCTATCAACCGGAATTGCCTTTTAAGTGAAATCATGTTTAAGAATTTTTTAGCCTTTTACGGGGCAATGCGGCTGTTGGAAGATGCCAGCCGTCTATCACCTCCGAATAAAAACAATGACGGAAACAGCGCATTGGGCTGCTGTCTGATTTTTATCATAATTATAATATTGGCATCGTGTGCAGGGAGTTGAAATGGATCTTCATCCATCTGAATATATACTTGACAGAGTTTTGTAAAAACCGATTTACCTCTGGCAAACATTATCTTATCCGGGAGAACATGAGGCGATCATCGGCCCAAAGACCAGGGACAAGGCGCAGAACCCTCCGCGTCCCCTCTTGCTTCCAGCGGTAAAAAAGGATCTGATTTTCTCTGCTCCGGAGAATGATCCGGTACGGAAGCGGCGGGATGATGGTGGAAACTTTCCCCAAAAAGAGAAACACTATCACCCCTTTGTCCGGAAAAAAGAGCTGCTCCCCAAGCCTTTCCATCAGGAATTTTTGGGGCAAACGCTCCAGCACCTCATCAAGTCCCCTGGAAGATCATACATATATTGCAAATTTGTTTCTCTCCGGTTGGCGCAATGAGAAAAACGATAAAACTTCAAACAAATATGATATTTTATTAAAATCATGTTTTTGACCGTCCTCAAACCTTGGGGCGATCCAGTTTTTGCCGCATGAAAACGATTTGATTCCTCCCGGCTGCTTTTCCATGGTTTGTTTGAGAGACGCCCCATGCCGCGTTGTGCCGCTCAAAAACGCGATCATTTTTCTCAAAAAACATCAAACAGATTTGACATTCAATGTATAAAAATACCATTCTCCCCAACTGAACGAGAGTTTTCAGCCAGACTTTTCCGAAACGCTCTGCTGCCGACAAGGGGCGATGGTATCGCGGGGAGGGGGCCGAACGTCGGCTCCGTTATCTTTCTTTTCGCGGGAAAAGAGGTTTTTCCCCTCCCCCTTTGTCCTCCATAGCCTTGGGCGAAGGAGGAAACCCTTTTCGAGAAAAGCGAAGTATTTTTAGTTTTATATCATTGTATCTACTCGTATCGGGAACAGAGCCTTTTGAAAATGCCAGAAGTCATGCTTGACCTGGCGGACTTGCCACCAATCTCTGTCCCCCCCGTTTCAACCTGTCCGGATTCAGCAGGAAATCGCCGCTCCGGTCAGCATCATAAAACACGATAAATTTTCAAACAAATATGACGTTTTATTCAACTTTGCGACAATCTTGTTTTTCCGCATAAAAATGACCTGCTCCCTCCCGGCAACTTTTCCAGAGTTTGTTTGAGAAATGTCCCCATACCGCGCAGGCTTCCTAAAAAATAGCAAAATTCAATAAAACATCAAACCAATTCGACAATCAACACGCAAAAGCACCATATTTCCAACAGAACAAGAACCTTCAGTTATGCTTTTTCCGGAAACAAAAAACAATAAGGGACTTGAAAATTTGCTGATTTCGTTGTATAGTAAACAAGAAGAGGAGATTAGGCAGACAAAACGGACTTTTTTGCTGTCAGGATGTTTCCTGCTCAAAAAGGTCCGTTATTTTTTGTCATACCGCAGAATTATTCTGCTTTAGAGGAGTAATTATGCCCCCCGGGACGGTCAAGCGATACCGTCCCGGGGGGTGAGGGCCGTTCAACAAAGTCCCTGCCAGCCTGAATCTTCCCCAAAAACAGGAACGCGCCTCCCTCTTCCCGAAGATCAGATCGGACCAACCTTGCCTGCGGACATCATCGAAGCACTTGAGATATTTTCGTTTTGAAAGACAGCAAGATGCAAGAAGCGACTTCTTCCGCCATCGCCCAAGGCTATGGCGGGACAAGCAAGGCGTCATGGCGATTGAGTGAAGAGCAGCTGGCGCTGCGTGAAGATGTGAAGTAGAACCTGACGGCTCTGTGAAGTGAAGCCTTCCGTCTTCGCCCTTACGGGCTGCGCCGTGACAAGTGCGGCTTCGTTATTTTTTTGCCTTCCAGAAAAAGGCCAAAAAATGGTGGAGGATATTTATGCGAATCAAAACTTATTCTCCGTTTTTGTAAATCTTTGATTACCAAAGATTCGCACAGGGACACTAGGATTGAGGCGAAAAATAGTGTTTTGAAACAAACAAAAATGGTCTCCATTTATCAGAAAACAATACAAAGGACACCCCAAAGAGCTTCGCCAATTACGCCATGCAAATTCTATATCATCTAATTAAAAGTTTCTTTGGCAACGAAGAAACAGAGTAATTTAAATTTCCTCCAAACCAATTTGTTTGAAGTATTCATAAGTGCCGTTGTAAAACTCCGGTTGGCGGGTGGCGTCTTCAGGATTACCCTCTGGCACACAGATAACCATTCCCTGTCTTGCTCGCGTAAGCAATACTCGGTAGGCATTAATTTGGTATGCCTTGCGTTCTTCGGAACGGATATTCAACCATTTGTTTCCAGTAAACGAAAAGTTTTGCCAAGTATCATTTTTTCTGCGTAAGTCCCCATCCCAAACAAGACAA
>JAFVYP010000119.1 GCA_017508555.1 Lentisphaeria bacterium
AAAAATACTTCGCTTTTCTCGAAAAGGGGTGGGGTGTGGGGAGGGGAAAAACCTCTTTTCCCGCGAAAAGAAAGATAACGGAGCCGACGTTCGGCCCCCTCCCCGCGATACCATCGACCCTTGTCGGGAACAGCGCGTTTCTTTTTTACCGCTTGCTCAAGGCGACCTGTCCTTTGGCGCCGATCAGGTCAAGGCGGACATTGCCGCCGGCAAAGATCACCAATTTCCAGGCTGTTTCTTTTTTGCTGACTTTGGGGATCTTGACTTTGATCCGGGCCTTGGGCAGCGTTTCCGCGCCCTTGAACCAGGGCAGACGGGGCGTTCCTGACGTGACAACCGTGGCGGTTCCCGCCAGTCTGTTGCGCGGATCCATCAGAAAAGCGGTGCAGCCGCCTTCGTGCGTTCCGAAAAATTCAAGGGTGAACTCTTTTGTGCCGCCGGGAATGATCAGCAGCTGCCGGGAGATACCGCCGTTGACGAAAAGATAACCTTTGCGCAGTTCCGTGCGGATACGGCAGTTTTGTCCAAGAACGTCCCAGACGCCGGTGCAGGAATCGCTGATCTCGACCATGTAACGTCCTTTGGCAGGCAGCTGGGCTTTCCAGGAGCCTTTGGCCCGGATCTTGCCTTTGGCGGAAAAGATGACTTTTCCGGCAGGATCAACGACCTTGACCGAAAACTCCGGCTTCGGCTTGGGATTGGAACCTGCCGGAGCACGGGTAATGGTGATTTCGCCGGCTCTCTTGGCGACCACTTCAAAGGCCATGTTGTCGGGACCGCGCATGCGGAAACGGTCATTCATGCCTTTATCCAGCTGTTTGGCCAGCTCTTCTGCAACAAATTTGAATTTGCCCGCTTTGGGATTTCTGGCGCTGAAACGGTTCATCTCTTCAAAAAGGACCGGCAGCATGCAGAGACGGATGGCCAGATCCTTGCCCACATGGCTGACGCCTGTCATGACGGAACAGGAGGTGATGAGCAGCGCGCTGTCATAAATGGCCCTGTTGTTGGCAATGCGGCCGCCGGTCATCATGCCGGGGGCGATAATGAGGTTGAGCCCCTGGGTGGGCAGCCAGAAGTGCTGTCCGTTATAACCCATGCCGTAGGGCCAGCCGATGCGGGTCTTATCCATGCCTCTGTGGAGCCAGTTGGCCGCCGCAACGATGGATCTCTGAACAGCTTTGGAAGGCGCTTCCTCATTATATTTCTGGAGCGCCTGAAGCACGATGCCCACCAGATAGGGACAGTTGCCGTAGATGTCTTTATAACCGTTGGCGTGGTCGCTGGGGAGTTTGTGGGGCCAGGCGCCGCCCAGCTCAAATTTCTGTTCATCCAGGATCACGCCCACCAGCAGACTTGCGGCGTTGAGATACTTGCGGTCGCCCGTTGCGCGGTAGATGCCCAGCAGCGCGGGAATGGACCAGCCGGCACTGCGCTCATGGGTCGAAAGACGTTTGAGCGTCGGCGCAACAAAGGTCACAAGGTGTTCTCCCAGAAGCAGGGCGGATTCCATGGGGATGATATCGCCGCCCATGAGCCAGGCTTCGGTCATGCCTTCGCTCCAGGTGTGGCCGTTGGAGCCGCGGAAACCGCTGTCGTAGGCGTAGCTCCAGGTGGCGGGACTGGGACTGGAGGAGTGCTGTCCTGTATGGCCGATGCCGTGCTGGGCATTGGCACCCACCAGAGAGGGATCGGGATAGCTGTGGACGATATCCACATCCGCCTGATGTCTGGCCGCTGTCATGGCCCAGCGGAAGGTATCCCGGTTGCCTGTACGCAGATAGAGCATGAAGAGGCCGTGCGCCATGTCATACTCATTATTGGTCCAGTTGCGGCCCCGTTCGCCGTACCAGTCGCCCCAGTTCATAAAACCGTATTCACGCTGTTTTTTCTTGAGATCCATGTGGCGGTAGAAGGCCTTGAGCGCCTCTTTATCCAGTCCGGCAAAGGGATTACTTTTGCCGTTGGGCAGGCCGGGGAAAACTTTGGCGTTGTAGAGCCAGACAGGATCCACGACAGGAATGACGCTCCCGGCCGCAAGGACTTCAGGCGCTGTTTGGCCGCTGAAGTCGATCTTGATCTCTTCTGTGAAGCCCATGCCCCACTTCATACGGTAGCAGCCGCCGCAGAAGGGATACTGCAGATAGAAGGGCAGTTTTTTGCCGAAATCGGCTCCGGGAAGGGCAGGGAGAAGTTCAAAGTTGATCCGTCCCTTTTCCACACTGAAGGCTTTGGGATAACGTTCAGCGGCATCTTTGAGGGCGTAGGTGATGCTGCCCGCCCGTCCGCCGTCACCCATCATACGGTTGAAATAGCGGCCGTTGACCTGAAGGGTCTGGTCATCCTGCTGGAAGATCCGGGTGCATTTGGTTCCCTCCATGCGCAGGTTTTTGGCAGGTTTTTTGGGGACATAGGTCAGCTTCAGACTGCGGATATCATTGAATTCCGTTTTGAGTTTGATATTGTGATAACGGATGGAAAGATCCACCACGGGACTTCCTGCATAGAACGTCATGCGGCAGATGAAGCGTCCCATATCGTCTCTGAACTTGCCGTCGGCCCGCAGGGTCAGAGACAGGGGACCGGTGGATTCGATATAAAGTTTTTCCAGCACTTCATCGGAGGAGCCGTAAAGTTTTTTCTGTTCATCCACCAGTTCCAGACCCTTTGAATGGAAGGTCCCGGCGGGTTTGCCGTCAACTTTGATGTCTTTGAGGAAGTTGAAGCGTTTTTTGCTGATATTGGCAGAAAGTCTGCCGGTATCCACCTCGAAACCATCTGCCGTCATCATACATTTGAGGACAGGCAGCGCAGGGGCTTTGAGCCCGGAGTCAAGACAGAGCTGCCACTTGGAACGCTCTTTGGCTTTGAGTTTGGCATGAAATTCCGCCAGGACGAACTTGATGGATTTGTCCGGCCAGAAGCTGATGGCGGTGAACTGGGCGGGGACGGCTTTGCCGTCGGGTCCGAGGACGGAAAGAGCACCGATGCTGTAAAGACCCCGGCGGGGGAAGGGAAAGCCGTATCTGACAAAAGCTGTACGCGCAACGCCGCTTTCCTCCAGAAGCTCAAAGGAGATCCGGGTATTGCGCAGTTTGCCCTGTTTTTTGTTGACAGGATACTGGATCGTCACGGCAGGAGGCAGGGTCCGTTCTATCCATGAAAACAGCGGTTTGATGTTTTCTCCGGGGACGCCCTTGTTTTGAAGCGGCAGATATTTGGCCTTCTTTTTGTCGTAGAAACGGTAGTATTTCTGCGGATGGTTGTTGGGGGTTTTGATGTTGTTGAAAGACCAGGTCTTCAGTTCCGCCTCATCTCCTTTTTTCGCGTAAAAGCTGATGGTGACGGGACGGTTTTTGACCACGGAAAGCACCTGTCTGACAGGGCTTTTGGCATTGACTGCCGCAACGGTTTTACCGTCGGGAGCATCGGTCACGTCTTTTCTGACATTACCGGGATTGCTGTTCCAGCGGGCAAAGGTTTCTGCATTGACCGTTTCAAAAGAGGGATTGAGGATTTTGGTCCCCCTGGCTTCAAATTTATCAAAGTAGATCCAGACGTTCTTCTTGCTTGAAAGTCTTTCACCCTCCACATACATATTGATCTCCCCGGTGATGGAGGGG
>JAFVYP010000120.1 GCA_017508555.1 Lentisphaeria bacterium
CCGCGCCCCCCCTTACTTTCAAAGAAAAGCGGGGTATTTTGGTATTGGGTGATACCGGTTGTTTGCGGCTGGGTCTGGCTCCGTACTCTTCCGTACTTATCCGTACCTCTCCGTACAAAAGCCCCGCGTCCCCCCTTACCTTCATGGAGTTGCGGGGTATTTGCTGAGTGTGTCAAACCAACAGAACTGTCTTTGTTTATGTTCTGTTCCGCTCCGATACTGCTGTACGATTGCTCTTTTTTCATGTTTTATTCCCCGGTTATTTTGTAAAACGGTTATTCCACTTTTATTTTAGCAGAAATATCCTAAAAGGCAAGAGAGACAAATAAAAAAAATTTACAAACAAATACACTCAAAAAAAGCAGAAAGAGAAGGTGACATATACCACCTTTTTCATAAAAATTCAGCCGATTTTCCGTACAGAGCGGCGCAAATTGAACTTGTAAGGGATACGTATATCAGTCAATCCGCTTTCATTATTCTGCAAACGCCGGATCATATCCACGGCAGCAGCGGCCATTTTTTTGAAATCCTGTTCACACGAGGTATATTCCGGCTCGATGACGCCGGCAAACCGGGACTCCCAAATCACGGCGGATATATCTTCCGGCACCTTCAGTCCCAGACGCTTGACAGCTTTCAGAAAGGGAAGAAGCTCAGATTCTCCCGGCAGGATGATCCCGGAGCATCCCCGGCGGCAGGCTTCGCTGACAGCTCCTCCAAAGCCCAGTTCGTTGAAATCAAAAGTCATTCCGTCCATCCCCAGCCGCCTGACCTGTTCCGTAAAGGCCTGCTGCCGGAGTTTGGCACAATAAGTGCTTTGCGCCTGGATCAGAGCCAGTTTTCTGTGTCCCAGGGACCAAAAATGCTCCACCGCGCTCAAAAAAGCTGAGTTTTCATCCGAAACGATGGCGTAAATATGTTCATAACTGTTGGAATAATCATTGAGACAGACTGCGGGAACAGTCAGTTTGTCCGGGAAAAACCGTGCCAGATTGCGCACGTAGTCGATGGAAATCACTCCGCTGATGCACCGGATATCCACACCGTCAAGTTTATCCGCTGAGCAAAAGATCAGAGAATTGCCGCTCTGGGCCACCGCCTCTTTCAAGGGATTGAGCAGCATGATCGTGTACTGGTCAAAAATGACCCGGCTTTCCGGAAGGACCACAAGGATCGGATATTTCTGATTTGCAGCCGGCGGACGCCACCCCATTTTTGCCGCTGTTTCACGGATCACTTCTGCGGCCTCAGAAGAAATGCGCGTGTCTTTTTTCAACGCTTTGCACACCGTGGATACAGAATAAGCACTTGCACGGGCAATGGCTTTGAGAGCGGGTTTCCTGCCGGAAGAGCTGCCGCCGTTTCCGCTCCACTTCTCTTTGCGCGGCGCAGAAACATTTTCCGTTGCCGGATCAAAGATCCCAAGATAGCGGTAATGCTTTTTGGGTTTGCCGCTTTTTTCATCCGGGACAGAAGTGACCTCGTAAAGATAGATCCTGCTGCCGCGTTTTCTTTTGACTGTATAACTCACCGGAAAAACCTCTCCCTGTTCCTTTATATTTATATACAATACCGCCGGAAAGAAGGGATATCAAGACGGATTTTCAGGTTTTTATCATTTATCCCCCGGTATCAGAGAGCCGGAACAAATTTTTTATTTGCATTTTTCAGGGAACAGGTATAGATTAATAACCAGTTTCATCCTAAAACCAAGAGGTAAACAATGAAAAGATTTTTCTTATTGACGGCGGCAGTCCTTTGTTGTGCGGCGTATGCCAAAGTCACGCTTTCCGGAATATTTTCCGATCACGCCGTTCTGCAGAGATCCGGTGCGACCGCCATTTTCGGCAAAGCTTCTCCCGGAGAAAAGGTCTCTGTCAGTTACGGAAAGATCTCCGGCTCTGCTGTTGCCGGGAAGGACGGCAAATGGATCGTCCGTCTTGATCTTTCCAAATGCGGAGACGAATCCCGCGAACTGATCGTCAAAGGAACCAATACCCTGAAGGTCAAAGACGTCATCGTGGGAGAGGTCTGGTACTGCATCGGACAGAGCAACATGGCCTGGACCGCCGGAGCCAGTCTGGACGGCAAAAAACATGTCGCCAACTCGGCCAACAACCGTATCCGTCACTTCAGGATGCACTCTCTGGCGCCGGAAAAACCCATTGACAGGATTCCCGGCAGATGGGTGGTCGCCTCTCCTGAGACCACTGGCAGCTTTACGGCCGCCGGTTACTTTTTCGCCCGTAAAGTCAATAAGGAAACAGGTCTTGCCGTAGGTCTTATCAACCCCTCCTGGGGCGGCAGCAGCATCGAATCCTGGATCAACAGTGAAAAGCTCCTCAAAGAAAGCACCCCCGAAGTGGCGGCCAGCGCCCGGAAAGAGCTGGATGCCTATTTCTCTTATGACAAGCGCTGCGATGATTACACAGCCAAACTCAGAGAGTGGCTCAAGAAAACCGGACACGATGTCAATGAAAAGACCGTCATGCCTCCTGCTGATGCCAAGTGGACAAAAGCGGCCAATATCCAGCACAACGTCAAAGGACGTGCGATCATCTGGTTCCGCAAAGAGATCAACGTGTCTGCCAAAGATCTCCGCGGCGGAAAACTCTACTTTACCTTCGGACGTCCCCAGTTCCCCGTTGAAGTCTATCTGGACGGCAAAAAAGTCGCCGATCTGGATTTGAGGACAGCTGTCCCCGGAACCCAGTTCACCCTGTTCAACATCCCTGCCAAGCAGGGCAAACGCACCGTCCTGTTGCGGGCCTATGGCTATCAGGAAAAAATCGCCTTCCCCCGTACCCATATTATCGGCAAACAGAACAATACGCAATACAACTGGGAAATGTTCCGCCAGAAGGAATTTCCCGCGTTGAACGCCGCTCAGATCAAGGCAATGCCCAAACATCCCGGAACCAAAATCTATGCCAGCAAGACCCCGGGCATGATCTGGAACGGTCTTGTGTATCCTCTTATTCCCATGACCATGCGCGGCGCCCTCTGGTATCAGGGAGAACAGAACGCCGGACGGCAGCGCTTCCTCTACGGCGACCAGATCAAACTTCTCGTCTCTGAGCTGCGGAAATCTTTCGGTAAAGATCTGCGTTTCTATGCGGCCCAGCTGCCCAACTTCTTTGCCAAAAACGCCAATCCCAATTTCACCGGCTCCTGGGTGGATATCCGTGCCGGACAGAACAGGATCATGAATACCCCCGGCGTGGCACAGGCGATCATCATCGACCTGGGTGAAGCCGGAGACATCCACCCCATCAACAAAGTCCCTGTGGGTGAACGTCTGGCCGCCATCGCCCTGCGCAATGATTACGGCAAAAAGGTCCCCTGTTACAGTCCTGAAGCAGTCAAAGCTGTCCGCAAAGACAGCACTGTGACCGTGACATTCAAACACACTGACGGCGGACTCTGTGCGCAGAAGCTCCCTGAGTTCTACTGGATCAAACGCAGTGCCAACAAGAAGGCTCCTCTGGTCCGCAACAGCCCCAAAGCCCAGGTGGAGGGCTTTGCGCTCTGCGGCAAAAACGGCCGCTGGTACTGGGCGGATAAAGCCGAGATCAAAGGCAATACGGTCATTGTCTCTTCTGCAAAAGTCAAAGAGCCTGCAGCTGTCCGTTACGCCTGGCAGATCAACCCCACCTGCAACCTTTACAACGGTGCGGGATTCCCGGCGGCGCCCTTTGAGATCAAACTCAAGTAATCTCTTTCCGCTGAAAGTCAAAACGGGTATCATCCTTGCGGATGATACCCGTTTTTCATTTCAGAACAGCGTCTTATTTTTCAGCGCGGGGAAGCCAGTTGCAGGAATTGGAACCGGCACGGGCAAAAGCCGTTGCAAAGGGAAGATAAAAGAGCAGCTCGGCCATTTCTTCCGCGATGAGATTGTCACAGGCTTTATCAATGATGCTGCCGGAGATCATACCGCCTGCCATAAAAAGGATATACCACACCGGCAGCCGTCCCTTTTCAAGAAACGCCGGAATAACGAAGATCAATTTTTTCCGGAGAAAATAAACCGCAACAGCGATCCCGTAGGCGATCATAACAGGATCGACATAGGGGGCATAGGGGATCTGATCCCAGCTCAGAAATTTGTTGGGCCGGACAGGATCCGGATAAAACAGCGTCTTGCCGAAATTGGTTTCACGCAAAGCCAGAATAAAAATGATCGCAGAAAAGAAACAGAAAAGCGCGCGGTTATGTTTGGCTTTCCAACAAAAGATCATGGCCAGAAAAAGCAGGACCATCTGGGTATTTTCCACAAGTCCGTTTTCGTAGCCGCACTCAATGGGCAGATATTTTCCGGCGGGCCAGATCAGCAGTCCGGCCAGGAGAGGCAAAACCAGCTCTTTGTAAAACGTAAAGTCCAGACGGTTTTTGAAAAGATCAGCCAGCTGGGCAGGGACAGTTTTGCTCCATTGAGCAACGGCAGAAAAATTGATTTCAGGCATGAGAAACTCTTTTTTTGAATAATATTATTGGTACACCTGCGGATAAAATACTCCATATTCAGCTTTTTTTCAAGTTTTTGCTTGACTTGAAGCGTAAAAGAAATTATTTTTTATAAACTCTATTTACAGTCTGGAAAAAAAATGAAAAATACCATTACTTTTTTAGGAACCAGTCACGGAGATCCCAGTGTGACCCGCTTCTGTTCCAGTACCCATTACGCCATCGCCGGGACAACATTTCTCATTGACGCGGGGGAACCCGTCTCTGCGCTGCTGATCCGGCGGCACATCCTCCCCTCCAGTCTGGATGCTGTTTTTCTGACCCACATGCATCTGGACCATGTCAACGGCCTGGCACACCTCTATTACGAGATCGAAAAATATCCCGGCAAGAGAGTGGAAATATTTTTTGCGGAAGAAAAAGCCATTGGCCCCTTCATGCAGTGGAATGAAGCGATGCACAACCATCCGCTCAAGGAGGAGTGTCTGCGTCTTGCCGCAGTGACAGAAAACTTTCTCTGGCAGAAAAACACCCTTTCTGTCCGGAGCATCCCCACAGATCACATGGGGGAAAAAGGGAAAAGTTTTGCCTATATGATCGAAACAACCTCCTGCAAAATCCTCCATACGGGAGATCTTTCCGGAAACTTCCACGACTTCCCCCTTGCCCCCGGAGATCCCCCCGTTGACCTGTGCGTCTGTGAAGCCACCCACATCTGGCATCACAAAGAGATACTTGTGGAAAGACTCATGCATCTTCCTGTCAGAAAAATGGTGTTCAACCACATCGGTCCCCACTGGACGGATGGAAAAGAAGATGATCTGAAAGAGCTGACAGCTTCCCTGCCCTATCCTGTCGTCATCGCCCATGACGGAACGGAAATAGAACTCTGAGAAAACATCCGCCGCCGGTTGTGCCTGTCATAAGCAGACAGGCACGATCCCGGTGGACTATAAAAACCAGGCTCTGCTGCCGCTGATGCACTTGAGGTTGTTCAGGCGCATCCGGGCATCGAATTCGGCGTAAAATACAAGCGTATAAACCTTTTTACGGCTGTTCCGGGGCAGACGGATCATCATCTCCTGCAGCGGTTTTTTGGAAAGAGACAGTTCCGGCTGCCAGGAATATTTGCTTTTCAGCAATTTTCCATTGTCATCAAACAACCAGTAACCGAATGCGCCGCAATGGGTCCCGTAGAAAGCGACCGACGTATTCCGGTTGGCAGGCACTTCAAAGTACACTCTGTTCATACCGCAGCGGGTCAGGTGGAAAGGCACTTTCTGCGCCATTCCCGCATGGACAAAATCCCGAGAGGGAACGATATTCCATCCGCCGCTGCCATTATCTCTGATCGTTACGGTGAAGGTATCTCCCTTTTTACCGTTGAGTTTGAAGGCTCTGGAAAAAGCCCCCTGACTGCTGTCGAATTTTTCAGAGACAAGGACCTTTCCGTTTTTATCCGCAACCGTGATCCCGGCCTGGGGGTGCTTGACACGGGAGCGTCCCGGCCACAGCCAGCGCTCCAGTTCAAGGGTAAAGGCCCCGTCACGGAGAAGCCGCACAGAATAGACGCCGGGATTGGGCGCACGCATGTTCCAGATCTGTTCCCCCTGCAAAGCCAGTTTCAGCATGGAAAGATCTTTGAAATCAAGCTGATATTTTTTCGGAAACTTTTTGTGAGCGGCCAGAAAATCCGTCATAAACGTCAGGTATTCCGCCAGGAATTTGCCGCTGAATCCGGGGGCGCGCAGCAGTCCTGCGGCAGCTCCCCTGCGGGCGATATCGTAGAGGGCGGGATCATTCAGGATCACAGCGGCTTCTGCCAGCGCCGGAACGATGGTCAAATTCATATAGACCACGGCATAATTGAGTTTTTTGCCGTCTTTGCGGATATCGTAGTAAAAGCCGCATCCCTCGGTGGGATCAAAGGCTTTGGCGATCTGGCGGGCCACATTTTTGATAACGGGCCTGACAGCTTCATCTCCGGTTTGCAGATAATATTCACACAGCCCTTTCAGGCCGACAGCGGTGATAAAAATAACGTTTCCGAAGGATTTTTCTCCTCTTTCCTTAATCAGGCGGGGATTCTGATAACTCCACACGCCGTTATCGGACTCTGCGGCCTTGGCGGCACTCTTGCGGGCAAGAGTCTTCATGGCTTCAAGATAAACGGGATCGAGGGTGGCGTCATACATCTTGCCGACAGCACGGATCGCCCAGGAACACTCCCGGGGAGCCTGGGGATTTTTTCCCAGCTGGAAATGCGGAGCCATGGCAAGAGCGATATGATCTCCTGAAAGAAGCGCAGCATCCATAGAGACCGCATCTCCGATCAGGTTCCAGGCATTTATCATGCCCCACGTCCAGGTGTGGCCGTTGGCGGCGCTCTGGTAATAGCCATAGCGGAAGCTCCAGACCTTGTAACGGCCCGTATGTCCTGCGCCGTGATTCAAATTGCCGCCCACATAGTAGGAATCGGGATACGCGTGACAGATATCCACATCCGCCTGATGACGGGAGGCCTCCAGTGCTGAACGGAAAAAGGCTCTGTTACCGGTCCGCAGAAAAGAGAGAAACAATCCATGAGCCATATCATACTCATTATTGGTCCAGTTTTCCCCTTTTTCGCCGAAACTGTCACCGTAATTGAAAAAGCCGTATTCCCGCTGGGCGTGCTGCTGTTTCAGCCGCATTTTGAAACTGCCGGTGATCTTTTTGTCGATCTGCTGAAATCCCGGCGCGGCAAGTCCGGGAAAAACGCCCGTCTCGTCATACCATCCGGCGGGCAGAACGGCAATGACCGGCCGGGTCAGATCTCCGCCGATCCGCTTGCTGCCGGAAAAATCCAGACGGATCTTTTCGGTGAAACTCATGCCCCACTTCATACGGTACATCCCGTCACAGAAGGGATAAACCAGATAATAAGGCAGATCACGGTTGAATTCTTCTCCATTCTGACGGGGAAGAAGCTCAAAACGGATGGTATTTTTTTCAAAACTCAGGGCCTTGGGGTAGCGCTGCCACGCATGGGCGATACCGAAAGAAAAATCACCGTCTTTCAAACAGGCGGCACCGGTCATCCGGCCTGCCGTACGCCGGCTGCCGTCGATGGTGTAAAACTGATCCGTCTCCTGAAAGATCCTCTTTTGCGGAAAAAGTTTTTTCCCGCTGCTCAAAACAACAGCGGGAGATGTTACAGAAAATTCCGGCTGAAAGATCATATCCAGTTTGGCGATATCCGTAAACTCTCGTGAAAGCACCGTATTGATATGGGTCAACTCGATATCCACGGCGCTGCTTCCGGCTTCAAAAGAGACCCGGGCCACATAATCCATAAAACTGTCTTTGCCGTTCCGGTACTTGCCCGCAACACGCAGCGTCAGACGCAGAGGACCTTTTTCGCTGATGCGGAAACTGGCAGGAACGCCGCCTGACAGAGTAAAATCTTTTCCTGAAACAGGATCCTGAACGACAACGCCCTCAGCAGAAAAACCGCCCAGTTTTTTGCCGTTGCGGGTAATGGTCTCAACAAGATTAAAGTGTTTTTTATTGACAGAAGCGGTGATGGCACCGGTATCGACGATGATTTTATCCTGATCCTCTTTGAAGGTCAATCCGGCGTATTTCTGAGCAGAAACTTTGTTGCCGAATTCAGCAAAGACCTGGCATTTTTCCCGGGCTTTCAGGGGATAAGAAAAGTGGATCAAAGCCCATTTGATGGACTTATCCTTCCAGAAACCTGTGATCGCGGTCTGAGAAGGGATTTCGCGTCCATCCTTATCCGTCAAACGGATATGCCGCGTATGGAACACGGCTCCTTCAGGCAGGGGCAGACCGAAGCGGATGGAAAGATTTCCGCCGACACCGCTTTCTTCCAGCAGTTCAACGGGGATCTTTTTATGATCCAGATTGCCTTTTCTGTCGATTTTCCCGTCATAAACCAACTGGGCAACAGGGGCTTTCCGGGGAGAAGGGATCTTCATCCGGGCCGCCCGTTTCACCTGAGCGTAAGAAATCCCTCTGTTGGAGCGGTGCGGAAGCTTCAAATGAGGTCCCTTGTGCCAGAACTCTTTTTTTTCAAGTTCCGTCATCGCGGAAAACAGCAGGGGAACACTCAAAAAACAAAACAGGAAAAATAACTTACGCATACGCTATACCCGAATATCAATAACCTGTCTCTTTGGTCGGGTTGGCATCCAGTTTGGGCTGCAAACGCCACATCATCGGATTGACGGCAGCATCATTAACAATATAGCGGGCATCGAAAGCGAAGCCGTCCACATGACCATCCACAAAACACACATTCATACGGTTGCTGTGACGGAAGGACATCCAATCGGCGCCGGTACTGCCGCTGCGGGTATTAGCCACACTTCCATCATTCAGCTGATAAACTTCACTGTCGATAAAGGCGAAATAAGCAGAGGGTTTCCGGTAGCAGCCGACTTTTCTGGCACGCTCGGTCCCACTGGTGTTTTTGGCCGTAAATGTTCCTAACACACGGGTGCAGTGGGCGTAACTGATACCGCGCCGTTCGGGAGAATCCGCCATCATGCTTCCCACACTGTTCTTACTGCCATCGCCCTGATCCCTCGTCCGAGAAGGACAACCGTTGAAAGTTTTTCCATGGACCCACACCTGAGTCGAACAGGCTCCCATATTGGTATGCAGCCACTGATTGGGATACAAAAAGGCATGAACGCCGCCGGCAGCAGAAGAATAAGTCCTCTGCCCCAGCAGAAAACCGTCATTACTGTCGGCGTAAATCGCCAGGGCTGTTCCGTAGGTTTTGAGATTGTTCTGACAGCTGGCTGACTTGCCCCGCTCACGCGCCTGCTGCAAAGCCGGCATCAGCATCGCCGCAAGAATAGCAATAATGGCTATAACAACGAGAAGCTCTATAAGAGTAAAGGCTGACGCCTTTACTCCGGCATGCCGGAGTACACTCAAAATCGGTCTTTTTTCCGTCACAAGATGAGAAAAAGTCTGTTTTTTTGTCGTCATCAGATCCATGATATTACCTCCCTGGGGTTGTTTATGATTATAGATTCCGACAAAAACAATATAGCACAAAAAAAAATTTTTTACAACGCATATATTCATATCATCTTCGCATATTTTGCAAAACATACAAAAAAACACCAGTTGATCCGGCGTTTTTTTGCCTTCAAGGTGTATAAAAAACCCCGCCTTCCAAACACGGGAAAACGGGGTTCGTATTTGAGACAAGCTCAGGGGGCAGGAATTACATCATGCCGCCCATGCCTCCCATACCGCCCATACCGGCAGCGGCAGGAGCAGCGTCCTTTTCTTCCTTGACATCGGTGATGAGACACTCGGTGGTCAGGAGCAGTCCGGCGATGGAGGCGGCGTTCTGCAGAGCGGAACGGGTCACCTTGGCCGGATCGAGGATACCGTACTTGATCATATCAACATATTCGCCGGTGGCAACGTTGAAACCGAAGTTGTCCTTGCCGTTCTTGACGTTCTCAACGACCACGCCGCCTTCGTAACCGCCGTTGATGGCCAGCTGACGCAGGGGCTCTTCGACGGCACGACGGATGATGTCGGCACCGACAGCCTCATCACCGGCAAGCTGCAGGTTCTTGAGAGCGGCAGCGGCACGGACCAGAGCAACACCGCCTCCGGGGACGATACCCTCTTCAACAGCAGCTCTCGTGGCGTGCAGAGCATCGTCCACGCGGTCTTTCTTCTCTTTCATCTCAACTTCGGTAGCGGCACCGACGCTGATAACGGCAACACCGCCGGCCAGCTTGGCAAGACGCTCCTGGAGCTTCTCACGGTCATAATCGCTGGTGGTCTCTTCGATCTCGCGGCGGATCTGGGCAACGCGGCCCATGATGGCATCCTGAGTGCCTTTGCCTTCCACGATGGTGGTGCTCTCTTTGTCAACGGTGATGCGTTTTGCCTGACCGAGCTGTTCGAGCGTGACGTTTTCAAGTTTCAGACCCAGATCTTCGGTGATGCAGGTTCCGCCGGTCAGAATGGC
>JAFVYP010000121.1 GCA_017508555.1 Lentisphaeria bacterium
GCTTGACAAATCGACATTTCCGTGGTAATTTTATTGTGCATCTGATCTTTCCTTTATTTTTTTGTTGTCACTATTAAAAAATAAAGGTCAGATGCACTTTTGTCAAACAACTCGTCCCATCACAAAATTTGGGACATTAACAATATATTTAACAAGGCCTCGGGGTGTGCCATTTTACAGAGAAATGTTTTTTGTCCGCCCTTGGAAATTTCAAAAATTCACAAAGAAAATTGTTCAGCGAAAGAACATCTTTTCTGAACGCTCCGGTTTATTATGATGTATGATTTTGATAAAATTGTCGATCGCCGGCATTGCAATGCTTGTAAATTCATAAACTTGCCGGACGATGTTACCGCAATGAGTGTGGCAGATATGGATTTCGCAGTGCCGCCGGAAATAACCGATGCCCTGCATCGTCGTATAGACAGTGCCAACTACGGTTACACAATGATGGGCGATGAAGATTACCAGGCGGTAATTGATTGGACTCGCAAACGACATGGGGTAACTGTTCCCCGGGAACATCTGATTGCCACTCCCGGTGTATTGAATACCATGCGTTGCAGTATGTATGCAATGACAGAACCCGGAGATAAAGTCGTTGTCATACTGCCTTTGCATACACCATCGATCCGCAGTGCTGCAATGATGGGAAGGTGCAAGCTGGAAAGTTGGCTTGTTTCCGATAAAAACGGGAATTATACTTTTGATTTTGCTGATTTGGAACAGCATTTCCGTAATGGTGCCGGGGTTCTGATGCTTTGCAGCCCTCACAACCCCACTGGCAGAGTCTGGCGGCAGGATGAATTGGAAAAACTTGCAGCCCTGGTCATTAAGTACAATGTCAAAGTCGTGTGCGATGAAATTCACCGGGATTTGATTTATCCCGGCAATAAACATATAATTCTGGGCAATCTGCCTGGAATGGCTGAGCGTACAGTAACGGTGTTTTCAGCTTCCAAAACCTTTAATCTGGGAGGATGTCACATTGGTTCTGCGGTAGTTGCCAATGAAGATTTACGCAATAAAATACGCAGCAAACTTTATGAATTCGGACATGAATGCGGGCGGCCGCCAGTGTTTTCCCTGGCGGCACAAACTGCTGCATATTTACATGGAGAAGCCTATTTGGACGAATTGATAAAATATTTAAGCGGTAATATTGATCTGGCAATGGATTATTTGAAAGATTTACCGGTAAAATGTATGAGACCGGAAGCCTCTTTTCTGTTGTGGGTCGATTGCCGCAAACTTGATTTGGATACTCAAGGTCTCAATGAATTGTTCGCCAAAGCAAAAATTTCTGCTGATCCGGGACATTATTACGATACTTACAAAATTGCAGATTATCATGGCAAGCAGCATCATTTCCGCTTATCAGTGGCTATGCCCCGCAGTCAGTTGGAGGCAGCGTTGAAAAATCTGCATAATGTTTTAAGATGAAGAAGGCTTGATCCATATAGAAAAATTCAGAAAAAATCAGTGCCATTCTATGTATATTCATGATAGACAAGATATGGTTGCATAAATTATTCTCTTCTGAATTCTCGCTTGACAAATTGGCACCAATTACGTCCTCATCCAAATCGGGCAGATTGTTTTTACGTCCCGGGAGACCGGTAAAAGAGAATGGTTTAATTGCAAATGCATGATGGTAAGTTATTTGTATAGAATGACACTAATTACCGTTTCTATTGGTGTTTTACTAAATATTTTGAACAGCGATCCAGGAAAATCTGTTTTCATTGGTTGCGTTTTGCCCGACGCAGTAGTATATTATGATAAAATTTCACAGGAGGTATTCCCGGAAAATTTAGGTGGGATGAACAGTTTGAAAGCAACGAAAGAACGACAAAGGAAATGTCAAAAAACAAATGAAATAATTTCTGAAATCATCCGGCGGCTTCCAGTTCCCGGAAAAACAATAACCAACAAAAAGAAAGGAAAAAAAGACCATGCCCGAAGAATCGCCCGCTCCTCAAACCCAAACTTATGAACTGCCGGAAACTGAATTCTCTGTCAAAAAGTGGACCGTGAAAATTATAGCCGTTGTCGCAGCTTTGGTGATTTTTCAGGTTCCGTTGTATATGGTCAGTAAACTTGCCGGGAAACGCAAAGAGCAGGCTCAAATCGTTCAGAACGAAATCGCAAAGAACTGGGGCGGCAAACAGTATATTGAATTGACTCCTGCCGCTGCTGTTGAAAATATAGCAGCCCAAATCACCCCCGAAATCCGTTATCGCGGCATTTATCAGGCGGTTGTGTTTTCTTCGGATGTCAAAATCACAAGAGAATACAAAAATCTGGCTCAAAATACCGTCGGAACAATCAAACTTCCGGAACTTAAATCCGTTGCAAAAGCAAGTGTTCTGGTCAACGGGAAAGCTGTTCAGGTATCCGAAAACAATAGCGTTCTGACCTTTCCCCTGCCTGCCGGAGATGCAAAGACTGAAATCAACATAAGTGCAAGAGGCAGTGACGGTATCCACTTTACGCCCAATGCTTCACAGAGCCATATTTCAGTTTCAGGCAAATGGGACAGTCCCAGTTTTGCCGGCGAAGTCCTGCCTGCCAAACGCTCCATTGAGAAAGACTCTTTTTCCGGTGAATGGCATTTTGACCGATTCAACGCTGCGACAAAATCCGTCGGCGTCAATCTCACCATCTCTGCAGGCACTTATCAGCAGGTTGAAAGATGTTTCACCTATGCCACATTTTTCCTGATCGTCTTTTTCTTCACGCTTCTGACTGCAGAAATGATTACCAAAGTCAACGTCTATATCCTGCAGTATCTGGTTGCGGCGGGCGCGCCGGTGCTTTTCTATCTGATGGCTCTTGCTTTCTCCGAAAAAATCGGCTTCACCGCCGGATACATCACCAGCGCCGCTGTGATCGTTGTGATGGTTACGATGTACGCAAAAATGTTTCTGGGAAAACTTGTTCCTGCTCTGATCATGGGAACCGTTTTTGCCGCAAGTTATCTGCTCAACTTTATTCTCCTGCGACTGGAAGACTTTGCCCTGCTTGCCGGAACGATCGTCCTTGCCGTCATCCTCGGTGTATTGATGTTCCTGACCGGAAAAATCAACCGGTCAGAAAAGCCCGAAGGACGGCAAATCCATTCTTGCTGACAGTTATCCGGATGAAGACTCCAACCAGAAATTGATCCTGATCGACGCCGCCACAGGGGACTGGGATCTGTTGGGGACATTCCACCATGAAGCGACCCCCATCGGCGAAACCCGCTGCGACTTGCATCCCCGCTGGAGCAGGGATGGCAAAATGGTAACGGTGGATTCCTCCCACGACGGGAAACGCGGTATTTATCTTCTGGAACTTTAACTGCAGAAGAAAGCAATTATGAAAAAATTTGCAAATAAAATCAGCATCAACGGGATGTGGGATTTTTCCTGATGATGAGAGTTAAAGTTGAAAAGTTAATATAATTTCTATTTTTACGAAACGCGCTGTTCCCGCCAAGGGTCGATGGTATCGCGGGGAGGGGAAAAACCTCTTTTCCCGTGAAAAGAGGTTTTTCCCCTCCCCACACCCCACCCCTTTTCGAGAAAAGCGAAGTATTTTTAGTTTTATATCATTGTATCTACCCGTATCGGGAACAGAGCCTTACGAAAAGAGTTTGTAAAATCCAAAATACCGGCAAGACCGGTATTTTTTTACGCTAAAGCAATATAAAAATTCAGATACCACAAGTAAAATTATGATGTCTGAATCTCCCCTACCCATGTCGGGAATAGAGCCTTTATTTTTGGCTGTGTTCCCGCTTCGCCCAAGGCTATGGAGGACAAAGGGGGGGAAGAGGAAAACCTCTTTTCCCGTGAAAAGAAAGATACCGAAGCCGACGTTCGGCCTCTTTCCCCGATGCCATCGCCCCTTGGCGGGCAGAAAACCTTTCCCAATGGAAGATCAATTGTTTTCGATGAGGAAAGAGAGTTCTTCCAGAGAGAGGCCTGTTCCTGCACCGGAGGCCTCCACTACCGCATCGAAAAGCTGTTTTTTACGTCCCTGAAGTTCCAGTATTTTTTCCTCAACAGAGTTCCGCATGACCAGACGGCAGATGGTCACAGGACGGGTTTGTCCGATCCTGTGGCTTCTGTCAGCGGCCTGAAGTTCCACGGCAGGATTCCACCAGGGATCGTAAATGATGACCGTATCGGCAGAGGTCAGATTCAGTCCGGTTCCGCCGGCCTTGAGGCTGAGCAGAAAGAGCGGGATCTCCGGTGACTGATTGAAGCGGTCCACATGCTTCATCCTGTCCACCGTGGAGCCGTCCAGATACTCATAGGGGATCTCCTGAGCGGTCAGATCTTTTTCAAGCAGGTGTAAAAGACTTGTGAACTGGCTGAACAGCAGCATTTTATGGGAGCTGTCGATATTTTCCTGGATCAATTCGCCCAGCAGTTCCGACTTGGCTGAGGGGATCTCCCTGCCCTCTTCATCGGGCAGAAGCTCCGGATGGCAGCAGATCTGACGCAGGCGCAGAAGAGTGGTGAAAATGGCGGCGCTGTACCGGCGTTCGTCTTCCTTGCTTGCGGAGATCTCCTTCCGTCCTTTGGCCAGGACCTTATCATAAAGTTTTTTCTGTTCCGGCGCAAAATCGCAGTAGATGATTTTTTCCGTGCGGGGCGGCAGATCGGAAGCGACTTCGGCTTTGGTGCGGCGTTTGATGAAGGGCCCCACACGGAAAGCCAGATCCTGCCGCAGCTCCTCTGAACTGTCAATGCCTGCGTAATGTTTGCGGAAGGCAGGCAGACTGCCCAGCATGCCGGGATGGAGAAAGTCCATAATGCTCCACAGATCCTCCTGAGAGTTTTCCAGAGGCGTTCCTGAAAGGACGATCTTGTGGGCGGTCAGCAGATCTTTACAGCTTTTGGCGTTTCCGGAACCGGGGTTTTTGATATGCTGGGCTTCATCGAGGATCAGATAAGAAAAGACCGTTCTGCGGAGCAGGGTCCGGCTCAATCTGGCGGCGGCGTAAGAGAGAATGAGCAGATCCCAGGTGCCGGAGGCTTTCAGGCAGTTTTCCCGTTCGCTTCCTCTGGGTGCCGCCACGCGCATATCGGGAACAAACCGGGCGGCTTCCCGTTCCCAGTTGGCGACCAGAGAGGCGGGACAAACGATCAGAGCCGGCTGTCCCCCCTTTTTCAGCCGTGCGGCCAGAACTGCCAGCAGCTGGACTGTTTTTCCCAGTCCCATCTCATCCGCCAGGATCATATTGAGGTTTCTGTCCGTCATCCGCAAAAGAGCCGCGACACCCTCCTCCTGATAAGGCCGGAGCGTTCCTGTAAAGGCGAACTGGGGCGCCTCAAGGGTGACTGTTGTCTCATCTGTCAGCAGTTCAGGAACCAGCGCCCCGGGGATCTCCGATGCGATGGAACAGTAGTATCTGACATTACAGAAGGGGATCTCAAAAGTACAGCTTGCGGTATCCACGTTTCTCACAGCGCTGTTGACGGCGCGGAAAAAGCGTCCGAATGCAGAAGAGAGTTTTACGATCCCCGTTCCGGGCAGCTGAAGATACTCTTTGAGGTCTCTGGCGCACAGGACAGCGCTGTTCCAGTCCAGCACTCTTCCGGAGGCGGTGAAGCGGTAGGAGATCTTCCAGGCATCGGCAGATTTTTCAAGAGCGGTACAGCGCAGTTCCGGCTCCGGCACACCGGCGCCGCCCCGCAGCAAAAGTCCCAGAGGGCCCGAAAGAGCCAGGGCCGGTTCAGCGGCCAGATATTCCGGCAGGATACGGTCAAGGAAGAGGCCCACGGCATCATTGCCCTTGAGGACGGCGGTATTTTCAGAGAGGGTGAACCCGGCCATTTCCAGCGTCAATTCAAAGCGGCGTTCAAATTCCAGATCCCGTTTCCAGAAGCGTCCGGCGCCGGTAAAAAACTCTCCGGAGCGCATGCGGCAGGTCATTTCCATTCCCTCAAAAGGATAGATGTAACGGGGACGGAGGATCAATTCATCCTCTCCGCCGAGTTCCCCTGCCAGCAGAACGGCGGCTTTGCGCATTTCCGGTTCTGAGGTATCGGCGTTGACAACAGGGAAGGGGAAACGCTTGAGATAGTTTTCCGTTTCCATGCCTCCTGAGAGTGTTGAAACGCCTGAGCGGAAAAAATTCCGGAGAAAGGTGATCTCGCAAGTTCCCGGGACAAAATAATATTCACTGCTGTATCCCACCCAGCATCCGGCTTTTCCTGTTACGAGTTTGGCGTTGATGACGGGCAGGACACTGCCATCCAGGCGCAGACCGGGAGCGACTTTGTTTTTCTGTTTGAGGATGACCACTTCCGCATGAGTTCCCCGGACAGTGAGGCGCCGTCCGTCCCGGAAAAACCGGGGATGTCCGATCAGGGAGTGGAAAAATTCTGCTGACAGTTCGGCATTGAGGGATATCTGAGAGTTTTCCGCCTCTCCGTTCAGGGCGAGAAAACGGATGATCTGCTGATCCTGAAGGGAGAAACTTTCCAATTTGAGAAGCGCGCTCAGGATCTTGTCAAAATAAAGTTTGCGCAGATTGTTGAGATTGCCCAGATATTCCCGGTCACGGCTGTGGAGTTTGACGGTCAAAATAACATTTTCCCACTTGCTTGGCACATGAGGCAAAGCGCTTTTGACATCAAGGGTCAGATAAGAGGTGACTGCATTTTCCATGCGTTTGCCCAGTTTTTCAAAAGACTCCTTATTCAATCCGCCGTAATAAACAGGGACTTCATCTCCGGGGATGGGCATATTGAGAACTCTTGTAAAGCGTCCGGCATACATGACAAGGGCGGCGGCGTGATCGCAGAAAACATGCGTTTTCTGTCCGCATGAACAGAAACTTCTGGGTTCGCTGCCTGTTTCCACCTCGGTATCCACCACCTGTGAACCGATAATAAATCTGCCGCACAACCGGCCGTGACGGTTTCTCCACGCGCCGCCGGAAAGCATTTTTTTCTTGAGCAGCTGCTTGGCGGAGGCAAATCCCTCCGGGCCGGTCAATTCGGTCAAACGTTCTTCAAAACTTTGTTTCATCGTAGTTGTTTACCTTATCTTAAACTACTTAAAATAGCATGCTTTTCAATGGATTTCAACGGTGTTTCCACAAAAAAATGTTCCGGCGGCGCGTTCAGGAATTTGCAATACCTCTTCTGTTATGTTATATTAAAATCTGCGTTCTGCTTTTGCAGAAATGATCGAAGAGCAACTGTTGACAGAGGAAAGAACTGATCGTGAAATATATTGAACTTGCAGTCGGAGCGATTCTGGTTTACAACTTTGTGTTGTCCCGCTTTCTGGGTATCTGCCCGTTCCTCGGCGTTTCCAAGCGCCTCAGTACGGCGCTGGGCATGTCAGGAGCGGTCATCGCTGTTATGACGCTGGCCTCCGCCATTACGGCCGTGATTTATAAATACCTGCTGGTGTTTACGTTCAACGGAAAAACATACGATCTGCGTTTTCTGCAGGTCCTGCTGTTTATTCTGGTGATCGCGGCACTGGTGCAGATCATTGAGATCTCTCTGCAGAAATCAAGTCCCAAACTTTATCAGGCGCTGGGAATCTATCTGCCGCTGATAACGACCAACTGTGCGGTGCTGGGGGCGGCGACCCTCAATGCCTCCGGCGGACGCAGCGTGCTGGATGCCACGCTGTTCGGCTGTTTTTCCGGTGTGGGATTTGCGCTGGCACTGGTGTTGTTTTCAAGTTTGCGCGAGCGTTTGGAGCTTGCGGCGCCACCCCGGGCCTTTGCAGGAACGCCCCTGGCACTGGTGACGGCGGGGATCCTGGCCATGGCCTTTATCGGATTTGCAGGACTCTGCTGACAAAGGAGGTATCGGAATGATCCAGCTTGTCATTGCCGCTGTTCTTATCATGGGCTGTCTGGGACTTGTCCTGGGACTGGTTATCGGATTTTTTGCCAAAGTGTTCAAAGTGGAGACCGATCCGCGGATCGAACTTGTCACCGAACTGCTTCCCGGAGCCAACTGCGGCGGCTGCGGAAAAGCGGGCTGCTCTGATTTTGCCAAATCTGTTGTCAATGGAGAAAATCCTCCGGGAAAGTGTCCGGTCTCCAGCAAAGAGCAGATCACGGCGATCGCCATGGCTCTGGGCGTTGATCCCGGAAGCGCTTTTCCCCGGCGGGCCGTGGTGCGCTGCGGCGGAGATATCCATCAGGTCAACAGAAAAATCAATTATAACGGTGTTCTGGACTGCGCCTCCGCCAATTTGATCTCCGGCGGTCCAAAAGGCTGCCGCTACGGCTGTATCGGCATGGGCAGCTGTGCGGCCAAATGTCCCTTCGGGGCCATTGAGATTATCAACAATCTGGCGGTGGTCCATGAGGAGCTTTGTGTCGGATGCGGTACCTGTGCGGCGGTCTGTCCGCGGGGGGTGATCGAACTGGTTCCCATGAACAGCCGGGTGCATGTCTATTGCAATTCTCCTGAAAAGGGACCTGAAAAACGCAAAAACTGCAAAGTCTCCTGTCTGGGGTGCCGCAAGTGCGAGCGTCTGGCGCCTGAAAAATTCAAAGTGGAGGGTTTTCTGGCCCGTGTGGATTATGAGGCTGATCCCCCGCCCACAGAAGAGGATGTGGAAAAAGTCGGCTGTCCGACAGGAGCGCTGCTGACGGCTTCACGGCATTATGAAATCGAGACCTTTGACCCGGAGTTTTCCATAAAATGAACAAAAGTACACGCAGTGTTATGACCTTCAAAAACGGTATCTATCCCGTTTATCACGGCAAAGAGCTGTCAGAAGGGGCGGCGACCCGGATCGCGCCCCTGCTGGCGCGCTACACTGTCCCCGTGGCGCAGAACGCCGGAAAACCGCCTGAAGTGATCGTCAAGGCGGGGGATAAAGTCAAAAAATATCAGCTGATCGCCCGGGCATCGGGATTTGTTTCGGCCAATCTGCACAGTCCTGTGAGCGGCGAGGTCAAAGGCATCATCGAGGTCCCCGGCGCTACGGGGGTTCCGGCACAGGCGGTGGAGATCATTTCCGACGGTTTGGATGAGGCCCTGCCCCCCCTGCCGGAAATCGACTGGAAACAGGCAGACCCCAAAGAGCTTCTTGACCGCATTGCAGCGTGTGGTCTTGTCGGTATGGGCGGCGCCTCTTTTCCGACTCATGTAAAACTCTCTCCGCCGCCGGAAAAAGAGATCGACACCCTGATCCTCAACGGTGCGGAGTGTGAACCTTTTCTCACCGCCGATCACCGGTTGATGCTGGAAGATCCCCATGCCGTTCTGGCAGGTGCCGCCATTATGAGCCGGATACTGGGGATCGACAGGATCTTTATCGGCGTGGAAATGAACAAGATCGACGCCATCGAGGTCCTTCAGGAAAAATCGGCCTCTTACGGTGTCCGGATCGTTCCCCTGAAGGTGCAGTATCCTCAGGGCAGCGAGAAACAGCTTATCAATGCCATCACGGGACGGGATGTCCCGGCGGGAGGTCTGCCCATGGATGCCCGCTGTGTGGTCCAGAATATCGGAACAGCCGCGGCGGCGGCCGATGCTGTTATCAGAGGCATTCCGCTGGTGGAGCGCATTGTGACAGTCACAGGTCCCGTCGTCAAGACCCCGGGCAACTGGAAACTGCGGATAGGGACGCCTGTGATCGAGGCCGTCCGTCTGGCAGAGGGGGTGACGGAAGAGCCCGGAAAACTGATCCTGGGCGGTCCCATGATGGGATTTTCCCAGAGATCCTTTGATGTTCCCACCGCCAAAAATACCAGCGGTATCCTGCTGCTGTCACAGGATCAGGCTGTCAATTACGAAAGCGGCAACTGCATCCGCTGCGGCCGGTGTGTTCAGGGGTGTCCCATGCATCTGATGCCCTGCGCTCTGGCGGCGGCCATCGAAAGCGGACGTTTTGACATTGCGCAGCAGAATCATGTGATGGATTGTCTGGAGTGCGGCGCCTGTGCCTATGTCTGTCCGGCCAAACGGCCTCTGGTGCAGCACCACCGCAGAGCCAAGGCGGAGATCCGCCGTCAGATGCAGAAAAAGTAGGTTGTGTATAGAACGATGATCGGAAAAGTCAGAAAATATCCGTTGCCGGATGCTGTCCGGATGTGGTCCCGGGTCTCTGCGGATATTCTGCAAGTCGGTCAGTGTTCAGCATAAAGTACCCAAAGCAACGCATACGGAGTATTTTTATAATGGAAGAAAACAGCAACAGTTCAACATCTGATATCCTGATGCCGACAGGGGAATCTCTTGTCGTCAGCAGCAGTCCCCATGTGGTTTCGCCGGAACGGACCTCCCGCATTATGGGCAAAGTCCTTCTGGCTCTGCTTTTCCCCCTGGCGGGAGGGATCTGGTTTTTCGGCTGGAAGGCGGCCTGGGTGGTTTTTCTCACCACCGTTTTCTGCGTGGCCGCTGAGGCTTTGTGGTGCAAACTGGCGGGCCGTCCCGTCAGAAAGACTGTTCTGGACGGCAGTGCCGCTGTAACAGGCGTCATCCTCGGCTTGAATTGTCCGCCGGAGGTCCCCTTTTATGTCCCTCTCATCGGCGCCGTTTTGGCGATCTGGATCGGCAAGCAGGTTTTCGGCGGTCTGGGATACAACCCCTTCAATCCCGCCGTGGTCGCCCGCGTGGGCCTGCTGATCGCTCTGCCCGCCGCTATGACCGTCTGGACGCCGCCCCGGGGCATGGATAAAGATTTTCCTGAAATCAAAGAGTTCCGCACCCCCGTGGATGCCGTGACCTGTGCCACCCCCCTGAGCATTGCGGGAAACACGCCGAAAATCAAAACGAATGACTTTTTTGCCCATGAAAACTTCAAAAAGATCGACAATCCAGAGCTCCTTGAAAAGTACTTTTGGGGAGTCAAAGGCGGCTGTATCGGTGAGGTGTGTGTGCCGGCCATCCTGATCGGCGCTGTTCTGCTTGTCTGTTTCAATCTCATCAACTGGCGTGTGCCGGTCTGTTATGTGGGAACAGTGGCTGTCATTACGGGAGTTGTCAATTATTTTTATCCCGGCGTGACCCCGTCGCCCCTCTTCCACCTGCTGACGGGGGGACTGCTTTTTGCAGCCTGTTTCATGGCAACGGATATGGTCACCTGTCCCATTACAGGAACTGGATGTATTTTCTTTGCCATGGGGTGCGGGATCATCACCTCCGTCATCCGTATCTGGGGCAACTATCCGGAAGGGGTGAGTTTTGCCATCCTCTTCATGAACGCGCTGGTGCCGCTGATCGACAAATGGAGCGGGACCCGTCCCTTCGGCTATGTCCTCAAACGTAAAGGAGAGGTCTGATGAAGCTCAAAGACAATGAAAATTTTGCAGTGCTGGGCGTGTTTCTCGGCGGTATCAGTCTGCTTTCCGCGCTGGTTCTGGCGGTCGTTTCCCACTACACAGCCGGTCCCATCGCTGAGGCAAAAGCGCTTCGCGACAGTCAGGCTCTCCGTCAGATCCTGCCCGCTTTTGACAATGACATCAATGAAAAAATGCTTCACATCAAAAGTCCTGCCGGATGGCGTGTCACTTTGAGGGCGGCGCGGAAAAACGGTCAAATCACAGGTTACGCCGCCTCTGCGGTCAATCCCCGGGGATATGCGGGAAATATCAAAATGCTGGCCGGACTTGATCCGGCGGGAACCATCAGAGCCATCCTGATAACGGAACACAATGAGACCCCCGGTCTGGGGGCGGAAATCTGCAAACGGGAATTCCGTAAAACGATCTTCAACTTCACCCGTCCCGTGCCGCCGGGACTGCCGCCCAATGCCTGTCTGGATCAGTTCAACGGCCAAAAAGTTCCCGCTGAAGGCTGGCGCATCCGCAAAGACGGCGGCACGGCGCTTTATGTCACCGGAGCCACTGTCACAAGCCGGGCCGTCACGGAAAGCGCTTCGGAGATCGCTCTGGCATTCCGCAAAAACCGCAAAAAGATTTCAGCCGCATTCGGAGGTGCCAAATGAAAAAGCTCTTTTCCATTTTTGCCAATGGTATCTGGAAGGAAAATCCTGTACTCGTTCTGCTGCTGGGAACCTGTCCCACTCTCGCCCTGACCACCTCTGCGACCAACGGTGCGGGCATGGGATTGGCCACCACCTGTGTTCTGACCGGCAGCAATTTCGTCATCAGCTGTATTGCGGGTATCGTTCCCCGCAAGATCCGTATTCCTGTTTATATCGTGGTCATCGCCACGTTCGTCACGGTGGTGGATATGCTGCTTCAGGCCTATGCGCCTGCGGCTTTGTATGCGGCGCTGGGGATCTTCATTCCTCTGATCGTGGTCAACTGCATCGTTCTGGGCAGAGCCGAGGCCTTCGCCAGCAAAAACAATCCTTTTTATTCCATTCTGGACGGGCTGGGGATGGGGCTGGGATTTACGCTGACCCTGACGATGCTGGGAGCCATCCGGGAGTTTGCTGGGACAGGTTCCATTTTCGGCATCAAGATCCTCACCTGCTGGACAACGGATTTTCTGCTGCCGACCTCAGCCCCCGGAGCCTTTATCATCGTGGGGGTGATCCTGGCCATCCGGAATCATCTGAAATCCCGCGCCGCCGTGAAGGCGGGAAAACTTTATGTTCCCCCCGCCGGACTGGACTGCCGTCACTGCAATATCTGTTCGCTTTCAAAAAATGACAAGTGATCCTGTTCTTCCCGTCATTGCCAAATATCTGGCCTCCTGCGGCATCAGCTCCCGCCGGGGAGCGCTTGAGCTTATTCAGGCAGGAAAAGTGGCCGTCAACGGTGTAACCGTCACTCTTCCGTCGATCCGGATCAAAAGTGACGACAAAGTGACGGTTGACGGAAAGCCCGTCAAACCGGAGGAAAGAAAGCGTTACATCATGCTGAACAAGCCCCGGGGATACACATGCAGCAATGGGGATATCCACGCTAAAAAACTTGCCGTTGAGCTGATAACAGTGCCGGAACGCCTTGTTTCCGCCGGCCGTCTGGATAAGGACAGTGAAGGTCTCATCATTTTTTCAAATGACGGAACATATATCCATACGCTGGGACATCCCTCCTTCAATATCCGCAAACGCTACCATGTCCGTCTTGACGGAGAATTGACGGATGGAGAGATCGGCATGCTGAAAAAGGGGATTTCCGATAACGGAGAACTGCTGAAGCCGGATAATATCGTCTCTCTGGGCGAATGTCTTTATGAATTTACTCTCAACGAGGGCCGCAACCGCGAGATCCGCCGCATGGCCGCCCGTTGCGGACGGCAGGTCAGACGTCTGATCCGTGTTTCCATCGGAAAACTCAGGCTGGGAAACCTTCCTCCGGGACAATGGCGCGATCTGACAGAGGAAGAGATCGGTCAGACCCTCTCTCAGGATATTTCCTGAACTGCGCCGGTACGTGATTTGAAATTATCATACTTTCCTTGTATATTAAATATCCGTTTTACAGTTTTGAGGAGTTGGCAATGGGGCAGTTTTTCAAAAATATCCGTTTCCGGATAGAATATATCTTCATGGTGGGCGTCTGTGTTTTTATCCGGAGTCTGCCTTACGGCTTTCTGCGTCCTCTGGCGGAATTGGCGGGATTTTGCATATTTCTGATCCCTTCGGCCCGGAAAACCGTCCGTGAAAATATCAATGCCGCTCTGCCGGAACTTCCTTTACGGGAACGCCGCCGCATCGGCCGCAGATCCTTCTGGCATTTGACCATGAATCTGCTGGAATTTATCTGGACAAACAACCGTCCGGAGCGTATCCGGCGCTGTTATGCCATGCCGGATGATCTCAGGGAGAGATTACAGGCACACCTTGCCCGGAATGAACGGATCATCTTTGTCAATCCCCATCTGGGCAGCTGGGAGGCTTCAGGGATCGTGGCGCCTTTTTATGCCGGGATCAAGATGGCGGCCATTGCCAAACCCATGCGCAACCCCTATCTCAATCAGCTGCTCAATGCCGACAACAGGGAAAAAACCGCGGGATTGGAGGTCATTTTTTCCAAAGGCGCTGTCCGGGCCGCTTTGCAGGCCTTGGCCGACGGCAAAAGTATCGGCACGCTCATCGACCAGAATACCCGGGGCCGCGACGGCGGCATATTTGTTGACTTTTTCGGTCTGCCGGTTCCGTCAAGTACGGCTCCGGCCGTCCTGAAACGCCGCTGCGATGCCCGGGGGATCCCTGTTGTCATCATGTACGGTACCACTGTCCGTCTGGATGACGGCAAATGCACCGCCCATACGGTGTATCTTTCCAAGCCCTTTGAGAGCTACGCCGATGATGCTGAGGTGATCCGGGAACTGATGGCGCTTTCAGAGAGCTTTATCCGCAAATATCCGGAACAGTATCTCTGGTTTTACAAGCGTTTCCAGTACATTCCTCAGGATTGTCCGCAGGAGCTCAGAAAACGTTATCCGGCTTATGCCCGGGTGGTCCGTGCGGAATTTTTTAAGCGCAGCACAAGAGCCTGACGGCGGTCCGGTTTGTACTCAACAGAAAACATAAGGTGAAAAAATATGGATATCACAGCACACGCTGAAAGTATTGATCTTGCCTGTGCAGGCAGTTCGGCCGTCGTCGTGGCTGCCGGTCTGCGGTCATGGACCGGACAGGACGGGACCTGTCTCATTTCCGGCGGTCCCCGTTTCAAAGCCGCCTCTGCGGCCCTGGGACGTCTGCGTCCAGTCCCCGACCGGCTGGGCGTTGTGCGGGAGGCCGCTGAAACACACGCTGTCATCCTGGCAAAAAACTGCCGCACGGAAGAGATGGAACTGACCCAGAGATGGGCTTTCAATGAGGCGGAACAGCTCTGCACAGAACTGGAATTTATCGTTCCTCCTGCCTGCGCCGGATTGGAATATCTGGGCGTCGAAATGGAGCTGGGGGAGGAAAAGCTCTTTGAAATACAAACGGAAAATGCCTCTTCTCCCGGCCGTGAGGGCGCGTTTATGACCCTCTTTCTGCCGCTTTCTCCCGTCCCTGCCGGGATCCACCGGATGAAAATAACATTTATTCCGCGTTTTTGAAGAGAAATCATTTGAAGTTTTTCTTCTTTGTGTCTATAATAAATGAAAGTGCATCTTTTATAATTTTATTCTGGGATAAAAATGAAAAAATTGATCGTTTTATTGGCTGCCGCCTTCGTTGCGGTACTTTCTTCCGGCTGTGTGGAACCTGTGATCTTTGCTGAAGTCTTTCAGTTGAAAAAGGGGGAAAAACTCTATACCGCCTACAATCTCTGGTACACCGATCCTGAAAACGTGGACGCCCGCAACGTCCAGCAGGGCAGCTTCATTCCCGTCGGTACGGAGATTGAACCTGTCAGGACAGAAAGTTTCGGCGAAAAGATCGTTTTCAAAGCGGCGGGCAAAACCTTCACCATCCGTTTTGACAACGGCATCCGCCTCTGCTCCATGCGGGACTTCATCGCTTACACGTTCACCACCTCAGACCGCGCCAAACTCTTTGCCGGTATCCCGGATAAAGTCCGCGTGCGCATCGCCCGGGGCGAAGTCGTTCCCGGTATGGACCGCCGTCAGGTGCTTCTGGCTTTCGGACCGCCGCCGGCCATCCGCACGCCGGATACCAAAAACGAGACCTGGATCTACTGGACAACGGATGCCAAAACCATCCGTCTGGTCTTCCGCGGCGATGTGGTGCGGCAGATCCTTGATGTCAATCTCTGAAGAGAAGGAAACTGCTTTTGATGCTCTTCACAGCCCAGATGCTTGCTGAAGCGACCGGGGGAAAGTGGCTCAACGGTTCCGCCGGCGTTTCGGGCGTATTCACCGATACCCGCATGGACGGGACCGGTATGCTTTTTACAGCCCTGGCCGGCGAACGTTTTGATGCACACGATTTTCTTGATAAAGCCGTTGCTGCCGGTGCCGCCGCACTCTGTGTCCGGAAGGGCGCGGCTGTGCCTCCGGGGATACCTGTTCTGGAGGTGGAGGATACTCTGGCAGCCTATCAGGCTCTGGGGGCTTTCCGGCGTCAGCAGATGACCTGTCTCCGCGCGGCGGGGGTCACCGGAAGTGTGGGCAAGACCAGCGTCAAAGAGATGCTCCGGGCCATTTTCAGCTGCGCCGCAGGAAAAGAGAACTGTCTGGCAACGGAAGGCAATACCAACAATCATATAGGCGTTCCTCAAAATCTCCTGAAACTGAAGGAAAATCACCGTTTTGCCGTGCTTGAAATGGGCATGAGCCATCCCGGAGAGATCCTGCCGCTTACGCTGATGACCCGTCCGGATACGGCCATCGTCAACAGCATCGCTCCCTGTCATATCGAGCATCTGGGATCACTGGACGGCATTGCCCGTGAAAAAGGAGATATTTTCAAAGGCCTCTCACCGGCGGGAACAGCGGTCATTCCTGCGGACCTGCCCCAGAGCGGTCTGCTCCGTGAAGCGGCCGGAGACCGCAAAGTTTTGTATTTCGGTACAACGCCCGGGTGTGATGTGCGCGCCAGCTATCTGGGCGGCAGACTGGAAGGCAGCTCTTTTGAGCTTGCTTTCAAAACGGCAAGACTTTCAGGATCGACTGGCATCTTTCCGGACTTCATCAGGCCGTCAACGCCTCTGCCGCCGCCTGCGCCGCCTGGAGTCTGGGCATTGAACCTGAAGTCATCTGCGCCGCGCTGCCGCAGACGGTCCTGCCGGGCATGAGATCGCGGATCAGCCGCCTGAACGGTGCTGTCATCATCAACGATGCCTACAATGCCAATCCGGCCAGCATGGCCGCCTCCTTTGCTTATCTCAAGGAGTTTGCCGATCCGCAGAAACTTGTCCTGCTGCTGGGAGGTATGCTGGAATTGGGGGAAAATTCCGGGGAAATGCATGAAAAGATCCTCTCTTCTGCCCTTGAGCTTTTTCCGGGAGCAAAGATCATGGCTGCCGGTCTCCCCTTTGTCCGGGCGGCGGAAAAATACGCTGTTCCCTTCTTTGAAAAACCGGCAGAAGCCGCCGGGACGGTAAGCTCTCTGCTGGTTCCCGGGAACATTATTTTTGTCAAGGGCTCCCGTGGGATCGGCATGGAAAATGCGCTGCCGCAGGAGGCAAGATAATCTTATGGATCACAGTCTGCCCTTATGCAGTGAAATCCTCAAGGAGCAGTTGATCTCCCTGCGGGGGAAGGATGTTGCTCTGCCGGAGGAGATCACAGCCGACAGCCGCACGCTCCTCCCCGGCGGACTTTTTGCTGCCGTTCCCGGAACGAAAAGTGACGGACATGATTTTATCCCCCTGGCTGAAAAAAAGGCTTCTGTCATCATCCACAGCAAAGAGCTGGATCATTTTCTGCCGGAGATCAGCTATTATCACGTCCGGAACGCCGCCGCCTGCGCCGCGCTTCTTTTCAGGGAAAAATACGGCCGCCCCGATGAAAAACTTCAGCTGCTGGGGGTCACGGGAACCAATGGAAAAACCACCACTGTCTTTATTCTTGAACATCTTCTGAAAGATTGCGGTCTGCTTTCCACCATCGAATTCCGCACCGGCAAAAACAGTTTCCCCGCGACCCACACCACACCGGACAGTGCCACACTCTTCCGTCTGCTGGATGAAATGCAGCGCAACGGTCTGCGCTCCGCCGCCATGGAGTTATCCAGTCACGCCCTGGATCAGGACCGCGCCCGGGGCGCCCGTTTCAAGTGCGCTGTTTTTACCAATCTCACAGGGGATCACCTGGATTACCATAAGGATATGGAACATTATTATCAGGCGAAAAAACGTTTTTTCACCCGGCTGCTTCATCCGGAGGGAACGGCTGTTATCAATACGGATGATCCCTGGGGCAGACGTCTGGCGGAGGAGCTGCATGCCTGCTGCCGGATCATCACCTTCGGTCAGGAAAAAGAGGCCGACTGGCAGATCCGGGCGCTGCATACGGCCTGCGGCGGCAGCCGTTTTGATCTTGTCTGCGGAAAGATCTGTTATCCTGTCAGAACCAATCTGGCGGGGAAACACAATGCCTTCAACCTGACCGGAGCTTTTCTGGCAGCCATGTCCACAGGAGTTTTGCCTGAACAGCTGCTGGCGGCTCTTGAGAAGGAGATCACCGTTCCCGGCAGGATGCAGATGATCCCCGTTCCCGGAGGACCGCTCTTTGTGGTGGATTTTGCTCACACGGATGATGCCTTAGCCCATGTGCTTGAGGTTTTGCGTCCCCTGACGGCCGGGCGTCTCTTCTGCGTGTTCGGCGCAGGCGGCGACAGGGATAAAAGCAAACGTCCCCGCATGGGACAGGCCGCCTCTTGTGCCGATCATCTGATCGTTACAAGCGACAATCCCCGCTCGGAGGAGCCTGAAAAGATCATTGCAGATATCGTTGCCGGTATCCGGCCGGGAACTCTGTACGATGTGGAGCCTGACCGGAAAAAGGCTGTGCAGAAAGCCTTCCGTGCGGCACAGCCGGGAGATGTCGTCCTTGTTGCAGGCAAAGGACATGAAAATTATCAGGAGATCAAAGGCGTCAGATACGCTTTTTCAGACGTGCAGATCATTCAACAGTGCTTCAAGAGGGAAAACAATGAACAGACTGATGCTTAAAAATGTCGTTCTCAACGGAACGTGTACTGATATCGCCATTTGCGGCAAACGCTTTGAAAAGATTTCTCCCGGTCTGGATCCGGCGGGCTTTGAAGTCATTGACGCAGGCGGACATCTGGCTGTGATGCCTCCCTTTTACAATACCCATACCCACGCCGCCATGACCCTGCTCCGGGGATACGGTGACGATATGGAGCTGTTTACCTGGCTCCATGACTGTATCTGGCCCGCTGAAGCCAAACTCACAAGCGAAGATATCTACGACGGCAGCCGTCTGGCCATCCTTGAGATGATCAAATCCGGCACTGTCTTTTTTGCGGATATGTACTGGCACCAGAAAGCTACGCTCCGGGCCTGCCGCGAAATGGGCATCCGCGCCTCCATCGGACTGCTTTTCATCTGCGACGGCAATGGAGAGCTGCTGGAACGCAACAGAATAAGCAACGGGGAACTTTTGGCGGAACTGCCCGGTCTGCCGGAAGAGATCACCTTTTCCTGCGCTCCCCACGCCATCTATACCGTCAGTGAAAAGGTCCTGCGTCTGGCGGCGGATATCGCCCGGGAACGGGGGCTGTTCATCCACATCCACGCCTCTGAAACCAGCCGCGAAGTGGAGGAATCTCTGGCCAAACACGGCAAAACACCCATTGCCTATCTGGATGAACTGGGACTGCTTTCTGATAAGACCCTTCTGGCCCACTGCACCCATCTTCTTCCGGAGGATAGAGCCCTCATTTCAGAGAGAAAAAGCGTCATTGCCCACATGCCGGTATCCAACATGAAGCTGTGCAGCGGCGCTTTCGATCTGACGGCCTGCGTCAATGCCGGCTGCCGTGTGACCATCGGCACGGACGGCTGTTCAAGCAATAATAACCTTTCCATGACTGAAGAGATGAAGTTTGCCGCTCTTCTGGCCAAACATCAGACTGGTGATCCGGAAACTGCCCGGGCGGATCTGATTTTCGACATGGCTACTGTCAACGGTGCCAAGGCTTTCGGCATTGATGCAGGCGTGATTTCCGAAGGCAGAGAGGCCGATGCCCTCCTGGTGGAACTGGATCACCCCCAGATGGTGGGAGACTATGATCTTAAAGCCAATATGGTCTATGCCGCCGATACCAGCGTCATCAACACCGTCATCTGCGCCGGAAAAGTCCTGATGCACAACAGATATGTCCCCGGTGAGGAGGAGATTATTGCCAAAGCACGCCGTGTCTGCCGTAAACTTGCACAATAAGGGCTTTGGCACTATATTATATACAAAAGTGTATTCTTAAATTCACCGGATCTTTTCCGGCAAACAGATAAACAGGAATATCTATGACAGCAGCCGACAGTAAAAAATTGGGGTGGATGATCTTCCTCGCCGCCGTGTTTGTCTATTTCGGCGCCCTGTGGCACCGGCCGCTGTTTGCGCCGGATGAGGTCCGTTATGCCCTGATCCCCCGCGAGATGCTCCAGTCGGGCAATTTTGCTGTTCCCACACTCAACGGTCTGACCTACTTTGAAAAACCCTCTCCCGCCTACTGGCTGACTGCGGGGATGATGAAACTGCTGGGACCGACCCCCTTTGCCGTGCGTTTGCCATCGGCGCTCTTCACGCTGCTGACCGCAGGCGCCGTTTATCTTCTGGGAACCCGGGCCGACAGCAGAAAAACAGGGATCACCGCCGCCTTGCTCTATCTGTGCAGCGGACTGGTTTTTGCTGTGGGGACCTATGCTGTCCTTGACGCCCCCTTTGTTTTCTGTGTCACGGCCGCAACGGCTCTCGGATACATTTATTTTACAGAAAAATCTCTTTTGCGCAGTCTGTTCCTGCTTCTGGCGGTGGGCATTTTTCTGGGAACCGGGACCATGATAAAAGGTCTGCTGGCCCCCCTGCTGACAGGATTGGCCATGACGGGTTTTCTCTTCTGGAAAAAAGCCTTCAGCAAATGGTTTTTGGCATTGCTTCCTGTTTTGTGCGGCATGGCTCTTGCTGCTGTTCCCTGCGTGCTTTTCGTCCACAGGCATGCCCCGGCGTTCTGGAAAGAATTTATTCTGACAGAACACCTTTCAAGAGCCTTTTCCGGACAGGGTGCCGCAGATGACCGTGCCCAGCCTTTCTGGTATTATATCCCTGTTTTTGCCGGCACTTTTCTGCCGGTCCTTTTTCTGGCCCTTCCCGGATTGGCTTCTGTACGGAAAAACTGGAAAGATTTTTTTCTGAAGGATGATTTCAACTTCTTCTGTGCCATCACCCTGGTTCTGTGGTTTATCTTTTTTTCCGCAGTCAGCGCCAAGCTGGGAACATATATCCTGCCGCTTTTTCCCTTTGCCGCGCTGCTGACCGCCCGCACACTCAAGGGCGGTGAAGATCTTGAAACGGTCAGAAAGATCAGCCGTTTGTTCCGTCTGCTGCTTCCTGTGCTGGGCAGCAGTATCGTCCTGTTCATCATCTGGCATCTTCTGCCTGTTGTGCCGGGACGTTGGAAACTTTACACCCCTTCTGAACTTCTTCCGGCAGGCATGACAGGTGCGCTGCTGCTGCTCTGGTACGGCATGGCTGCCAAAGAGCAGGATATTTTTCCGGAACGTAAATTTTTCTATTTCTGTCTGGGGACAGGAGTCGTCATGCTTTCGATCCACCATATCATGCCGCAGAAGATCGTCAGGCAGCATAACAGTCCTGCTTTTATCCGCCGGGCAGTCCTGCCCCGGCTGCGTCCGGGGGCGGTCATCCTTGCTGACGGTAAAATGGCATCTTCCGCTGCCTGGGTCCTGAACAGAGATGTCCATGTTTACAGCCGACCCGGCGAGCTGGCTCCCGGTCTGGCGCGGGCCGGAAAAAAGGCCGTTTCCCCGCAGGATTTGAAAAAAATGATCCCGGACACCCTTGCCCGGGGCGGACAGCTTGTTATTATCGTCAATTTCCCCGCCCGTCTGAAGGATATGCCGCCGTATGCCGGTAAAACGGTGACGCGGTCCGGCAGAATGGCGGCTGTCTTTTATGGAGAAAATTCACAATGAAAAAAATCTTTCTGCTTATCCTTCTTTTTGCCGCCGCCTATCTGATCCCCCTGGGCAGCCGTCCTCTGGTGATCCCCGATGAGTTCCGTTACGCCCAGATCCCTCTGGAAATGCTTGACACCGGCAACTTTGCCGCGCCGCACATGTTCGGATACCCCTATTTTGAAAAACCGGCTCCGGGCCACTGGCTGACGGCCCTTAATTTATATCTTTTCGGCCGCAACGCCTTTGCCATCCGTCTGGCCTCCGCCACGATGACAGGCCTTTCGGCTCTCTTTGTTGCGCTGACGATCCTTGCGGCAACGGGCCGCGACAGGCGTATGGCCGCTCTGGGCAGCATGATGTATCTTTTCTGCGGCATGGTTTTCGGCCTGGGGGTCTTTTGTGTGCTGGATGCGCCCATGACCGCCTTCAGCACCGGGGCCATGTTCTGTATTTTTGCCGCGCTCCAAAAGGAACGGCCCCGGCTTTCCCGTTTTCTTCTGCTGGCTCTCTGCGGCGTCTGCTGCGGCGCAGGATTTATGGTCAAAGGTTTTCCCGCTCTGGTCGTTCCCGCTTTGGGAGCTGCCGGATTCCTGCTGTGGGAAAAGCGTTGGAAAGAGTTGTTCCTTTATCCCTGGCCCGTTCTTCTCTTTGCCGTCCTCACGGTTCTGCCCTGGGGGATCGCCGTCCATAAAGCCGATGGCGATTTCTGGCGCTATTTTATTGAAGTTGAACATATCCAGCGTTTTACGGAAAACACCAGTGGTCAGCATCCTGAACCCTGGTATTTTCTGCTGCCCTTCTTTTTCGGCGGGATCTTTCCGTCGGCTTTTCTCCTTGCTGCCGGTGCCGGCGGCGGCAGAAAAGTCATCAAAGAGATGCTGAAAACGCCTCTCTGCCGTTTTGCGCTGTGCGCGGCAGTGCTGCCTTTGATCCTGTTTTCCTGCTCCAAAGGAAAGCTGCCGACATACATCCTGCCCTGTTTCCCCGCGTTGGCGATCCTCATGGCTCAGTTCACGGCTCTCTGTCTGCGCAGTTCGGAAAAGGCGGAAAAGGCTGTTCATATCCTTCTCAACGTGCTGGGCGGTATTTTTGCGGCGGCAGGCCTTCTGGCCGTTCCGGCGGGCTATCTGCTGCAGTTTGCCCGGGATACAGGTCTTGATCTTGATCCGGAACTTTTTGAACGTTTGGAAATTTTTTCACCTCTTGTTCTGGCGGCAGGAGCCTCCTGCATTGCCGGGGGAACGCTCCTTCTGCTCACCAAAGAGAAGATCATCCGTTTCCGTCTCTGGTTCTTTGCAGTCCTTCTGGCTCTTCCGGCGATGGTCATTCCCTTCTTTATCGATCCCCGTCTCAAGGCAGATAAGATGCCTGCCGATACGCTGTATAAGATCCGCAAAGAATTCGGCGTCTCTCCTGAAAACGTTCAAGTGGCCACCATTCCCTCTCTGATGCACGCGGCGGCCTGGTGCTTCCAGACGCCGGATGTCATCAGTCTCAACGCCATCGGAGAGATGGAGTATGCCGACAAAAGAGCCGTCAAAGAGGGACGTCCCCGTTTGCAGTACAGTACCGAAGATTTCATCCGTCTGGTCCAAAAGCCCCGCCGGAAAAATATTGTTTATCTTCACTGGAGCAGGCGTGACAGTATCCGTGTGCCGGGCGTAAGACCCGCACAGCAATATACTGCCGGAGAGATCAAGGCTTACTATTATCCGGCCAAATTCCCCGCAGGAAAAGGAGCGGATACCGGAAAATGAGTTCAATATTCACCAGATTTTTATGTCATCCGGGACGCGTGGGAGCCTTCTGCGCGTCCAGCCGCGCGCTGGCCGTTGAAATGACCCGGTCCATCGGTATGGGATCTGCCCGGACCGTCGTGGAGCTGGGCCCCGGTACGGGCGCCATTACACGGGAGATCATTCCCCGGCTGAATAAAGGAAGCGATTTTATCGCCGTTGAGCTTGATCCGGAACTGGCTGAAAGTCTCCACGGCCGTTTCCCCAGGGCCAGGATCTGCTGCGGCTGCGCCTCTCATCTGCCCCGCATCCTTGAACAGGAAAATAAGGAAGCGGCGGATGTCATCCTTTCCGGTCTCCCCTGGGCGATCTTTCCGGAAAAATTGCAGGATGAGATCCTGGAAGGCGTTCTGGCCGGACTGGCTCCCGGCGGCCGTTTCGCTACTTTCGCTTATATTCAGGGAGTTATGCTTCCGGCGGGCATCCGTTTCCGCCGCAGACTTGAAAATCTTTTCAGCGAGGTGGAGACCAGCCGTATCGTCTGGCGCAATCTCCCGCCCGCTTTTGTTTACCGCTGCAAAAAATAGGTGTTGGCCTGTTTTATTTTTCAAGGAGTCGATCATGGGTAAAAAAATTTCTGTTTCAAGTTTTGCCAAACGCAAAGCCGCCGGTGAAAAACTGGTCATGATAACCGCTTACGATGCGCCCGGCGCCGCCGCCTGCGCCAAAGCCGGGATCGATATGCTGCTGGTCGGAGACTCTCTGGCGATGACCGTTCTGGGATATGACAATACGCTCCCCGCTACCATGGAGGAGATGATCCATCATACCAAAGCTGTCCGCCGGGGCGCCCCGGAGTCCTTCATCGTCTTTGACATGCCCTTTATGAGCTATCAGGTCAGCATGGAGCAGGCTCTGACCAATGCCGGACGCGCCATGAAAGAATCCGGCGCCGATGCCGTGAAACTGGAGGGCGGTGCGGAGTTCGCTCCCCTTGTCAGGCGTCTGGTCAGCGCCGGGATCCCCGTCATGCCCCACATCGGGCTTCTGCCCCAGCATATTCAGGCTGTGGGCGGCTACAAGGTCACAGGCAGAGGGGATGATGCCGAACGTCTGATCGCCGACGCCAGAGCTTTTGAGGAGGCCGGTGCCTTTGCACTGGTTCTGGAGTGCATCTCTCAGGAGGCGGCCCGGAAGATCACGGAAGCCGTTTCCATCCCCACCATCGGTATCGGTTCCGGCGCAGACTGCTCCGGACAGATCCAGGTTTTTCACGACGTGATCGGCATGTTCGACAACTTCACGCCCAAGCACAGCCGCCGTTATGCCGAAGCCGGAAAGATTATCACCTCCGCCCTGGCCTCCTACGCTCAGGATGTGAAAGCGGGTGTCTTTCCCGGACCTGAAAACAGTTTTTGATTTTAATACAAAGTTCTGTTCCCGATACGGGTAGATACAATGATATAAAACTAAAAATACTTCGCTTTTCTCGAAAAGGGGTGGGGTGTGGGGAGGGGAAAAACCTCTTTTCCCGCGAAAAGAAAGATAACGGAGCCGACGTTCGGCCCCCTCCCCGCGATACCA
>JAFVYP010000122.1 GCA_017508555.1 Lentisphaeria bacterium
ACCCCCGCTACACGCTTTTTTTTGCCAAGCTTTTTTTTCGCGAAAAAAAAGCGGTAGGGATGATGAGGGATTTGGAGTTGTCTTTGCGGCGGAGACGGTAACGGGTGAGGAAGTGGTTTCCCCATCCGGCGAGTTTTCCGTTTTCAAAGACGAGGGGCATGCACTCTTCTTCAGCGATGAGGCCGTCAGCCCAGATCTGTTCCACATAATAGTACCAGATATCGGGTTTGCAGAAGGTCTCATTGCGGAGAGGTTGGCCCATGATTTTCAGGACTTCTGATTTGGTCATACCCACACGCAAGCGTTTGGAATTATCCAAATTATTCTGAGCCTCGGTCCATGGCATCGTGCATCCGGAAAAGAGGCAGCAGAAGAGTGCGGCAGCCAAAAGAAGGGAATAACGCATGGTGCAAAACTCCTTCAAATGGAAAGAGAATCAATCTTCGGGGACAAATTCATCTTTACCTGCGCCGCATTCGGGACAGCCCCAGGTATCGGGAATATCCTCAAAAGCGGTACCGGGAGCAACGCCGTTATCGGGATCGCCCACAGCGGGATCATAGACATAACCACAGACTTCACACACATACTTTTTCATTTTTTATCTCCATATTGGTTATTGGCAGCGTTCAGAGAGAACGGTGCCGAGTTTTTTACCGGTTTCAACAATTTTGCAAAGTTCTTCCTGCGAGGGCATATATTTGATCTGGCAGAGGGGTTCGGGCAGTTCAAAGCCCATGGCTTCAAGTTCAGCAGCGATTTGTTTTCCGCCTTCCCCGCTCCATCCGTAAGCGCCGAAAGCGAATCCGATCTTGTTTCTGGGCCGGAGCCCCTTCACATAGTTCAGGACATCGGCCATTTTGGGAAACACCTGATTGTTCATGGTGGGAGCGCCGAAGGCAACGAGGCCGGAACGGGCGACTTCGGTCATCACGGCACTGCGGTCGCAGACATCCAAGTCACAGAGGGCAACTTCGATGCCGGCAGTGCGGAGTCCTTCAGCGAGGGCTTTTGCCATTTTCTCAGTTGCATGCCACATGGTGGAAAAAGCCACCAGGGCGCGCTTGCTGTACTTCTGTTCAGCGGCCTCCCGGTAGAGATCGAGGATCCACTGAAGATCCCGGCGCCAGAGGGGACCGTGATCGGGGGCGATGATTTTGATATCCAATCCGAGTCCGGGGAGCGCATCCAGCAGAGCGATGATGCGGTCTGCCTGAAGGTTGAGGATATTGGCAAAATATTTCCGGGCCTCATAATCAAGAATACTTCTGTCGCACTCATCGGCCCAGAGGGGGGAGGAGGCCAGATGCATTCCGAAGGCGTCCTGTGAAAAAAGGATGTTATCCAGATCATAGAAACTGACCATACTGTCGGGCCAGTGGAGCATTTTTGTATCGACAAAAGAGATGTTTCCTCTGCCGACAGAAATGGAGTCGCCTGTCTTGACCGTCTGAATATCCTTCAATCCGTAATAAGCGCCGAGGGTTTTGGTGCCGGCCATGGAGGCATAGACCTTTTCGGGACGGACTGTGTCGATCAGGCGGGGAAGCCCGCCGGAGTGATCGGGTTCAGAATGATTGGAAATGACGATATCCACTTTCTGCGGATCAATAACGCTGGCGATACGGGCAAGCATTTCGTCCATGAAAGGGGCTTTGACAGCATCAATAACGGTCACTTTTTCGTCGATGACGAGAAAAGCGTTGTAAGTGGAGCCGCGTCCGGTTTCATATCCGTGAAAGTTGCGGACGCTCCAATCCCGTGCCCCGACCCACCAGACATTCGGAGAGACGGGGACGGCACTGAAACAGGAATCGTTCATATTTTCTTCCATAATCCATGTTTGTTGCAATACTCCCTGGCAACGAGATTATCGCTGTAAGGGATCTCGAAAAAGGCTTCCGGCGGTTCTCCGGGACGGAGCTGGCGGCGCATGGAAACACTGCCGCTGATAACTTCGATCCAGGCGATATAGTGTTCTTCGATCATGGGATGAGCGATCTCTCCGACCTTGACCAAGATACCGTTGCCGCGTTTTTCAATGACGGGGACATGCTTTTCAGCCGCACCGTCGGAGGTGTTTTCTTTCAGCGTCTGCATCTCTTTGCCGCAGCAGGTGAAACCGCAGCAGCCGGAGCAGGTGCAATCTTCCAGAACTTCGATCATGGCACCGCAGGATGCACAGCGGCGGATTTCAGAAATGTTATTCATGGTAACAGATCTCCTCATTTTTTGTATTGACACGTCCTCTTTCAGTGCGGACGCTGACCGTTTCATAAAACGGAGTTTCAGCGGCCCGGCACTTACCGCAAATCCCGGAAAACTCAACGCTGCATGCGGAACACTCCAAAAGGGGCAAAAGCCGTTCGATGGCGTTATCCAGATGGTGCAGTTCTTCGGAAAAAATATCTGACACACTTCCGCAAACGCTGCACCGCTTGTGATGATGAGGTGCCGCATTGCCGTCGAAACGGCGGGAACCGGCCCCGTCGATGGCAGTGACCATTCCGGCGTTGACCAGTTGTTCCAGATTGCGGTAAACGGTGGCCAGACTCAACCGCGGCATGCTGTCATGGACCATGGCGTAGATCTCATCTGCCGTGGGATGGGATTTCACACTCCGCAAGGCTTTGAGAATAGCTTCGCGCTGGCTTGATCTGTTCATGGCGGCTGTCCTCCGTTTGGTTTTCCGACTCTCTCTGTGAAAAATATAACTGTCCGGAGGTGATTTATCAAGTCACTTTGCAAAATAAAAGTGAAAATAATTCTTATTTTGTGTTAAAAAACTCTTCTCCCGGGAGATTTTGCCTTGAAAGGTCATCAAAGAAGCTGTATCTTATCTGCTGAAAAGAGAAAAATCCACCAAGCTATCGGCAGGAAAAAAGAATGAAAAAGATATGGATATTTGCCGGAGAGGCCTCCGGAGATCTTTACGGCGCCCGTCTGGGCGAGGAACTGCGGCGGCTCGCCCGGAAAAAAAACGAGACCGTGGAACTTTCCGGCATGGGCGGTCCGCGGATGATGGCGGCGGGGATCCCCGTGCTGGTGGACTCCACGGAGCTTGGCGTAATGGGCGTCGTGGAAATATCCAAGTTGCTTTTCACCTTTATCGGGATCTATTTCAAACTTGTCATCGCGGCGCGGAAAGAGCGTCCGGATGCGGTGGTGCTGATCGATTATCCCGGCTTCAATCTTTTGTATGCGCTGGCGATGTACTGGAGCGGGATCAAAGTGATCTGGTATGTCTCTCCGCATCTGTGGGTCTGGGGCAAATGGCGCCTGCCGGTGCTGGCGAAAATATGTACTAAAATGCTGGTGATCTTCCCCTTCGAGGTGGAGGTGTTTTCCAAAACCTGCCTTCAGGCGGATTTTGTGGGACATCCGCTGATAGATATCGTCAATGAGCGCAAAGATCCCTCCATCAAGCGTGATCCGGATGCCTTTCTTCTGCTGCCGGGATCCCGGGTCATGGAGATCAACCGCCTGCTCGACCCCATGCTGGATACGGTGTGCGCGCTGGCAGAACGTCATCCGTCATTGACCTTTCATCTGTCTGCCCCCCGGGAAAAAATCGCCGCCCTGTGCCGGGAAAAAATCGCCGCCTACAAACAGAAAAATCCCGCTCTTCCGGCCCTGGAAGTCACCTGCGGCGATACGGGATACTGGCAGCAGAAAGCCGGAACAGGACTTGCCGCCAGCGGCACAGTCACAGTGGAATCAGCGATTTCCGGCCTGCCGCTTGTCGTCGGCTACCGGATGCACTGGTTCACGATCTTTCTGGCCAGTCTGGTGGTGAAACTCTACCGGGGCTATTTTACCATGGTCAATATCATTGCCAACAAAACCGTGTTTGAGGAGTTTTTGCAGCACCACTTTTGCAAAGAGGAGCTGATGGGCCCCATCGAAGCGATCCTTCCCGGCGGAAGGCGGAGAGAAGAGGTCGAAAAGCAGATGGCAGAAGTTGCACAGCAGCTTTCTCCGCAAGGGGAAAATGCCGCCGCTCAGGCCGCCGCAGCCTGTTGGGACGTTTGAACACATTTTTTTCAGGGAGGTAATTATGGGAGATCATCTTGATTTCGGAAAAAACAACGGCAACAATGACTTCATGCCTGCGGATTCCTGGCGCATTTTGCGGATCATGTCAGAATTTGTGGATTCCTTTGACTATATGACGCACATGCCGGAAATGCTCGTTTCCGTTTTCGGCTCCGCCCGGATCCGGGAAAGTGATCCGCTCTATGCCGAAGCCCGCGATACGGGCAAACTGCTGGTGGATGCCGGCTACGGCGTCATTACCGGCGGCGGTCCCGGCATCATGGAGGCGGCCTCCCGGGGCGCTTATGAGGCCGGCGGCGTTTCCATCGGTCTCAATATCGAACTGCCCATGGAGCAGCATCCCAACAAATATCAGACGGATTCCCTCTCTTTCCGTTACTTCTTTGTCCGCAAGGTGTGCTTTCTCAAATACAGCACAGCCGTCATCGTTTATCCCGGCGGTTTCGGGACCCTGGATGAATTGAGTGAAGTGCTGACCATGGTCCAGACGGAAAAAATCAATATGATCCCCATTATCTTTGTCGGCAAAGCCTTCTGGCAGGGCTTCGGAGAGTGGATCAAAAACACCCTTCTTGAGCAGGGAATGATCTCCCCGCAGGACATGGATCTTGTGAAACTTGTGGATACCGGCAAAGAGGCCGTTGACTGGCTGGTGGAGTGTCACCGTTACGGCCGCAGAGGTACAGTCAAATAATGCCGTCAGCACTTTTACAGCGGGATATCACGGCTTTCGGGCAGTTCCTTGTTCTTGAACGGGGACTTGCCCGCAACACCCGCAGTGCCTACGAAACGGATATCAGCTCCGCAGCGGCCTATCTGAGTGAAGTTCTCCACGTGAAAAGCTGGGGGACCGTTGACCGGGAAATGCTGCTGGACTATCTGGATGATCTGCGTTTCAAGGGATGTGAAAGCTCTACGATCGCCCGTCATCTGATTTCCCTGAAAATGTTTTTCCGCTACCTGAAAAGCGAAGAGCTTATCCCGGCGGATATAACGGAGGTGATGGAGTCCCCCCGGCTGTGGAAGATCCTGCCGGACTTTCTTTCGGAACAGGAGGTACTGGCGCTGCTCAAGGCCTTTCCCGCCAAATCAGATGATCCTCTTGTTGTCCGCAACCGGACGATCCTGGAACTTTTGTACGCTTCCGGCCTGCGCGTCTCAGAGGCGGCCAGTCTGCCGCTGACAGCGGTGGATATGGAACAGGAATTGCTCCGGGTGACGGGCAAAGGGAGCAAAACACGCATCGTTCCCGTAGGCAGACCTGCCCTGCGGCAGCTGAAATATTATCTTGACTTTGTCCGTCCCCTTCTGGCAGAAAAAAATCCGTCGGAACCTGCGGTCTTTCTCTCTTACCGGGGAAAACCTCTGGAACGGGAACGGCTCTGGCAGGTGGTGAAACTGGCCGCCAATTTGGCAGGGATCAGCAAAAATATCCATCCCCACACGCTGCGGCACAGCTTCGCCAGCCATCTGCTGGCCCACGGCGCCGATTTGAGGACCATTCAGGAAATGCTCGGCCATGCCAATATCGCCACCACGGAGATCTATACCCATATCGACCGGAACAAACTGCTTTCCGTCCACAGAAAATTTCATCCGCGGGGATAAAACAGATATCGGTGCTCCTTTTCAAAAGGCTCTGTTCCCGATACGGGTAGATACAATGATATAAAACTAAAAATACTTCGCTTTTCTCGAAAAGGGGTGGGGTGTGGGGAGGGGAAAAACCTCTTTTCCCGCGAAAAGAAAGATAACGGAGCCGACGTTCGGCC
>JAFVYP010000123.1 GCA_017508555.1 Lentisphaeria bacterium
GGCGCCCATCCCCAGGAAGATCGCTGTCAGGATGCTGGTGACCGGACCGGAACTGCCGATGGCAGCCACGGCGTGTTCCGCATTTTTGGCAAAGCGGCCCACCACGATCACATCGGCGGTGTGGAAAAGGGTTTGCGTGACAAAGGTGACGGCAAGGGGCGTCATGAATTTGATGATCTGGATCGGGATCACCCCTTGTGTAAGATCCATTTTCCGGATTGAAGCCATCGTATCTGCGGAGAACCGTCCTTTGAAAAAGTTAGGGATCATTTATGTAAAATGTATTCCTTGACAGAGATATTTGCAAGCTCTTTCCGAAAAAAACAGCCGCTTTTTTCAGGGATTTTTGGGAACTTTGACATTTTGCGCCCGGAATATCCGGACAAAAGGAACAGGAAATTGGCAAATTTGCGGTAAAACTTGAAAAAAGGGCAGCTTTGTGTTATATTTTAAGGATGTATTATATAAATTCTGCACATTGAAAGGTTTTCTGCAAGATAATGTCCGCGCCCGTCTATGATGAAAGTTCGATCAAGACTCTTGAGTCACTGGAGCATATCCGCCGCCGTCCCGGTATGTATATCGGACGTATGGGGGATGGTTCGCATCCGGATGACGGTATCTATGTCCTGCTCAAAGAGATCGTCGATAACAGCATCGACGAGTTCATCATGGGCTGCGGCAAGCGGATCGAGATCACTGTTGCCGACGGCCGGGTGAAGGTTCGAGACTATGGCCGCGGTATTCCTCTGGCCAAGCTGGTGGAGTGTGTTTCCATCATCAATACCGGCGGCAAATACAATGATGATGCTTTTCAGTTTTCCATCGGTATGAACGGTGTGGGAACCAAGGCTGTGAACGCTCTTTCCCGTGAGTTCAAAGTGCGTTCCGTCCGTGACGGAAAATTCCGCGAAGCTCTTTTTGAAAAGGGTGTCCTCAAGGATAGTATCGAGGGGGATACGGACGAAAAAAACGGAACTTATACTGAGTTTGAGCCGGATGAGGAACTCTTTCCCGGTTACGCTTTCAAAGAGGAATACATCGAAAAGCGTATTTGGATGTATGCTTATCTCAACAGCGGCCTTTCCCTGTATTATAACAATGAGCGCTATTATTCCTCTGCGGGACTGCATGATCTGCTGGAGGCGGAAACGGGGGATGAAAAACTGTATGATGTCGTCTCCTTCCGTTCCAAAGAGGTGGAGTTTGCCCTGACCCACAGCGACCGGTACGGGGAGATCAGTTTTTCCTTTGTGAACGGGCAGTTCACCCATGACGGCGGCACGCACCTGTCCGCGTTCAAAGAGGGGGTGCTCAAGGGGATCAATGAATTTTCCGGCAAGAATTTCAAAGCCGATGACGTCCGTGACGGGCTGATCGGAGCCATTGCCGTCAAGGTTCGGGAGCCTATTTTTGAATCCCAGACAAAAAACAAACTGGGCAACACAGATATCCGCGGTCCCGTGGTGACGGCGGTCAAAGATGCGCTGGCGGATTTCCTCTACAAGAACAGCGCCACCGCAGAGATCATCATGGATAAGATCGTGCGCAATGAACACATGCACCGTGAGATCCAGGAGGTCAAAAAGAAATCCCGTGAGAGCCAGCAGAAGACCCGCCTGCGCAATCCCAAACTCAAGGACTGCAAATACCACGTGGGGGATAAGTGGCCCCGCAAGGTGGAACCCAAAGATACGATGATTTTTCTGACAGAGGGCAATTCTGCTGCGGGCAGTCTTGAGGTCTGCCGCGATGTGGATTGTCAGGCAATCTTTGCTCTGCGGGGCAAACCCCTCAACTGTTTTGGCATGAAGCGGGATAAGATCTATTCCAATGAGGAGCTGATGTTTCTCACCCTGGCTCTGGGGATCGAAGAGGATATCGAAAGTCTGCGTTATGATAAAGTTGTTATTGCAACCGATGCTGATGTGGACGGCATGCATATCCGCAATTTGCTGTTGACCTATTTTTTGACCTTTTTCGATCAGCTGGTGCTTTCGGGACATCTTTATATTCTGGAAACGCCGCTTTTCCGTGTGCGGACGACGCCGAAGGACAGTATCTACTGTTACAGCGAAGCGGAGCGGGATATTGCCGCCGCCAGGTTGGGGAAAAAAGCGGAGATCACCCGGTTCAAAGGTCTGGGCGAGATCTCTCCCAAAGAGTTCGGACAGTTTATCGGTCAGGAGATCCGTCTTCAGCCCGTGACGCTTGAAAACATGCGCAACATTCCCGAGATGCTGGGCTTTTTCATGGGGACCAATACCCCGGAGCGCAAAGAATATATCATGACCAATCTGGAGGTGCCCAAGTATGAGTGACGAACTGGACAAGACTCCGGAGAATATGGCCGATACGGTCTCTGCACCGGAAACCGACGGCGAGGCCGCCGTCCGCAAAAACGGCGACGCCAACGCCTATTTCCGGGCGATGATGGACCGTTATTTTCTGGATTACGCCGCTTATGTCATCAAAGACCGGGCCATTCCCGATGTGGATGACGGTTTGAAGCCTGTTCAGCGGCGCATCCTCTGGGTTTTGCACGAGGTGGATGACGGCAGGACCCACAAAGCAGCCAATATCGTGGGCAACACCATGCACTACCATCCTCACGGAGATGCCTCCATCGGGGATGCCATGGTCGTTTTGGCCAATAAAGAATATTTTATTACCAAGCAGGGGAATTTCGGCAACATTTTCACCGGCAGTCCGGCCGCTGCGCCCCGTTATATCGAGTGCAGTCTTTCTCCGCTGGGCCGCGAGGTGCTGTTTTCTGACGAGATCACGGAGCTGGTGGACTCCTATGACGGCCGCAGTCAGGAGCCGGTCGTCCTTCCTGTAAAGATCCCCAGTCTGCTGATGCTGGGCAGTGACGGTATCGCCGTCGGCATGGCCACCAAGATCATGCCCCACAACTTCAATGAATTGCTCCAGGCCCAGATCGCGGCTCTGCGGGGAGAGCCTTTTGAGCTTTATCCCGACTTCCAGCAGGGCGGTCTCATGGATGCCCGGGAGTATGATGACGGCAACGGCAAGATCGTGCTGCGTGCCAAAATCGAGATCGACGGCCGTGAACTGGTGATCCGCGAGATCCCCGCAACGACCACGACGGAAAGTCTTGTGGCCTCTATTGAAAAAGCGGCTGAAAAAAACAAGATCCGTGTTTCGAGCATCAACGATTATACGGCTGAAAATGTGGAGATCCGTGTGGTGCCCATGCGGGGTGCCGATCCTGAACAAACCCTTCAGGCGCTGTATATGTACACGGACTGCGCCGTTTCCATTTCTGTCAACATGACCGTTATCTGCGACCGGAAACCGACTCAGATGACGGTGCATGATGTGATTATCCGGAATACGGAAAAATTGCTGGAGTATCTCAACCGTGAGCTTGAAAATGAGTATGGCCGTCAATCGGAGCTTTTCCATGCCAAGACGCTTGCCCAGCTTTTCTTTGAACATCGTATTTATAAACGCATCGAAGAGTGCCGCAGTGAGGAGGAGGAATACCGTGAAGTCCATGCTGGATTGGCTCCCTTCCGTCCTCTGCTCAAACGTGATGTGACGGATGAGGATATCGACAAACTGCTGGCCTTGCCTGTGCGGCGCATCAGCCGTTTTGATATTGAGAAAAACCAGAAAGAGCTGCGCAAGATCCTGGATACCATGAAGCAGCTGCGTAAAAATCTGGCTCATCTCAACGATTATGCCATTGATTATTTGCAGAAACTTCTGGATAAATACGGCAAAAACTATCCCCGCCGCACAGAGATCGAACATTTTGACAAGATCGACCGTCAGCAGGCGGCTCTCAATAACATCAAAGTCGGCTGGGACCGCAAAAACGGATATATCGGAACAAAAGTCAAAAGCGATGATACGGTCCTCTGCAATGAGTTTGACCGTCTTGTCTGTGTGACCAAACAGGGCAAGTATAAGATCATTGCCCTGCCGGAAAAAGACTTTGTCGGCAAACTCTACGATTTCCGGCGTTATGATACGGAGTTGTGCTACGGGGTGATCTACCGCGAGAAGAAAAGCGGCAAATATTACGGCAAACGCAGTGCGATTGGCGGATTTATCCTTGACCGGGAGTATCAGCTTTGTCCGGAAGGCTGTCAGCTGGAGCTGCTGACGCCCCGGGCCGATGCCGTTTATACCATCGTCGAGACCGATGGCCGCGGTCACAGCGGGGATCGGGAGATCAATTTGATGGAATTGCCCCTGCGTGCGCCGAAAGCCCGGGGATTTCTCATCTCTTCCAAAACGGTCAACAAGATCACGCACCTGCGTTATCTGACGGAGGAGGAAATTGCAACGCTCACTCCTGTTGAGGATGATGTTGAAGAGGAAGAGATTCCTGAAGAGGCGGTCGAAGAGAGCGCCGGAGAGACCGTCGCGTGCCAACTTGAGCCGGTCCGTCTCAAGATCAAACGCAATCCTCTGCCGGAACTGCCTGTTCTGATCGAGCCGGGCATGGTTCCGGAGGCGGCAGAGCCGTCCGCTGCTGATCCTGTTGCCGAACCCGCGCCTGCGGCCGAACCCGCGCCTGCGGCCGAACCCGCGCCTGCGGTCGAACCCGAACCTGCGGCCGAACCTGAACCTGCGGCCGAACCCGAACCTGCGGCCGAACCCGAACCTGCGGCCGAACCCGAGCCTGCGGCCGAACCCGAGCCTGAAGAAAAAGCTGCTTCGTTCACTGAAAAAGAGGAGAAGCCCCGGAAGGGCAGGGGACGTATCCGGGAAGAAGAGGATGATGATTTCGGGATCATCCAGCCGGAGTTTGGTTTCTGATGAAAAAAAAGGGGCGTGTTCATCCTTTTATATATGTTATACCGTCAGCTCTGCTGATGCTGCTGCTCTCCTCCTGTACCGTCAGAGAAGAGTTGGGGCGCGAGATCCATCCGGGACAGGCTTTCACTGCCGGAGAGCGTCAGGCCCGCCGGAGCGGCCGGAAAGTCCGGCGCACAGAATCCGGGCGCAGCAAACGGAGACGTTTGGATGGCCGCGCCGAATACCGCAATGAACAAATCATCCCTTCACGGCTGGA
>JAFVYP010000124.1 GCA_017508555.1 Lentisphaeria bacterium
GGATCAGGTCGCGATCATCAACGCCAACGGCGGACAGCTCAAAGATGCTATCGGTATCGGCGAAGATCAGCTCCGCGAAGCTGCCAAGTCTGCTGTCTGCAAGATCAATATCGACTCCGACGGCCGTCTTGCCATGACCGCTGCCATCCGCAAAGTCTTCGTTGAGAAGCCTGCTGAGTTCGACCCCCGCAAATATCTGGGTCCCGCCCGCAGCTCCCTCAAGGAACTCTACAAACGCAAGAACATCGAAGTTCTCGGTTCTGCCGGACATGCCAACGACTGATCTGTGTTTGATCGGAAACTCCCGTCTTTACAGCTTTTTGTAGAGACGGGTTGTTTTTTATTACAAGGGGAGGGAACTCGGGAATGAAAATGCTGAAAATAATTTTCTGTTTGTTTTTCTGTTGGATGACCTTTTACTCCCGGGCGGCGGAAAATAAACTCTGGCTGACGGGAGATGATCTGGAAATCAACTTTTCCTTTTCTGCGGAAAAGCCTTTGACGGATAAGATCCATCCGCTTTTGAGAGCCGTTGACCGGAAAACTGTTCTGGGGATCGTTCTGCGCCAGTATCCCGGCAGAAAGCAGATTTTGTTCAATACTGTCCGGCTTCAGAAAGACAATAAATATTTTGTCCTGGAGTTTTTCCATCCCTTTGAACCGGGGAAAACCTATGCCGTGAAATTGGCTTATCAGCAGGGAACTGCCCGGTTGTTCCTTGACGGCAAACTTGTGAAAAGCCGATCTTATACGGCGGGATTTGTTCCCGGCCGTCTGGAGGTGACGGCACAGAAGCCCCTGGCTTTCCAACTGGGAAAAATCAGCGGTGCGGCGGCTGCCGCAGCTCTTCCTGCGGCAGAAAAAGCACAAAATCCCTGGCGCGTCACTGGCAAAGGGCTTACTGTCAAATCCCTCGGCAACGGCAGATACCGCCTGGATTATGACGGCAAAGGATACAAAGGCGTTTTGTGGTCCACACGGAAATGTACTGTCAGAGAAAAGGGGGAACATATCCGTGCGCGGGGCAGATACACGATCCTCAAAAGCGAATACGGCAGTATGTTCCGTTTCCGTCTGAACAATGATCCCCAGCAGCCTGTCTGCACCATGTCCGGCGACCGTCATCAGGATCCCTGGACCCAGACCAAGCCTGTGGGAACGCCTGACCGGTTTGATTTTTCCACCGTGGGCAGGCCGGGGGTCCCCTATGCGTTGAATATCGAATTTTACGGCAATCCCCAGAGCTGGATCCTGGAGGATGTGACTGTTGAAAATACCAAAATCGTCCGTTCCGGGCGGCCGGAAAGCGTTTCAGAAAACCGCCGTTATGACAAAGAGAAGGTGCTGGCTTCTCTCCGCAAGATGAAACCGGCCGCTGCCAGAGCGATCCGCAAAGAGGGGCGGATGGAGCTGCAGATCGACGGCAGAAAAATGTCGCCGGTGATCTACCGGAGAGGTCCTTTTTATCCTCACTGGACCCGTTACGGTCAGTTCCGCGATGCGGGGATCGACCTCTGTTATTTCTTTGCCATGTTCGGACAGCTCAGCCGTACACACAGCATGGGCGTGGGCGGTATCTGGCTGGGAAAGGATAAATATGATTTTTCGCGTGTGGATGAGGAATTGCGTGTCATCCACGCCATCAATCCCCGTGCCCGTGTCATCATAGCCCTCTGCCTGGGCGTTTATCCCGGGTGGGAAAAGGATCATCCGGATGCGGTCTTTATGAACAAAAAGGGCGAAATCGGATATGAGATCACCACAGGAAAGATCCTGTATTACGGGCAGGAGGCTTTCCGTCAGCACGCCCGGCGGCCCAATGAGGAGTTCGGTCCCTGTCCCTCTTATTACAGTGACGCCTTCCGCACCACCTCAGCGGAGGCTGTCGGCGCGCTGGTGAAACATCTTGAAAGCACGCCGGAAGGCCGGATCGTCTGCGGTATCCATATCAACGGCGGCGCTGACGGACAGTTTTTCCCGCTTGACAGAGATGTGACCCGCGGCGAGGATCACAGTCCCGCCGCCAAACAGGCCTGGAGCCGTTATCTGAAGAAGATTTATAAAAATGATCTTGCCGCTCTGCGCAAAGCGTGGAACATGCCCGGCGTGACCTTTGAAAACCCCGGTATTCCCGGTAACACGGAGCGGGGAAATGACAACAGCGGCCGTCCCGTTTCCATGCGTGGCAGAGACTATGTGCTTTTTACCTCGGCCATGATGCGGGATCTGCGTCTGGCGCTTTTCCGTGCTGTCAAGAAAAATTCAGGAAACCGTCTGCTGACAGGGGCCTATTATCCTCCGGGAACGGCGGGGAATTTTCACTTTGACGATATGATGAGATCGCCCGAAACGGATTTTCTCATTGATATCCAGCGGACCACGCCTGCGGGATCTTTTCTGCTGCACAACAAACTTTATATCGGCGAAGTCGATATGCGTGTGCCGGATGTGATGCCCCGGCTCGGCAATTATGTTTTTGACGATCCCACTTTCCGCAATGTGGTGCGTCAGGCCGCCAGCAACATTATCCAGCGCGAGGGCGGGTTGTACCACCTGTTCGATATCGGAGAAGCCTTTTATTACAGAAAAAAGACAACGGACTTTTTCGGTCAGGTCCGTAAAGAACATGACAGCGCTCTGGCAGATTTTTCCATCGCGCCGGGGATCGGTGTTTTCTGGGATTATCAGCAGCTGGCAGGGTATCCCTACCGGGCGTCTGACCATCTTTTCCGTCTGCTGAAATATGCCCAGCGCAGCGTGCTGGAAAGATCCGGTGTCCCCTTCCAGGTCTATTCTGTGAGGGATATTTTTGATGAGCGTCTGAAGCTGCCTAAGATCCTGTTTTTCCCGCTGATCCCGGCATTTTCTTCAGAGGAGATCTCCCGCTTGAGGGATCGGGCCCGGAAGAGCGGTTCCGTTATCGTCTGGGGACATTGGAAGTCCCGCACGGGCGAAACAAAAACAAACTTTGCCGGATACGGACTTTATGTTCCAGCTAAAGAGCCGCTGTCTCTTCTGCGTTCTGTTGACCCCGCATCCGGTGTCCGCAAAGGAGCCTTTTCCGGAGAAGCCTACACGGTCAACGCCTTCGGCGGCCGCTTCATCACCTGGTATGAGAAGCCCTGCCGCATCCTTTTGCAGAAGGGAGACCGGGTCCTGGGCGTCTATGCCAACGACGGCAAACCCGGATTCATCCGGAGAGATGTCAACGGTTCCATTGAATATATGAACGGCGCTCCCGGCGCTTTCGCTCCGGCCTTTTTCCGTACCCTTGCCCGTGCTGCCGGAACGGATGTCCTCTCCGACAACGACAACGTGATCGTCATGGCAGAAAACGGTCTGCTGACCTGTATCTGCGAGCGGGGAGGCCGGATCACGGTGACGGTCCCCGCGGGATTCCGGGTCGTTGCCTCCACGGACGGAAGAAAATATACGCTCCGGGGAAACAAACTGATCTTTACGGCAGCCGATGATTTTGAAGTTGCCGGTTTCAAACTTTCAAAATAAAGGAATTTTGACCATGCCCTACGCGGATACTTTACCGGATAACGTGCGCAAAAGAGCGCGGCTTCTTGCCACCTGTTCGGCCATTGCCGGATGTATTTCTGAAGCCATGCTGGATTTCAGTGCTGTTATCATTTTGCTTTTCACCATGCTCCATGCCTCGCCCATGGTGACGATGTTTTCCTCCAGCCTGACCGGCGTTACCGGACTTGTACTGATGATCCCGTTTGCGTTCATCGTGGATAAGATCGGCCCGAAAAATGCGGTGAAATATGCCTGCTATATCGGATGTGCCGGATTTCTGCTGATCGCGGTCTCTCCGTTTCTGGGCCGTTTTGCCGTGGCTGCGGCTCTGACAGGCACGTTGATCTATTGTTTGCAGCGCCCCCTTTACAGCGGCGCCTGGTATCCGCTGCTGGATAATTTTTTGAAAGCCGACGAACGGGGAAAATTCTTTTCGACCATGCGGACCAGTTATATGACCTTCAACGGCATCCTGCTTTTTCTGCTGGGCGTTCTGCTGGGCAAGAACCCCTCCATCCTGATCCTGCAAATCACCATCGGCCTTGCGGGACTGTGTGTCCTTATCCGCTGGTTCTGTATCAAATATTTTCCTGTGGATCCAGAGCTGAAAACGGGGCAGTACAATTTCCGCAGTTCCCTTGTGACCAGTATCCGCAACGCTCCGCTGACAGGTTTTTCCGTTTATCAGTGCATCCTTGTTCTGGCAAGTACGGCCCTGCTGCCGCTGACGCTGATCTATCTGCGCAAATATGTCCAGATGACTCCGGGCAAGGTCCAGCTGCTCTCCACCGTCGGATTTGCCGGGAGTATCACCGGCTATTTCCTTTACGGCAAAGTGACCCGGATCATTAAACTCAAATGGCTGGAGCTGACTGTCCATCTGCTGTATCTTGTTCTCTCCTACGCCCTCTTCCTGCTGGACTGCCGCATGCCGCATTTTGATATTGCCGTGGGGATCATTATTTTCCTGAACGCGATCGCCAGCGCCTGGCTGCTCTGCAACAACTCCATGGAGTATCTGGCGCTGGCCCGTCCGGGCAACAAGACCATGGCGATCGCCTTCTGCGCCACCTACGCCAATATGGGGGCCGCCATCGGACGGACCGGCAGCTCCCTGCTGCTGGGAGGCATCCTTCTGGCGCCCGACTGGGAGTTTGCGGGACGTTCCGTCTGTTCTTATCAATCCATTTTTCTTATTTCCGGATTGATCGCCACACTGGCGCTGGTCCTGCTGCCCATCCTGCCCTCCTTCGTGCCTGAACATCAGGATTATTACAACCCCGGAAAGTAGAGGAAATATGTCCGGTTTTGCCTGTGCGCTCATTGATGATTTGTATGCCGGTTTTCCGGAACTCAAAGAGATCCTGCTCTAACACTCTCTTCAGGTGCGGGAAAAGGCCTTTTGTATTCTGTCGGACTCCGGGCTTTCCCTTGACCGTGAGCTGATTTCCACCGGAGCGCTGCTGCATGATATCGGGATTTTCCGCTGTCATGCACCGGGGATCTGCTGCACCGGAGAGGCGGACTATATGGCCCACGGGATCATCGGCGGAGAAATTCTCCGGCAGTACGGACGGGAAAAGGGCGTGGATATGGAACCCTTTGCCCGCATCTGTGAACGGCATACTGGCAGCGGTTTGACTGAAAAGGAGATCATTGCAGGCCGTCTGCCCCTGCCGCCCCGGGATTATCTGCCGGAAACGCCGGAGGAAAAACTGATTTGTCTGGCAGATAAATTTTTTTCCAAATCCGGGCGTATGGAGGAAAAACCTTTTGAGGCGGTCCGCAAGTCCATGGCCAGATTCGGTCAGGAGCCTCTGGCCCGTTTTGATGCGCTTTGCGCGTTTTTCAAACAATAAACGCAACTTTGCCTTGAAAAGCGGTATAATTCTGCTATATTCTGTCTGTGAGTATGTTTGCGTAAAAAAAGGATCATTTGCCGTATATGATACAGATTTTTTCACTGAAACTTGATAACGGGGCTGTGCTGGAAGCAAGGGCTGATTCCGATCTGGGCCTTCAGGCCGGGGATAACTGCGTTTTCCAGAAGGAGTTCCATACGGATATGGCCGTTGTTGTGCGTTCTCTCAAAGAGCCTTCAGGCGGTGCTGATCCGGCTTCCCTGCCGGAGATCAAACGCGTTGCCGCTGTCAGCGATCTTGCAGAAGCCAATGCCAATATCACCAAAGAGCGTGAGGCCATGAAATGCGCGGCCGGCTTTGTGGAACAGCTGGCTCTGCCCATGAAACTTATCAATGCCCATTACAGTCTGGATAAAAAACTTGTGACCATCCAGTTTTCCGCCGACGGAAGAGTGGATTTCCGTGAGCTGGTCAAGGAGCTTTCCCGGGCGCTCAATACCCGGATCGAACTGCGCCAGATCGGTGTGCGCGATGAGACAGGTATTTACGGCGGTATCGCCGTCTGCGGACGGGAGCTGTGCTGCTGCCGTATCCTCAAAGAATTCAACTCCATCAATGTCCGCATGGCCAAGGAGCAGGATCTTTCTCTGACGCCTGCGACGATTTCCGGGGTCTGCGGACGGCTCAAGTGCTGTCTCAAATATGAGCATGAGGGCTATGTCGAGCTTGAAAAAACCATGCCCCGCAAAGGGGAATTCTGCGATACTCCCGACGGCCGGGGCAAAATAACGGACCGCAATCTGCTGCTTCAGAAGGTGACTGTGACCTTTGAAAGCGGCAGTGTGTGCAGTTATCCGGTCAGTGAGATCAAAGTTCTTTCCGAGAAGAAGCCGGCCGGAGGGCCGCGCAAGCAGAACGGCGGCAAAAACCGTAAAAATGCTGAACACGGCGATGGCGGCAAAGAGGATTGACGGCAGAGAATGATGTCACAGATCGCTGAATTGGATGCGGCGGGATTCATGCCTGTTCCCGGCGAAAGCGAGGAGATGTTTGTTTCCCGCGTCCGCGGTATCCTTGACAGACACGCCCAGTTCGACGCGCTGCTTGCCGAAAACAAAACCCTCACTGTTTTCGGTGAGATCACCGTGGAAGAGCGTGAAAAGATCCCTCCGGAGATCATTGCCCGGGCCGCAGATGTCACCTGGGAACTCTATAAATTCAGGACAAGTCATGTGCCGGGATTTTTCCTTTCCCGTTCCGTGGGGCTGCTCTGGGGCGGCTGTCTGATCGGAGATCCTGATGAGAACTTTTCTCTTTTCCTGATCCGCAACGCTTTCCGGACAAGGGAAAAATGGCTGTTTTACCGGCGGACGGAGTTGTTCGCCCATGAACTTTGCCACTCCATGCGTTTGGAACTGCGGGAAACGACCCTTGAAGAACACTTCGCTTATCAAACCAGTCCCAGCGCGTTGAGAAGGTATCTGGGAAATTGTTTTATCAGAGATGTCGATGCCGTGCTTTTTGTGGTTCCGGCTCTGCTGCTTCTGGCAGCGACGCTGGTCAGGGATTTTTTCTGGGGAGCTATGCCGGTGGGACCTTTCTGGATACTGGCTTTTGTTTATCCCCTGTTTCTTCTGCTGCGCAATGCCGCTTCCAGACGTGTTGTCAAAAAAGCCGCCCGGAAGCTGAAAGAATTCGGGATCACAGAGACGGATGCCATCCTTTTCCGCTGCACACGGGAGGAGCTGTGTGCGCTGGGCGCTCTTGAAAACAGGGAGCAGTTTGACCGTTTGATCCTCGATCTCGGTTCCCGTGAACTGCGCTGGAAGATCATTATTGAAAGATTTATTACCAGGGAGAATACAACTGTATGACAGATAGAATGAAAACCGCTTCTGGTCCGGGCTTTGACTTTTTTCTCTATGCCCGGGGCAAAAATGCTGTTCAGCTTGATTTGAACGGCATCCCCCGTCTGCTCATGGGACGGGTGACGCTTGAGGAAAAATTCAGCGAGACCGGCGCTTTGGAAAAAAAGCTCCGCCGGCACGATTCGGTTGATATGCTTTCCATCGGTCTGGAAAGTCTCAATGTGCTTCCTTTCGGCTGCGAATATGCCATTTCAAGGAACTTTGAGATCACCGACGGTTTTGCGGAATTTGCCGATGATATCGCCGCACTGCACCACGGCCGCGTCGGCAGTCTGGAATTGGAACCGATGACTTTTACCGGTTCCCCCGCCGCCGTTTCCTTCATCCTGCCCGGAGAAAGTACCTTCCGTACGGTCGCGTTGAAAGAGGCTCAGGAGCTTTATTCCGGCAGTACGCCGCTGCTGATGCTCGAAGTCACCTGGGCTGACGGCGCTGTTGTTTCGTACAGTACGGGAACCGATCTGTGGCGTCACGGCGCCGCCGGAAAGATCCGGGGCGCTTCTGCCGGATTCACGCTCGCTTTTGATGGAGAAATGCTTGTTTATGAACGGAAAGTATTGATCTATTCAGAAGAGACGGAGCCTGAAAAACGTCCCTGGCGCTTCAAAAATCTGCTGGCCTGGCGGACGGAAAAAGCCGTCACCCTTCCGGAAACGGATGCAAGTTTTGCTGTTACGGGCTGTCAGGTCAATCCTGCGGCCCGGCGCGACGTGCGCAAAAAGGTGCGCTCAGGCCGCGGCAATATGCTGATGACGGGGATCTCTCCCCGGATCTGCGCCGAAGGATCCCATGTGGAAAAACCGGGCAAAACGGGATACGATCATTTTGATCTTGCCGAATATGTCTCTTTCCGTCTGTGGGCCAACCGTCAGCTGATGAAAAACGGCGGCAGCCTTGTGATGCAGCCGGAAAAAGAGAATATATTTATCAACACGGCCGCAGTGCAGAACCTCTCTTCTGTGCCGCGTCCCCTTGAATTTTGCAGTGAGGTGGAAGATGTTTGAGACAAAAACTGTTAACGGAATAGAGATCATCGAAATCAGCAACGCCTGGGGCAAAGCGGAGATCTCCACACTGGGAGCCCATGTGATGAGCTGGACTCCCGTCAATGAGAAGCCCGTGTTGTGGATGAGCAAAAAAAGTTATTTTGAACCTGGCAAACCCATCCGGGGAGGTATTCCCGTCTGCTGGCCCTGGTTCGGCGGCGTCAAAAAGCCCTCCCACGGTTTTGCCCGCATCGAAAAGTGGGATCATGCTGTGTATGAACTGGAAAACGGCGCCACCATGGCTGTTCTGACCCTCGATCAAGCGGAATTGGCAGACTTCCCCTTTCACGCCCAGCTTGCTGTGACCATGGGCAAGAGCCTTGAAGTGGTTCTGACTGTGGTCAACAAGGGAGAAACGCCTGTGACGGTTTCCGGGGCGCTGCACACCTATTTTGCCGTTTCCGACATTGCCAACGTGCGTATTTCCGGTCTGGACGGCGCGGCCTTTGAGGATAGAAGAGCCTCTGCCGCCCAGGTCACCGGCCACGTGCAGGACGGTGAAGTGGCTGTCGATGCCGAAGTGGATCGCCTTTATACATCGACCACGGCCGATGTGATCTATTCCGATCTGGGGACCGGACGCAGCATCCTTGTTGAAAAACTGGGTTCTTACTCCACCGTCGTCTGGAATCCCTGGATCGAAAAGGCCAAAGCCATGCCCGATTTCGGAGATCAGGAGTTCCGCAAAATGATCTGTATCGAGGCCGCCAATGCTGGCAGCGACAGCCGTATCCTCATTCCCGGCGTCAGTCATACTCTGGCCCAGAAGATCACGGTGCTGTAAGATGGGAAAGGCTCAATTCCGTCCCTGTATCGACCTGCATGACGGCAAAGTCAAACAGATCGTGGGCGGCACCCTGACCGACAGCGGCGCGGGGCCGCGGACAAATTTTGTGGCAGAACACACGCCGGATCACTTTGCCTCTTTGTACCGCCGCGACGGCTTGACCGGCGGTCATATCATCAAACTGGGTCCCGGCAATGAGGAAGCGGCTTTGTGCGCTTTGCATGCCTGGCCCGGCGGCATGCAGATCGGCGGCGGCATCACGCCCGAAAACGCGTTGTATTATCTGGAGCAGGGCGCAGAGAGCGTGATCGTGACCAGCTGCGTATTTGCAGACGGCCGACTCAATGAGGAAAATCTGGAATTGCTGTTCAAGCGCTGCGGCAGAGAACATCTTGTTCTGGATCTTTCCTGCCGCAAACGGGACGGCAGATATTATGTCGTGACCGACCGCTGGCAGAAGTTCACCTCTTACGAAGTCGGTTCAGATGCCTTTGCCCAGCTGGGGAATTATTGTAAAGAGTTTCTCATCCACGCTGTTGACGTGGAGGGGAAACGTTCGGGGATCGACAGAGAGCTGCTTGAGATCCTCTCCTCCGGTTCCCCTGTGGACTGCGTTTATGCGGGCGGCATCGCAGGTTTTGAAGATATTGAACTTGTCGAGCGCTGCGGCAAAGGAAAAGTTCATTATACCATCGGTTCCGCGCTGGATATTTTCGGCGGGACCCTCTCTTACGCCGACGTCTGCCGGCGGGCTTTGCAGGCTTAAACGGCACAGCAGCTGTTTGAGCCTGTTAGAAGTCCCGGCGGGGTATTGGGGCTTTGTTTCCGGCAAGGGCAGGCGGTTCTTGGGGAAGGGGCCGGATGTCGGCCCCCGATATTTTTCTTTTTCTGCGAAAGGCTCTGTTCCCGATACGGGTAGATACAATGATATAAAACTAAAAATACTTCGCTTTTCTCGAAAAGGGGTGGGGTGTGGGGAGGGGAAAAACCTCTTTTCCCGCGAAAAGAAAGATAACGGAGCCGACGTTCGGCCC
>JAFVYP010000125.1 GCA_017508555.1 Lentisphaeria bacterium
ACCAGCCGTATTCTGCGGCGCACCGATATCCGTTTTTGTCCGTTTTTGTCCGTTTTTGTCCGTTTTTAACGCGCCGCCCCACAAAGACAGCATGCCGCAGCGGTTATACAAAACACCTGTTTTACAAGCAGCATTCACCAGAAGTTCTATGAGAGTAAAGGGGTGTGATGCCACAGTACAGACGTTTGATATAAAATGGCAGCAGTGTTGTGCAGTGATCACAAGCAGTTCGATCAGAGTAAAAGGATGCAGGGAACGACGGGAATTTGAGGGATTCTTCTTTCTTTCGACCATGATACAATTTTCCTTTTTTTTATTTTGATGATCCGGGTATGCTCTTTTATTTATTCCATGGATAAACGATCCGGCGCAGACGGATATCCGTTACATAACAGACATCCTGCCCGTCCGGAGCAAACATGCCGCTTGAAACACCGGCATTGACGATCATATATTTCATTCCTTCGGGAACTTCAACGACGACTGCTGCGCTGCGCCAGCCCTTTGCATCCGGTTTTCCCGGAACGGTTTTGACCTGGGAGTAACGCATGAACTTGTTTTTCTGATCGCGGAAGTTGCAGGAAAGAGACCCGCGCAGAGAATTTCCCTGATATTTGAACCGGGCCGTCAAGAGAAGAAGGCTGCCGGGAGGAATATCATCAAGTCTCTGCACCACTGTCCCTTTGGCTGTTCCACGGAAAAGAACGCCCTCTTTTTCAAGAAGGATCTTACCCTGTTTTTTCCGGTTGTCCTGCCAGCTGAACCAATAGGGAGCGCCGAAATAACAGGTGTCCGGTTCCGGCTTTCCCTTTTGGACGCCGGAGGCAAAACTGCCGTTTTTCAGCAGATTTTCTTTGCCGGCAAAACGGAGTGCCGCCGCAAGAGGATCTTTTCCGGCATGCAGAACAGCTTGCAGATGGGAATATTTTTTGTACCAGTCTCTGCCGGAACACTTGAGAAAAACATAGCGGTCAGCTGTTTTCAGACCCTGTTCGATATCATCACGGAGCTTTATGAGCCTGTCAGGACTGTAACGGTCCAGGGCGATCGGAACGGCCACAGCAGAGACCCTGAATAATTTATCCCGTGAAACATCCGGAACGACCCGGGGCGCATCAAGATAAAATGAGGCGGACAGCTCGCGGAGATCTGCGGACTCCCTTCTGTCGGAAAGGCTCTGTCCGTTGCCGTCTGTGATTTTAACAGTATCCGGCGCGCCGTCAAGGACACCTGCGGCAAAATCCGCCAGCAGAAACAGGTCATCACTGACATCAACATCCTTCAGGCCGTTCAGCCACAAGGTGCAGACGATCTCAATACCGGGAGCGGCTTCCGCTACGGCTTTGATCCACTCCCCGCCCCGGCGCTTTACCTGACGGCGCACCGCTTCAAGTGAGGATTTTCCCAACGGTCTGAAAGCAAAAGGCTGCCGGAGGCTCTGAGAGCCGGTATCCAGCACGATCCCGCGGCAGCCCGTCTGCCGCGCCAGACGGCTGAGCCGGACATAATGCGCAAGGCTCTGCTGCCAGGCGCTGTCATCGAACCAGTCGGCACTGAAAACCGCAGTATCGGTTTTGAGAAAGTTGTACCCGGACTTTTTGAAGAGCGCCGGGATCCGGACTGAACCCTTCCGGGCATCCAGCAGGATCCCGTCAAAGGCGTGATTTGCTCCGAGAGCAGCGGCATTGCCGGAAAAAATCAGTTTCCCGCCTTCAGACGCCTTCTGCGGCGTCTGCCCGCAGACTGCGGAAAACACCAGCAGCAGCGGCAGGCCGATTTGAAAAATCCTTTTCATCATGTTGCCCTCTCCCGTCAGCGCTTATTTTTTCTTGCCTGCCGGGGCTTTGGGAGCGGCTTTGGCAGGCTCTTTCCCGGGAAGTGTTTCCCAGGGATAGACGACCTTATGGATCCGGGCGTCTGTAAAACGGCAGGATGAGTCAGGCGTAAAACCGTATTTTGAGCCGGAAACATGACATCCGAAAGTAATGGAGCCGACTTCGATCCCTGCCGGGATATCGACGATCAGCACGGCCTCCTGCCAGTTGTCTGCGCCTGCCGGACCGAATTTGGCCCGCATTTTGTAATTGGAAGCGATCCTGTTCTTTTTATCCCTGAAAAATGCCGTGACCGAGGGGGTCATGCAGCTGCCTTTGACTTGCGCTTTGACGACAAAAACATAGCGTTCACCCGCATTGAATTTGCGTCTTAATGTCTGGGTCACAGAGGCTGTGGTGATATCTGTAAACAGGATGCTCCTGCTTTCACGGGTGATCTTGCCGGTATTATTTTTCTTTTTATCCAGCCACATGCTCCAATTCCGGACATTGTAGGCCAGATTGGGCTTGGCCGCATAACGCAGCGCCGCTTTTTCAGGATCTCTTCCGGCATGGATGGCCGCCTTGGCAAAGGGGATCTTTTTGTGCCAGTCCGGATGATTCTGATAATGCTGTCCGGGCCAGAATGTACCAGATTCAGCCCAGATCCAGGCATATTTATCAGCGTGTTTCAAACTCAAAGTCACGGCATCCTGCAGGGCTTTCACCCGGTTGGGTGTTCTTTCCCAGTTGTTGAAGCTGCGTTTGCCGGAAATAAAGCTGTCCAGGTAAAGGGAGGTGGCAAGAGTGGTCTGTTTGTGGAATTTGGTCAGGTTTTCAGGAGCGATCAGTTTGAAGGTAAAGTGATAGTAGTCTGAAACCATTTTGGTATATTCTCCGGGGAAGAGAGCCCTGTAACCGGGATCTTCGTTGCCGTCATGGATGACCATGGTCTGCGGCAGAACATCGTACATGCCGTTGACAAAATCCGGCAGCAGGAAAAAGGAGGAATGCGGGGTGTTGTGGTGACAGTAAGAGAGCCAGTGAAAAGTGAAAATTTCCATATCCGGATACTCTTCAGCCAGAGCCTTGATCCACTCACGGCCTCTCTTTCTCACCTGCGCCCGCACCTCTTCCAGCGTGTGTTTCCCTTTGGGACGGAAGGAAAAGGGCGCATCGGTCGTATTGGGATAAGCCTCCACGTCAAAAGCGATACCGCGGCAGCCGGTCTGTTTGGCAAAATAAGCGCACATCTTGAAATGGTTCAAAGCCCGTTTCCAGGCATCCTCATCAAACCAATCAGCCGACATGGTGGAGGTGGTCGTCTTGAGGAAATTATGTTTGAAGCGCGTGAATTTCAATTTGCTGAATGCGTCGATCCACGGTTTGAAATCCTCTTTTTCAAGCTGTACGGCATTTTTATCTTTGATCCGGGCCTGCGCCACAAAATAACGGACTGTTTTCCCGTTGCGCTTCAATTCAAAAATCGGATGAAGTCCCAAACCGTCAAAAGGCAGATCCTGTTCCAGTTTTTCCACCGGCACCTGCCAGCCCTTCAGAAACTGTGGCACTTTCCAGCCGAAATACAGCAGTTTTTTATTTTCAGTCTGCGCGTACAGCGCGGAGAAAATAAAAACTGTCAGAAACAAAATGAAATTCAATTTTTTCATAAATATCTCCTTTTCAACTTTTTATATCATTATTTATCCAAGGATGCACGCAAAGTGACAGGACCGAACAAGCCTGATTCAAGACTTTCTGTTTCAAAATCTCTCTGTCTGTCCTCAAAAGCTCCGGTACGGCCGAATTCCTTTTTCCAGGCTTCGACGGTATCTTCGCCGCTCAACGTATTGGCAAGGGTGTTGGTGACTGTCACTTCCAGTGTGTTGCTGCCCGTTTTCAGCGCATCCTGCACGGCAAAGCAGAAGGGGGAAAGCATGGAAAATCCGATCTGTTTGCCGTTGAGTTTGACTTCGGCGGCATAGTTGACTTTCCCAAGATCAATAAATTTGACGGTCGCGGCCTCCCGGGGAGAGAGAGTAAAACGCGTGGTATAGACCGCATCGCCGGAAAATTTCTCTCCCAGAACGCTCCGCCAATCGCCCGGTTTGATCCGCTGTTTCTTCTCATTGCAGACGACTTTTTCGATGTTATGGACCTTGAAATCATACCGCAAAGCCGGAGCCATAGACCAGCTGGTGAGCTGTTTGACCTCTTCTCCCGGCTGCATGGGCATCGGAGAAAGCTCCGTTTCAGGCAGTCCGAAGAAGAACCAGCGGCTTTCAAAGGGAGCAAAAGTCCACTCCCAGCTGCCGTTGACAGCATCCATGGGATAAATTTTGCCCGTCATGGCATCTGAAACCGCCGCAGACCGCTCCTCCGGAACGGTCAAACGGCATTTCACCTGCGTTTCTGAGGTATTGACCACAAAATATCCCTTCACGCCGCTGCCGAAATCCCGGCAGGTCGCCTGGATCTTCCAGGTCGCGGGAAGAACTTCCACCGTCGGCGGGATAACGTCCAGCGTTTCCGTATCCAGGATCCTGACGCCTTTTTTGCGGAATTCCTCCATGCGGGCTTCGGCTTTTTTCGTCATTCTGCTGAAACGGGGAACGATCAAATTGGCATAACTCATTTTGCCGATCACCAGACGGCCCTTGCGGACTTTGGCTGTTTCAAGGACATCATCATCCACATAATCAAAATCCCGCTGGGTCTCCTGCAGCCGCAGACCGATGCGGATGGCCCGCTCTGAGGCGGCAACGGCTTCCGTCTGGCAGAGCCACAGAGATCTGTGATCGAAGAAAAGAGCTGTATCCACCACAGGTTTGCCCTGACTCATCAGATAAGAGGTGCGGGCAGTGTATTCATGCAGGCCGTTGAAATATTTCCACAACGGATCGCTGGGACCGAATTTCGGACGGCTGGAAGAGATTGTCAAATCCGTGTTTCTCATGGGAATATTGCTGAAAACAAAACGGTTGACTCCGCAGACGAGCATGTAGTCGATGACCCCTTTCATGCAATCCGGACTGCAGGCGCCGTAGAGCGCGAAGAGTTCTCCCAACACCTCTCTTCGGCCGCTTTGATTGGCCACGCTGGAGGCAAGTTTCGGGAAGGGATGCAGACGCTGTCCGGGATACACCTGCCGCCAGATGGCATCCACGCCGGGGAAATCCATCGCGCGCAGGGAACGCATAATATGTCCGTAACCGTAAATGACCGCATTGTACCAGGATTCCTCTCCGGCAAAATGTCCGCCGGAAAGAATATTGTGTTTGCGGCACCAGTCCCGCAGAGGCAGCAGATATCTTTCGACCATCAGATCCGCCATCACATCCACATAATCCAGCTTGATCTCCATCAGCGGGGAGCAGCGGTTCACATCGTTGTTGGAGTTGGCGATCTTGGCAAGATAAGGTTCAATATCATAGCCTTTTTTCCGGCGGAACACCTCCGGAAAATCGCTTGTCCAGCCTAATTTATGAGGACCGCATTTGGGCATTTCCACCTCATCGGTGAAAGCAAAGCGGATCGTTTTGCCGAAATGTTTTTTGCCGATGGCTTTATACAGTGCGTCATGGGTGAGTTTTATGAAAGTTTCCACAGCGCCCGGAGCGATGATATTGGGCAGGGGCGCAGGGGTGGAAGGTGAAACATTTTCCTTGATGATTTTGTAGTTGTCGGGACCATCCGGAACCACATACTGCCGGACAAATCTTTCCGGATCGCTCCGGTAAACTCTGCCGCAGGCACTGCCCGAGGGATAACCGCCTTCATCATAAAAATAATAGTTCATATCGAGACGGCGGCACTCCTCCACCAGACGGGCGATGATCTGTGTGTATTCCGGAGAAAGATAATCCGGCTCCATGGAGGTAAAGGTATTGGCCCGGAAACGCGGCGCCGGATGCAGACAGACAGAACGCGCTCCGTGAGCTGCCATATCCCGCAGCTGTTCAAGCATTTCCGGCAATTCCATTTTGGCATTGATGATCCAGAAGTACCCCGGATAATTCCACGCTTCAGGAGCGGCATATTTCTTGAAAAAACTCTCTTTCATCCAACTGTATCCTTTATCTGCATTGAGAAGTTTCTCTTTTTATTCCTCAAGTACGTTTACAGCCCCATGACCTCCTGCTGGATCCTGATGTTTCCAGCGGCGGAGGCCTCCCCGGGACCGGTGACAAGCGGACAGGGAAGATGACGGGCGATCAGACGGCACAGGTAATCGCATTGACTGCCGCCGCCCACAAGGACTGCTCTGGTAAAATCATGGCCGAATTCTGCGGCAGTCTGCCGGACACGGTGGGCAACACCATGCAGCAGCAGCGCAGTGATCTCAGCCGGAGAACATTTTCTGCCGGCCAGCGCAAAAATCGCCTGCTCCATATCGTCAGGCGAAAACAGTTCCGGCGCACCCGGATCGTTCCACTCTTTTATGCCGCATTTTTCCGCCTCTGCATCCAGAACGGCATATCCGGGGAACTCCCCTCTTTTTTTCCAGAGTTTCACACACTCCTGAAAGGGCCACAGCCCCATGCCGCCGCAGCGACGGGCGCTCCCTTTACGGACAAGAGGAAGCATACGGAAATTTTCAGACAGCTCTTTTTCTTTCTGCCACGGTTCCGCCGCCATCAGCCAGGTTCCCAGGGACAAAAGAAGCTCTCCCTCCTGAACGCCGCTGCCGGCATAAGCCGCCGCCGTATCATGTCCGGCACCGGAAATGACCGGCACGCCCGCCAGATTGCCCAGCGCCGGATGATCGACTCTTCCAATGATCTCACAATCGGCCGGAGCCGCCAGAAGCGGATGATCTTCAGCCAGTCCCGATATGGCCGCAAGCGTGTAATTGGAGCGCATTTGCCCGCACAGACGGAAGTGGACAAGATCGGCTATATGCAGAAGGCAAAACGCTTTTTCAAGTCTTTCAGGAAATTTCTGCTCAATATATTCAAGGCGCGCGCGCGAGGAGACCGCCGCGCCTTTGTCGCGGTAGGAAAAGGGCGGCGCTGTCAGAACGCCGCGGCTGTCAAGCAGGCCGAAATCCTGCGCCCAGGAATCGCAGCTGATGGAACAGACCGGATACTTTTGCGTATCTATGGCTTTCAATCCGTCGAGAATATGCGCAAAAATCCCCTCAAAATCCCAGTGGATCCCTTCCGGAAGATGGCGTACAGGAGTTTCAAAACGGTAGAGTTCAGTCAACGGCAAATCTTTGCCGCCAAGCATGATACGACCGCTGGTAGCCCCCAGGTCAATGGCGAGAAAATACTTTTTTGACATACACCATCCTATTGCTGTATAATTGTTGCAATCGGAGGTAATATAATTGTCAGTTTTGAAAAAAGCAAGCAAAAAAAAATGGTTTTTCAGATTTTTTTAAGCCAAAAAATCTTTTTCACAATCATTTTATGATACAAACGCTCTTTTATGGTATTTTTTCCGCCGGAAGCGGAAGAGCATGAAACAATTATCCCTGCTGCCGGATTTTCCGGCCTCTCTTATTTTCTCAAGCTCTTCAAACGCCGCGGCGGTCTCTCCCTTCGGCAGGACCGCCGCAAACACGGAAAAAGCGTCAGAGCAGAAAACGCAGATGCTGTACGCGCCGTTCCTCATGCTCTTACTGCAGACTGAACACGGCACATTCGCCGTACTTCAGATACACTTCACAATACCGGTCTGTTTGTTTGAGGATCTTCTGTCCAGTCAGGCATTTCAGAGATTTGACGTGCGGGGGATAAAACACTTTGCGGATACCGTTGCCTCTTGAGGCTCCCAGCACGATCAGACCGCCGCCTTTTATCAGCAGATCCTTTCCGTCAGTGGCCGGAAAAATCCCGACAGAACGGGCGATGTTGGTCAATAATTGCGGAGTGACCGCGCCCTGCTGTCCGATAAAGATCTCAGTTCCGGCGGCTGTTTTGCGCATGACAGCGCCGGGGATACGGGTATTCTGATAATATCCCAGAACAGTCATGCCCGGCTCAACAACAGCGGCTGTATGGAAAAAGCGGGGATGTCTGCTGTACATCCTGACCGGATAAAGATAGCCGCAGACACCCTTCAAAAGCGGATCCGGTTCCCGGTCAATAAAAATACTTCTGTTCCGGATCTCTGCCGGACGGATGAGCTTGAAACCGATGGCATCGGATATCGCTTTATCCGAAGCGCCGGAAAAGAGGCCGGGGGCCCCCAGCCAGATCAGCACTCTGCCCTCTTTGAGAAACCGTTTGCGGATTTTGGCAATCATTTCAGGCTTCATGGCAGTCACATCTCCCAGCAGCAGGATCTTCGGTGCTTTGAAATCCGGATGGAAAAGATCTTCCGGCAGATAGGCGTCAAAGCGGATCTGACTGGTCCACAGAGAGGAATAAATATTCTGGTTGAAGCTGCTTGCCAGAAAATTGCCTTCCGGAGAGATCGGGAAATAATTGCTGTACGAATCATTGTTGACCCAGGCAATACGGTTGTCATCAAGCACTTCTCCTGCGGCAGAATCGGCGATCATCACGCCGCGCTGCCACGCTTCAAGTGCTTGCGGTGTGTTGTAAAAGTTCTTTCCGGCGAGCGGAAAAGCATGAAATGCTCCGCCCCATGCGGCGGCATATCCGCAGTAGAGCGCAAGAAATTCCCTGAAAGTCCAGTTGTTGTGAGAGGCCTGCCAGTTGCGGCTTTTGTTCCACCCCTGCAGCGGCGGCTGCTCCGGGTTGCGGATATCCATTTCGCTGACGATCAGCTTCTTGTGCAGACGCATGGAACCGGTGAAGGCCTTGAGGCCCATGGGGAGCGTACACTCATCCCGCTCTCTGCCGTAAGAGGGAAGAGAGATGATGAAATCACATCCGGGATCGGTGATGATCCTGTGCATGGCATAGCGTCCGACACCGAAAAGGGTACTGCCGACCAGACTCATGGCGTTATCATATCCTCCGACCAGCAGACGGGGCGCGCCTCTTTTGACTGCCTGACGGAAAGCCGTTTTCATCGCAGCACATTCATCAGAGAGAAACTCCATATAATCGCTTTCCCGGCTTGCTCTGACGCCGAAAAGTGATTTTCCCTGACAAGCCAATTCCTGTTTTGACGGGATCGTGACCGATGAGAATGAAACAGCATTTTTTCCCCAGACTTTTGCCATTGCTTTTTCATTGCCGTATTTTTTTCTGAGAAAATCCTGAAATGCCGGGCGGGCGAGGGGAGAATGATCCGCCTCACGGGGAGCTCTGAATTGAATGTCGTCTCCCCCGGTTATATAGACGCCGGCAACGGCATTGGCGGCGGGTGTTTTTTCAAATTCCCGCATGATTTTTTCCAGAACAGCGGAAACATCTCTGACATATTTCCGGGAGTGGAGGGAGGGACTCCAGGTGTCCCCGGGCTGAGTCGGAAACGTTTTGCTGCCGATATTCTGAAAGTGGAATCCGCGCAGGATACCGGGCGTCCCGTCTGCAAGCAGCCGCAGCTCGGAGCGATTTTCCATGAGCCATTTTTTTGTCGGCGTGACGATGAGATTGAGGACAACATACGCATCCGGCGCTTCACGGACGATGCGCAAAACAGCCTCTTCCATGACTTTGATATCCAGAGAGCCATCCTCTTTCCAGACCGGCGGCATCTGGTGTTTGTAACCGGATCTGCCCAACATGACAGCTGAAGTGAACAGTTTGAATCCGGCAGGATGATATTTGGTGATGTGCGATACATTGCCAATGCTCAAATTATGAAAAATCGCCGGGGTGATTTTTTTGCCGTTGACAAACCACTCCACACGGTCTTTGTTGAGAACCAGAGAGGAAACACTTTTGGGACGTTTTTTCAATATTTCCAGCGCCTGTTCATCTGTGACAGCCGGAGATTTCTCAAACACCAGCTGTTCCCCCTTTGCGGGCTGACTGTACCAGGGCTGCTTTTTTCCCGGCACCTCCTGCACAGTCCACGATTTCAATTCGATCTCACAGGGGTTGCCGGAAAATTGCACGCTCAGACGGACGGCGGTACTTTTTGCCGGGACCCGGATGTAATTGAAATAATCCAGATCAAGACCGATACCGCTGGGAGAAACCAGCTCTGTAAAATCCATCGGACGGTACGGATTCAAATTGGAGCGGTCGATAAAAAACGAACCGTTGCTGTGTTTGCCTCTGAGAAATTCAACAGAGACCCTCACATGGGAGGCATGGTTCCAGCGATGCTTGAAAAAACGGTAATCAAGACGCAGATATTTGCCGGGCGTCACTTTGACATTCTGCACCATGACTGCTCTGACCGGATCTTCTGTTTTGCCGTGATAAATGAAACGGACTCCTTTGCCTTGGATTTTTGTTTCAAGCAGATGCTTTTTTCCTGTTATATTCCAAGCGTGAAGCAAGTCCTGTGCAGCAGATGCGCTGCAGATGCCTGCCAGCAGAAATAATAGAAACATGACAAATAATTTTTTCATATAAAACTCCTGTTGTTACGGTTTGCTGCAGCACTGGAATACGGCACATTCTCCGTATTTCAAATACACCTCAAGCGAATGATTGGTTTCATTTTCAATTTTTTGTCCGGTCAGACATTTCAGTTTTTTTACACCGGCAGGATAATGAATTTTCCGGACTCCGTTTCCGGTTGATGCGCCCAGTACGATCAAGCCGCCGCCCCGGATCATCAGGTCATTGCCGGAGGTTATGGGTGCGATGTTCACACGCCGGGCGATATTCCGTAAAAACTGCGGTGTGATTGCACCCTGCTGACCGATAAAGATCTCAGTTCCCTGTCTGCTTGTGCGGCAGAGGACTCCGGGATGTTCCGTTCCCTGAAAATAGCCCAACACCTTTGCGTCCGGCGCACTTGCCGACGCTTTGAAATACGGCGTCAGGGGGGTATGATAGCGTGCGGTCATCAAAAATCCGCTGACGCCGGCAAGCAGAGGATCTCCGGATCTGTCAATGAAAATGTGTTTGTGCCGGACGGCATCGGGCATGGATAACTGAAAACCCAGAGCCTTTGACAGCTCATCCAGAGAGGCCCCTGAAAGAATACCGGGGGCGCCCAGCCAGATCAGCACTCTGCCCTCTTTGAGAAAACGTTTGCGGATTTTTGCGATCATCTCCGGCTGGACGGGAGAGAGATCTCCCAACAGCATGATCTTCGATGCTTTGAAGTCAGGATGAAACAGGTCTTCCGCAAGATAAACATCAAAACGTATCTGACTCAACCACAAAGCGGTATTGATATTGCGTGCTTTATTGCCGGATGC
>JAFVYP010000126.1 GCA_017508555.1 Lentisphaeria bacterium
GGGCATGACAGTTATACCGAAGCCGACGTTCGGCCGCGCCAACGCGGCCATACAGAGCTTGTACTGCCAGCACGTCACACAAGCCTCATTCGCCACAGTAACTGCCAACAAAGCCTGTTTGCAGCTCTGTCATGCCCCAACGAGGGCATGACAGTTATACCGAAGCCGACGTTCGGCCGCGCCAACGCGGCCATACAGAGCTTGTACTGCCAGCACGTCACACAAGCCTCATTCGCCAACTGTAACTGCCAACAAAGCCTCTTTGCAACGCTGTCACGCCCCCAATAAGGGCATGAGAGTTATACTGACGGTCGGCCGCAGCAGATTTTGCTGATCCGGTCAGCCGTCCGGCGTAAATCTCTGACGGCTTTTTCTTTATCCAGACTTTTCAGCGGCAGGGCTAAACCGACAACGCCGATCAGATCGCCCGATTTATTGAGAACAGCGGCGGACAAACGGTACAGAACATCTCTGTCAAAGAGGGCCACTGCGTATTTCTGGACCCGTACCTGTTCCAGATAATTTTCCAACGCCTCCCGGGACTTCCACAAATTCATTCCGAATTCAGAGAAGGGAAAGCGTTCGCAAAAATGCATGTAGGACTCCTCATCTTTGTTGAAGGCAAGGTAAATCAGACCGGCGGCACTGGCGTAAGGATGCATCGACTCGGAATCCAGATGCTGGACCACGCCGGGACGGTCGGCTGATATCCGGTGGGTCTGTTTCACGCCGTCCCGTCCGGGCAGAGAGTAAATCGTTGTGGCTCCGTGGAACTTCTGATATAAAGTCAGCAGTTCCGTTTCTATCTGCTGATTGTACTTGGTCGTGCTGTGTTTCCGGGCGATGGCAACGATCTCCTCTCCGGGATAAAAACGGTTGTTCTGTTTTTCGAGTACGCCGCAGGCAACCATTGTCCGCAGCAGATTGTAACACGTCGGCGCTTTCAGATTCAATAACGCCATGATCTCACTGGATTTCAAACCGTTTTCCGTACTTCCCACCAGTTTCAATATATCAAATCCACGGGCAAGTGAACCAACTAAATCATTGTTTGCCATAAAACTTTTTCTTCCTGTTGTCATTCCAATTTTTATCTAATTTACTCCATCATTGATGAATTGTCAACTCTGTTTTATCCAAATAACAACATTATATGCCTTTGAGATATCCATACAGGTAACAAAAAAGAAGTTTTTAATCAACATATCCCCCTCCGGACACACAATAGAACGCTTTATATATAAAAAAAATTAAATATTTTACGATAAACGATTTGCAATTAGATAAACTTAGTGATAATGTAATGGTAATGCGTTTCTTGACGACACCTCCGTATATGATGAGATCCGCGCCTCCCCCATCGTTGGTGTTTTCAGAAGGATAACCGCAGGTGCTTCCCGTGTTTCCCGGGGGAGAGCGGATCAAAGTACAGCTGAAGGAGTTTTTTCCGGCAGTTGTCGTGTGTCGTGCCGGAACATTTCCGGCGGTCTTCTCTTATGAAGAACAAAAAAGGAACAGTAACAGGATGAATATTTATGTAGGCAACTTGCCCTACGGCACCAACCGCGATCAGCTCCGTGATATTTTTGCCGCTTATGGCGAAGTCGCAGCTGCCCGTATCGTCACCGACCGTGAAACCGGACGTTCAAAAGGATTCGGCTTTGTCGAGATGCCTAATGATGAAGAGGCTAAAAAAGCGATCGAAGCCCTTAACGGCAACGATATCGGCGGACGGAAAGCCGTTGTGAACGAAGCCCGTCCCCGTGAGGAACGCCCGCCCCGCGATAAACAGTGGTAATCTTATCCGGATTTCCAGAGCCGCAGTCAGCTGCGGCTTTTTTTATGCCCGGTTTCTGACAAAGACAGGATGCCGGGGCAAATCAATGCCGGGGACGGGCGGCAAAGCGTTTGCGGTAGGCCAGGGGAGACATGCCGATGATGCGGCTGAAGCATTTATCGAAGTAGGCTGTATCAAAATAGCCCAGATCGGCGGCGATCTCTGAAATGGTCCGTTCCCCCTTTTCAAGCTCATAGCAGGCCATATCGATCCGGTAGCGGTTGAGATAGGCTGTAAAGGTGATCCCGGTCAGGCTTTTGAAGAGCCGGCCCGCGTATTCTGGAGAACATCCCGCCACTTCGGCCAAATCATAGAGGGAAAGTTTTTCGCAGTAACGCCGGGAAATAAGATCAAATATCCGGGAGATCATTTTATGTTTTTCTCCGGGATGGTCCGTTCCCTGCGTTTTGGTGCAATGCCGCAGGAGTCCCACCATAAAGCGGAGAAACAGGGCTCGCGCGGCAACCGTCACACCGGGACGGTTTTCTTTGATCTCTGCAACAAGTTCCGACAGCACTCCCATCAGCTGTTCCCGCTGGGCCGGCGGGACCGTGTAGCGTCCCTGATCCGTCAGAAGAGGCGCAAAAAGGGCCTTTTCTTCTGCGGAAAAAATTTCCGGAGAAAACATGATATTATAGAACATCAATCCCGGATTGCTGCTGAATTCATGCAGATCCGACGGGGTCAGCACATAGACATCTCCCACAAGGATAGGGGAGCGCTGACCGTTGACGGCGGCCCAGCCGGTCCCGGTGCAGATGAACACGATCTCGCAGCAGTCGTGATGATGGGGTTCCTGATAAAGAGGGATCGGTTTCTCAAGCCAGACGGCAAGAGGCAACGCTGTCCGGGTATATTTGTGTAAATGGAAATACTGCATAAGATCCTCCTTGTGAGGTGTAATATAAATCGGGGAAAGAAAAAGGTCAAGAACAATCAGCGCTCTTTATCGGAATAATACTGTCTTTTGCTTTTTTTTTACTATTTTTTCTCTTTTTCAAGAGTATATTATATACAAACAGTCTTTTTTCAACCTAAGGAAATTTTGTCAGAAAATGAAAAAAACAAGAGTTATTCTGCAGGGGGCGCTGGGCAGAGGCTTGCAGACCTCCTGCGCCGGACGTTTGAAAACCGTGGATTACGCCTTCATGGTGGAACCCTTCCGCCTGAGAAATGAAAAAGACGGCGCCTGGCGCTGTGAATTCTGGGGAAAAGTCCTGCGTTCCGCCATTCTGACCAATTTCCATTTGCAGGATCCTGAACTGGATGCCATGATCCGCAAGACGGTAAGCGACATGCTCGACACGCAGACGCCTGACGGCTGCATCAGCTCTTATCCTGAAGAAAAACAGACCACCGGCTGGGATATCTGGGGACGGAAATATGTGCTGCTGGCTCTGCTCAGGTATTACGATCTTGTGGAGCAGGATGAACGGGTGAAAAACGGCTGTATCCGTATGCTTGACCACCTGATGACCCAGGTGGGGCCGGGCAAAAAGGAGATCATCGACTGCGGATGGCATGACGGTCTGGCGGCCTCCTCCATCCTGGGCGCCGTTGTCGGTGTTTACAGAATATCCGGAGAAAAGCGTTTCCTGGAGTTTGCCCGTTATATCATCAGTACCGGCTGCTCCAAGAAGAACAATATTTTCAATGCGGTCCTTGAGGGGGTCCCCCCCTGTCAGCTGGGCAACGGCAAAGCCTACGAAATGACCAGTTGTTTTCAGGGCATGGCGGAACTTTATCTGCTCCATCCCGAACCGGCATACCGTACCATCTGCGAAAAATACTTTTCAGCCGTCTGCGAACGGGAGATCTTTGTCACCGGAGCCGCCGGCGCAAAAGATGTTTGGGGAGAATACTGGTATGACGGTGCTTTCAAGCAGACCTTCAGCGATGCCGGCGGTCTGGGAGAGACCTGCGTCACGGCGACGCTCCTCCACTACTGCGCCCGCGTAGCTGAAATGACCGGGGACAGCCGTCCGCTGGATGTGGCCGAGTGTTCTCTTTACAACAGTATTCTGGGGGTCATGGCGCCGGATGGTTCCCGCTGGGCCCATGTGAACCCGACGCCCCTGACCGGCGGCGGAAGCAAAGTCCCCGCTGACGATCAGATCGGACGGGGATTCAAGTCTCCTTTTGACGGCCACGACTGCTGCCGGGCCCAGGGACCGGAGGGACTGGCCATGGCGCCGGAGCTGGCGGTGACCTGCCGGAAGGGCGGTGCGGCACTGAACTTTTTTGAACCGCTCCAGGCGCTGCTGCCGGGAGGAGAAAAAATCACCGTCACAGGCAGCTATCCTGTGGATGAAACAGCCGCAGTCAGTGTTGAAGCGCCGGGGGTTTTCACGCTCTTTGTGCGTATCCCCTCTTTCTGCACCGCGCTCTCTCTCAACGGGGAAAAACTGGAGATCACGCCCGGAACTTATGCGGAGATCTCACGCGTCTGGAATAAAGAGGATAAACTTCTCATGACCTTTGATCTGGCCATCCGCGAAACAACGGCGCCTGCGGACCCGGCATATACAGCCTTTCTGCGGGGACCTCTTGTGCTGGCAACGGACTCCCGCGGCGAGGTCCCGGAGGCTCTTTTCCAGACAGACTACAAAGGCCTTCACCTGGTGGACTACATCTCTGCCGGCAAGGAAATGTGCAAAGAAAACACCCTGACGGTCTGGCACAAACTTTGATCTCAGGATTCTTTTCCCTCCCTGCGGTGCCGTTTCCTCTGACAGGAAACGGCGCTTTGTTTTACGCGCAGTTCCTGACAAGGGGCGTATTTTCAGTTTTTTATCATGGCTCTGTTCCCAATACGGGTAGATACA
>JAFVYP010000127.1 GCA_017508555.1 Lentisphaeria bacterium
GTCATTTGGGAATCGTGCGCGAATATGTGGGACACGGATGCGGTATCCGTCTGCATGAACCCCCGGAAGTGCCTAATTTTTCCGGCTGGGGCGGCGGACCTGTCCTTGTGCCCGGCATGGTGCTCTGCATCGAACCGATGTTGAATCTCGGCAGCGAGAAGATCGTCGTTGACCGCAAGGACGGATGGACTGTCCGGACGCGGGACGGAGCATGGAGTGCGCATTTTGAACATATGATCCTTATAACTGATAATGAACCGGAGATTTTAACGTGGCAAAAGACGATGTAATCAGAGTGGATGGCGTAGTGCGTGAACTGCTGCCCAATACCATGTTCAAGGTGGAGATTCAGACCGGACATGTGGTCAATGCTCATATTTCCGGAAAGATGCGTATGAATTTCATCCGTATCCTTCCCGGCGATGCAGTGACCCTTGAGATGTCCCCGTATGATCTGACCAAGGGACGTATCGTATTCCGTAAAAAGTAAGCAAACTTGTTTTTTTAATATCAACCCTAAAACCCCGGAGAGGGAAAAATGAAAGTTCTCGTTATCAACGCGGGCAGCAGCTCCATGAAATTCCAGCTGTTTGCCATGGAAAATGAAGAAGTCCTCGCCAAAGGACAGTTTGAACGTCTCGGCAGCGATGCTCCCAATCTGATCTACAAACGTCCTGACGGCTACAAGTTTGAAGCTGTCATCCCCGTCAAAGATCATGCCGAAGCTGTCAGCCGTATCTGCGAAAAGCTGACCGATCCTGAAAACGGCGTCATCAAGAGCCTGGGCGAGATCTCTGCTGTCGGTCACCGTGTTCTTCACGGTGGCGAAAAAATTACCGCCCCCATGCTCATCACTGAAGAGGTCAAGGATGTCATCCGTGAGTGCTTCCCCCTCGGACCTCTGCACAATCCCCCGAACCTGGCCGGTATCGAAGCCTGCGAAAAGGCCATGCCCGGCGTGCCCAACGTGGGTGTGTTCGATACCCAGTTCCATCAGACAATGGCTCCCGAAGCTTATTTGTATGCCATTCCCTATGACTACTACAAACAGTACGGCATCCGTAAATACGGTTTCCACGGAACCAGTCATCACTATGTGACCATTGCCACGGCAGAGTTTCTCGGTGTGAGCCAGGATGAGACCAATATCATCACCTGCCACCTGGGCAATGGCTGCAGCATGGCCGCCATCAAAAACGGTAAAGTCATTGATACCACCATGGGTCTCACCCCGCTGGAAGGTCTGATGATGGGAACCCGTTCCGGCGACATGGATCCCGCCGCTGTTCTGCGTCTGGTCGAGGTCGGCAACACCGCCAAAGAGGTTGACAACATCCTCAACAAGAAGTCCGGACTTTTCGGTGTGGGCGGTATCGGTACCGGCGACATGCGCGACATGCTGGCCGCTGCTGACAACGGCAATGAACAGGCTGCTCTGGCTGTCAAGATGTTTGTCCGCAGGATCGTCAAATACATCGGTTCCTACTTTGTGCTGGTGGGCAAGCCCCAGGCCATCGTCTTTACCGGCGGTATCGGTGAATTTTCCTGGGAGATCCGCAAGATGGTCATGGAACAGCTGGGCGCTCTGAATATCCGGATCGACCTTGACCGCAACCGTGAATGTTTCGGCAAGAGCGGTGTGATCTCCACCGATGACAGTGCTTTCAAGGCTATCGTCATGCCCACCAATGAGGAGCTGATGATCGCCCGTACGACTAAAAAGATCGTTGCTAACGCCTGATTTTATTGAAAGGAAGATAAAAATGTCCGCTATTGAAAAATTTGCAGAACGCGCAAGAAGCGTGAGCCGTTCCATCGTCCTTCCCGAAGGACAGGATCCCCGTGTTGTGATCGCCGCCAATATGGCTGTTGAGCAGAAGGTCGTGAGCAAAGTGATCGTTCTCGGAACCGAGGAAGAGATCGCCAAGGCCTGTGCTGATGCCAAGATCACCGAGCGCAAGTTCGAGTGCCTTGATTACATGCAGAGCCCCCTCTTTGAGGAGTTCTCTCAGGAGCTGTATGAAATGCGCAAAGCCAAAGGTCTTGAGATCGAGAAGGCCCGCAAAATGATGTCCAGCCGGATCTACTTCGGCGCCATGATGTGCCGCCGCAAGCTGGTGGACGGACTGGTTGCCGGCAGTATCGCTTCCACCGCCGACATGCTCCGCGCCGCTTTCCACTGCATCGGAACTGCTCCCGGCATCAAGAGTGCCAGCAGCTGCTTTGTGATGGATCTGGCCACGCCCGCTCCTGCCGGAGATGATGTGCTGGTCTTTGCCGACTGCGGTGTGAATCCCAATCCCGATGCCGACCAGCTGGTTGACATAGCTCTGGCCGCCAGCAGCAGCTACCGCTCTCTGCTGGGTAAGACTCCCCGTGTGGCCTTCCTCTCCTTCTCCACTCACGGCAGTGCCGACCATGAGATCCTGGTGAAGATCCGCGAGGCTGCTTCCAAGTTTGCCGCCAAGGTCGAAGCCGACAAGCTGGATATCATCTGCGACGGCGAACTGCAGGCTGATGCGGCTCTCGTGCCCAAAGTGGCTGCTGCCAAAGCTCCCGAAAGTCCTCTGGCCGGTTCCGCCAATGTTCTGATCTTCCCCGATCTCAACTGCGGCAACATCTGCTACAAGATGGTTCAGCGTCTGGCCAAGGCGGAAGCCTACGGTCCTGTGCTTCAGGGTCTTGCCATGCCTCTCAACGATCTTTCCCGCGGCTGCAGTGCCGAAGATATCTACGGCGAGATCGTCATTACTGTTTGCCAGAGCATTTAAGTTTCAGAGCAAACGGTATCAAAAAAGCGGAAGGTGTTCGTCATCTTCCGCTTTTGCTTTTCCGGCCTTTATCCGGGGGGGCATGTTGAAAGTTATTCCAGGGTCATGCGCACGCAGATCCCGGCAGGCAGGATATTGCCGGTCGATTCCGGTATCTGCATTTCAAAGCCTTCAAACCGGGCTTTTTCGCCGAAGATCTGGGCCGCGATGCGCTGAAGCACATTGACGGAAAATCCGGGGGAGTGACAGCTTAAAACAAGGGTGAAGCGCCGTCCGGGACGGCGGAGAGCTTTGCAATCCTCAAGCAGTTTCGGCAGATCTGTTTCGATCTTCCAGACCTCGCCTTTGGCTCCCCGTCCGAAAGTGGGGGGATCAAGGGCGATCAGGTCGTAACGGTTTTCTCTTCTGATCTCGCGCTTGACGAATTTCCGCACATCATCTGCGATCCAGCGGATAGAATCCGGCACATCGGGATTGAATTTCATATTCTCTCTGCCCCAGTCGATCATGCCCTGAGAGGCATCCAGATGGCAGACTTTTGCGCCGCTTTTGGCCATAGCCATACTGCCCACGCCGGAATAGGCAAAAAGATTGAGCGCATTGCAGCTGGAATCGAGAACTTTCTGAAAAAAGGCCCAATTTTGATACTGTTCGGCAAAGAAGCCCAGATGACCGAATCCTGTGGGTTTCATTTTCAGGGTGAATCCGCCCCATCGGGCCTGCCACTCCTGAGGGATCTTGCGGTTGAATTTCCAGGAACCGGAACCATCGCTTTTGCGGGTGAATACAGCGTCAGCGGCCTGCCACTGCTCCTCACTCAGGCGCGGGCTCCAGAAGGCATTGAGCGCCGGCCGGATCAGACGGTAGGGACCGACCTGTTCCAGTTTGCATAAATTGCCGCTGTCAAGCAGCTGATAATCAGTGTTCATTTTCTTCCTCAGCTTTGTAAATGATCTCTCCGCGCCGGACTGTCATCAGCAGGCGGTTGGTTCCCCGTTCAAAAACAGCCAGATCGGCTCGTTTGCCGGGAAGCAGAACGCCCCGGTCTGTAAAACCGAAACATTCCGCCGGGGTCCGTGTCACGGCCTGGGCCGCGCGGTTTTCAGAAAGATGTCCGCAGCTCATCAAGCTGTGCCATCCTGAATCCAGCATGGTGGTCGTTCCCGCCAGTTTTCCGTTGGCCTGGGAGTATCCCCCGTGAACAACGATGTCTGACGGACCGATGTGATATGTGCCGTTGGGCATGCCGAAGGCCATTGTTCCATCACTGATGCCCACGATCCTGTCGGCCCGTTTGCAGCGGCAGGCAAGATCTACCATGCGCGGATGCACATGCCGTCCGTCGATGATGAGTTCTGCTGTGACGCGGTTGTCGGTGAGGACGATGCTGGCAAGGCCCATATCCCGCTGATGCAGTGGTTCCATGCCGTTGAAAAGATGGGTACAGTGATTGGCTCCGGCGTCGATGGCCCGGAGCGTCTTTTTTTCATCGGCGAGGCTGTGTCCCATGGAGGGGGTCACGCCGCTGCGGAGCAGAAGTTCGATCAGTCTTTCCGCCCCTCTGAGTTCGGGGGCAAAGGTCATGGATTTGACCAGACCGTCCCCGGCAGCGATCAGTTCAGCGGCAAAGTTGATATCCACCGGCTGAAGATGTTCCACCATCTGGGCGCCGCACTTGGCCGGATTGAGGAAGGGGCCTTCGATATGGATGGCCAGAGCCTCTGCACCGGGCATATCGCCCCGCATGGCTGCGGCAAGAGTGCTTAAATTCTGAAGCATGACTTCCGGTTCATCCGCCACAACGGTGGGAAAAAATCCCGTTACGCCCCGTTGTCCCAGAACGGCGCTCATATCGGGCATGCTCCTGGGGGAGTCGGCGGCACGGGAACAGTCGAAGCCTCCGGCACCGTGGATATGTGTATCGACAAATCCCGGCGTCATGTAGGCGTTTTCAAACCGCTCCACGCGCAGTTCATCCTCAATGGAAAATCCGGAAAGTCCTCCGACGGCGAGGATCCGGGCTCCTTCGCAAAGAACGGCCCCGTTGTCAATGCGCTGATCGGGGGTTATCAGGTAATCCACCACATAAAGACGGCGGTCGCGGTTTTTAGCCATGTTTTGTCAGTTCTCCATACTTTGATTGAATACAGAGCGTAATATAGCAGATAATGCTCCTCTTTTCAAGGCCATTGGGCCTGTTGATTGTGATCCTGATGAAAACATGCTTGAAATCAGAGTAAAAACATGCTACATTTTCTACAAGGAGGATTTTTGACAATGAAAAATATAGCTTTATTCTATTTTATACTTGCCGTTGCCGCCATAGCCGCTCTGACGGTGTGGTACGGCTGCCGCATCGAACCGGGGAACGGTGAGATCGCTGTTCTCATCCGCAAAACCGGAACGCCCCTGAAAGCTGGCGAGATCATTGCTCTCAAGCCGGAAGAAAAGGGCATACAGCTGGCTGTACTCGGAGAGGGCCGTTATTTCCGCAATCCCTACGTCTGGGACTGGGAGATCCATCCTGTAACGGATGTTCCCGCCGGAAAATTTGCCGTTCTTGTCCGGAAATACGGCAAGAATACCGCCAATGGCGGCATCATTGCTCCTGACGGAGAAAGCCGCGGCGTTCTCCGTGAAGTGCTGGGCACCGGACGCCACAGGATCAATCCCTATGCTTATGAGGTCAAACTTTTTGATGATATCAAAATTCGTCCCGGCAACGTAGGCGTCGTCACCAATCTTACAGGCGCTGATCTTTTTTCCGGAAAAAGAAACGATCTCAAAAACAACGACGGTTTTCTTGTTTCCCGCGACAGCAAAGGTGTTGTCACCGAGGTCCTCAAAGAGGGGACCCACCGGGTCAATCCCTTCATCCACAGCATCACCATCGTCAACACCCAGAGCCAGAGGCATGAATTTTCCGGCAGCGATGCCATTACCTTCCTGACTGTGGACGGATTCACCGTCTCTTTGCAGGGAACTGTGGAATTCAATATTGATGAGAAACTTGCGCCCCGCCTGACTCAGGTGGTGGGCAATATGCAGGATATCCTCAAAAAGATCATTCTGCCCTCCGTCCACGGCTTTGCCCGTATCGAGGGCAGCAAAAAGCAGGCCACGGAATTCATCATCGGTGAAAGCCGCCGCCTCTTTCAGGAGGAACTGGATAAATACCTGCGCAGAAACTGCCGTAAGTGGGGGATCATCATCAATTCCGTCCTGATCCGCGACATCATCGTTCCTCAGGAGATCGCGGCGATCATCCGCAACCGGGAGCTGGCTACTCAGGAGGCCCGCAAATATACCCAGGAGATCGTCCGGGCCCGTTCCGAAGCGGAATTGGCCAAACAGAAAATGCTGGCTGAACAGAATTTGAAAAAAGTTGCCGCCAATACGGCAAAAATCACAGCCACCATTGCCGCAGAGCAGCGCAAAATGGAATCCACCGTTGCCGCCGAAACGGAACTCAAAGTCGCGGAGGTCAATTACAGTACGGCCCGCGCTCAGGCGCAGGCTAAACTCAATGAGGCCGAAGCGGAACGGCGGGTCATTGCCGAACGCAACCGCGCAGAAGCGGAGGTCCTTGCCCGTCAGGTGGAGGCCTTCGGCGGCGGCAGCGCTTATGTTCAATCCAAACTCTATGAAAAAATCATGCCCGGTATCGGTTCCATCATCTGGAACGGTGACGGCCAGGGTACTTTCGGGCTTCCCGGAACTGTCCGGACAAAGGGAGGTAAATAATCATGACTGCCAAAAAGAAGATCATTCCTGATATGGTTGCCCGTATCGCCTTTGTTCTGGGCGGTGTCGTGCTGGTCATCGCGCTGGCTTACGGCGCTTATCTCTGGTTTTTCTGCCGGGTCTATGTGCCTGCGGGCATGATGGCTGTTGTCACGGCCAAAACCGGTAAACAGCCCCGTCCGGGGACCATCCTTGTTGAAAAGGGGGAAAAGGGGATCTGGAAAGAGGTCCTTTCCGAAGGGCGTTACTTTTTCGATCCTGTCCTCTACGACGTGAAACTCTCCAAAAACATCGACATTCCCCTGGGAAAAGTCGGCATCGTCACCTCCAAAGTGGGCAAAGAGCTGCCGGCCGGGGAGATCATTGCCGCTGATGCCGCAAGCAAAGGTGTGCAGCGTGAAGTGCTTGGTCCCGGTGTTTACCGCCTCAATCCCGAAGGATACAAGGTGGAGATCGTTGACGCCATCAATATTCCTCCGGGCTATGTGGGCATCGTTACGGGCCAGACGGGCAAAGCGCCCCGTCCCGGACATTTTGCCGTCCGGGGGGAAAAGGGTGTGATGCAGGATATCCTCCAGCCCGGACTTTACTACATCAATCATTATGCGTTCCAGATCAACGTGATCGAGATCGGAATGAATCAGGTGACCATGTCCGGCAATGCCAAGGGGGCCAGTGTGGTCTCCGGCCGCAGTCAGCTGGCTTCGGCCAACAGTACTTTGCAGAGCATGGCCTCCAACACGCTCAAGTTCCAGACTGAATTGCGCCGTCAGGTGGTGCGTCCCCGTGCGGTCAAAGCTCCCGTCCGGGCGCGGAACGTCCGGGGGAGGGCTGCGGCTGCCGCCGACCGTGCTGTTCCTCTCATGGCGGCCAAAGCCTACGATACCCCCAGTCAGATCTTCGGCCTCAGCCGCGCGGTGGAGTTTCCCTCCCGGGACGGCTTCAAGGTGCTGCTGGATATGACCGTTGAGTTTGAACTGCTCCCTGAAAAGATCTCCCTGATCTACATGCTGTACGGGGATCTGCCTCAGGTGGTCGAAAAGATCCTGCTGCCTCAGGTGCTTTCTGTTTCACGCCTCAAGGGTTCCAGCTACCGCGCTCAGGATTTCATCATGGGGGACGGCCGGGAAAAATTCCAGCTTGACCTGCGCAATGAACTGGTCAAAACCCTTGAAAGCAAACATATCGTTGTCCATAACGCCATTATCCGGAATGTGGAGATCCCCCGGGATATCCTCACGCCCATCCAGGCCGTCAGCCTTGCCCAAGAGCAGAACCTGACCAACATGGCCATGCAGAATACCGCCAAAAAGCTGGCCGAACTCAATACCGAAACGGAATTGATCGAACAGCGCCGTCAGGAAGTCAGTCAGGAAACGGAAAAGATCGTGGCCTCCATCAATGCCGAACGCAAACGCGATGTGGCGGCCATCGAAGCTGCCGCCCGTTTGAAAGTGGCAGAGATCCAGCTGAAAAAGTCCGAGATCATCGCCAAGACCAACCAGCTCAAGGGTGAAACGGATGCCAAAGCCAAATTCCTTACCGAAAATGAAAAGGCCAAAGGCGAACTTCTGAAGGCCAGGGCTGTCGGAGACGGCGCTCTGCTTTCACAGATGGTCATGGTCAACGCGCTCAATCCCAAGGTCAAAACGCGGATCATCCACGCCGGTCCCGGAACGCTCTGGACCGATCTCAAGGGAGCTGCGGTGGCCATCCCCGCCAAGTAAAGGCGCTGTGAAAATGCTGAAATGCGAACTGGATACCCCCAGTCTTACACTGGATCTGGATCTTTTTGAGGAAAACCTCTGCAAGATGCGGGACTTTGCCGCTGCGGCCGGAAAAAAACTCCGTCCTCACGCCAAGACCCATAAAACACCGGAGATCGCCCGCCGTCAGCTGGCCGCGGGCAACTGCGCCGGTATCTGCGCTGCCAAACTCTCAGAGGCTGAAGCGCTGGCCGATGCCGGGATCCGGGATATCCTCATCACCTCTCCCGTCACGGCTCCGTGGAAGATCGCCCGTATCGCCGCCCTCAATGAGCGGGTTGCCGGGTTGAAACTTGTGGTTGACGATCCGGAACAGATCCGGCTGCTGTCAGCGCAGGCGACGGAAAAACATCCCATCCACATTCTTATTGACACCGATCCCGAAATGGGGCGCACTGGTGTCGCCTTTGATGAAGTGCCTCACCTGGGACGCTTTGCCGCAAGTTTTCCGGCCCTCATCCTGGATGGTGTGCAGTGCTATGCCGGACATCTTCAGCATATTGTTTCCTACGCCGAAAGAGCCCGTGAAAGTACCCGTTTGATGCAGCTGGGAGCGCAAGCCTTTTCGATCCTGAAAAAAGAGTTTCCTTCCTGCCGTATCTTTACCGGAACGGGAACGGGAACCGCTCCGGCGGATGTGCTTATTCCTGAAGTCACAGATATTCAGGTGGGCTCTTACTGCATGATGGATACAGAGTATCTGGCTGTTGAACACGGCGGTCCGGCTTTTGCGCCTGCGCTGAAACTGATATCAAGCGTCATCAGTGCCAATCATCCGGGAGAGGCCACCATCGACGCGGGAACCAAAGCGGTTTATGTGACTCCCGGAGCGCCGCCGAAAGTGGTGGAAAACAACCGTTTTGTGCCTGATATCGCCTACTCCTGGGACTTCGGAGATGAACACGGACATCTGCGTTTTTCTCCGGATATGACATTCCGCCCCGGGGACAGACTGGAGCTTGCCGTCTCGCACTGTGATCCCACGGTCAATCTTTTTGACGAACTGTGGATCACCCGCGGCGAAAATGTCGTTGATAACTGGAAGATCACGCTCCGCGGCTGCTGCCGTTAAAAGAAAACAGGATTGCTCCAGGCTGAACGTCCCCGGGCATCAGTGATGACCCAGCGGGCGTAGTTGCCGGGAACCCGGATCCCTTCCAGACTGTATTGCGCGGAAGTGCCGGGAGGATCCTGCCGGGGGATGATGATACATCTGCCGTTCTGCCGGAGGACGAGAGAACATTTGACGGCTTCAGAGAATTCCGCATAAAGATTGTTGTCATCCATGGTGAGCGAGTGGAATTCCGGTCCCTGAGTCGCGTAAAATTCTCCTTTGCGCAGGGCCTCCATGACCGCAGGCAGGGTCCGTTCTTTGGCGCAAATAACAGTCCATCCGCCGAAAAGAGCGCTTTCACGATGGACGTCATCCACGGCGATGGCGGAAACTTTTTTACCGCAATAGAGCAGTTCATCCCATGTCTGCACACTGTAAGCTCTGCCGAAAAAGTCACATTCCGTATTGTAAACTTCCAGAGCGAAGTAATTTTCAAGATCTTTGATCTCCCCGGCGCCGAAGGCGCACCAGTGAGGATGGGCAACAGCGGTGATACCGCCTGCTGCGGCGACGGCATCAATGACCTCTTGAGCGGTTTCTCCTGTTTCAAAGGGCCGCAGACATTTGAAATCCAGCGGCAGATTCAGCGCCACAAGATGCCACCGGGTGCGGTCTGGAGTCAAAATCGGATGAAGTTCCGCTCCCTGTATGACGATCATGCCGTGATGATCCCATTGATTTACATCGTTGACCTGATGGTGATCGGTCATCGCCAGGACATCGTATCCTTCAGACGCGTAGGCGGCAATGAGTTGTTCCGGAGCAAATTTTCCGTCCGACAGGGTGGAGTGGGCATGAAGATTGGCTTTGAGAGAGAGTCTTTTTTCGCCGTAATGATTCATAATATATTTTCCTTGATTATCCTTTGTTTTTTTCCGGTATCTGCAACTTTTCCGGGGGATGGGGGAAAGCTGTTTATTCTCTTCCGCCCTTTTCCTCCGCTGGCTGAATTAATATACAACAACTATTCCAAATGTCGAGCCGTGAAGTAAAAAACAGGGCCTTTTTCAGTTGAAAAACGCCCTGCATCAGGCAAGAACGGCGTGCAGTCGGGCGGCGGTCCCGGACTCTTCCGGAGCTGAACTTGCGTTGTTTTTTTCAAGAGCTGTCAGGCTTGGGATTGGTATGTTTGACAGGGAACTCCGGCAGCAAAGGCAGCGGTGCTTTTACCCTGTCTGGCACTGAGAAGATATCAGCGCTGTTTGTATCTGATGAGGACTGGACCGTGAAGTCCTGAATCCACCAGGGCCTCTCTTTCCAGACACCGGTTCTTCCGGTGTTTTTTTCTTTAGAATATAAACAGCATCAAAGTGATGTTTTTTAGCATCATTGTTACATCTCCAGCCATTGTTTTATCAGTTGAGCAGTTGTAGCTTATAAATCAGATGGGAAATATATCTCAGGCCGCGGCGGCGGAGAAATTTGCTCCGCCTGAGCATTGATTGTAAGAATACAATTTTTCTGCGGATGTTGCACAGGGTAATTTTAGGAAGAATGTGAGGTGAAAATGAGTCAACACAGGATTGCTTTCAACCGGTACAGCAGATATCTGATGGTAAATGCCGCTTATTGCTTCGGTGTTTTGTATAACCGCTGCTGTGAGCAATTTTTGCAGAGCGGCGCCGGCGTACGGACAGGTATGGACAGGTACGGACATGTATGGACGAGTACGGCAAGTTCCGCCCGCCAAAATACCCCGCTTTTTTTGAAAGAAAAGGGGAGCGCGAGGGGAA
>JAFVYP010000128.1 GCA_017508555.1 Lentisphaeria bacterium
AACTGACGGTGCGGACGCCGGAAAACTGGCCCTGTCAGCCTTTGCGTCTTGTGGCATCATCTTCCATGACGCCGCAGGAGCTGGCCGGATATTTTCCAGAAGGAAATGCGCAGGTCGTGGATCCCCGCCAAGAGGGATGGATCTCTTTGCTGCAGCGTCTGGGCAGAGAGAACATCATGGCTCTTCTGATCGAAGGCGGCGCTTCTCTTGCCGGAGATGCTTTGGCCGCAGGGGTCGTGGACTGTGTTGAATTTCATATTGCTCCCAAGATCCTGGGAGGCGAAAACAGCCGTCCTGCGGTGGGCGGTCCTGATCCCTGCCGCATGCTGGATGCGCTGCCGCTGAAAAATATTCGCGTCTGCCGGTACGGTGAAGATATTGCCGTTTCCGGAGATTTGAAATAAGATTTTTCCCTGTACGAAAAGGGAAATAAAAACAGTTGTTCAATATCGGCCTTGTCAGGGCAAATAAAGGAATTGCAAATATGTTTACCGGATTGGTCCAGCAGGTGGGAACACTTGTTTCCGCCTCTTCCGGGCGGCTTTTGATCCGTCCGTCCCGCCGCATAGAGGCGCCCGTGACGGGGGAAAGCATTGCCGTCAACGGCTGCTGTCTCACCCTTGAGCGGGTCAATGCCGCAGGAGAATTGGAGTTTCATACCCTGGCCGAGACACTTTCCCGCAGCAATCTGGGACGTTTATCCTGCGGCAGTCCCGTCAATCTGGAACGGGCGCTGGCTCTGGGGGACCGTCTGGGCGGCCATCTGGTCCAGGGCCATGTGGACGCTGTCGCCCGGGTCGCTGAGCAGAAACGCAACAGCAGCGGCGATGTGGAGCTGAAGATCTTCATTCCGGACGGCTTTGCTGTGGAACTTGTGGAAAAGGGCAGTATCACCATTGACGGCGTCTCTCTGACCGTGGCTGCGCTGACGGAGGAGACCTTTTCCGTCTGTCTGATCCCTCAAACGCTGGCTGATACAGCTCTGGGGAGCAAAACGGCTGGAACGTTTGTCAATCTGGAGGGGGATATCATCGGCAAATATGTCCGCCGTTTTCTGGAGACCGCTGCGTCGCGTGAAAAGAAAAGCGCAGAGGGGATCACCTACGAAAAACTCCGGGAGGCCGGTTTTCTATGAACCCCGTTTTCGGTCTCGGCATTGCCGGAGAGGAACAATTTGCCCGTCTGGCGTCAACGCTTCCTGAAGAGATCTCTTTTCTCGAAGTGCCCGGCGAACTGCTGGATACGCCGTCGGCTGTTTCCAGATTGAAAAAACTTTCAGGCCGCCAGAAAAAAGCCCTGGTCATCAGAGATATCATGCCAAGTTACCTTGCGGAAGCGCTGCCGACATCTCCTTTGCGTCTCAAAGTGGAGTTTGACGGTAAATTCCGCTCCCGCTGCCGGACGGCAGCCGCTCTGGGGTGCCGGGTCGTTTCTGTGGATTTTGACCTTGTTAAAGCGATGAACGATGCTCTTTACGGCAAAGGACTTACGGGACTGCTCAAATCCATGTCAGGCACGCTTGAAGAGCTGGAGCTGCTTCTGGCGCTGCCGCTGGATATGACAGAAGCATCGGCCACCTCTTTTCTGGCTTTCAAACACAGACTTTTTTATCCCGGCTTCAGGTACCGGATCGACTTCCGTTACGGAGAAGAGGGATATTTTGAAGCCCTTGATGAAGCGGTGAAGATCCTTGATTTTGAGCGGAATTTCTGGCGTATTCCCTGCCGCTGCGGCGGAGACAGCAGGCTTTCTCCGGAGGTGATGGAAAAACTCCGTCCTTACTGGGAGCGCCGGAGCCGGACGCCTGTTTTTGTCAGTCTGGATGCGGGAACTCTTCCGCCGGACGGGGAGCTGATCGAAGAACTGACCTGTCTGATCCGGGATTTCCGGTCCGGCAAAAATGAAGGGGGACTTTGCTGATGGCATCCGGGGATAAATTTTCCTCACTGCTGCGGCCCTCTCTTGCCGTGAGCGCAGTGACACTTGCCAGCCGTCTTCTGGGGCTTCTCCGGGTGCGTCTGGAGGCGACTGTGCTGGGGGGAGGGGCCTTCGCCAGCGCCTGGTTTCTGGCATTTGCCATCCCCAATCTGTTCCGCCGCCTGCTGGGCGAGGGGGCTCTGGGGACAGCGTTGACCCCGCTGATCGCCGGGATCGAAAAAGAGCAGGGCAAGGAGGAAATGCGCAAGGCGCTTACTGTGATCTTTCTGGCCTTGAGCGGCGTACTTGCCGGGATCGTCGTCCTTGTCTCTCTGGGGGCTGTGCTGATCCGGAGTTATGCGCAGGAGGCGCAGATCGCTTATTTCTGCAATACCCGTATGGATTTGGCTCTTCAGCTCCTGCCTCTTCTGATGCCCTATGCCTTCTTCATGTGCCTGGTGGGGGCGGCGACAGCGGTGCTGAATTACGTCCGGATTTTTGTTCTGCCGGCCTGCGGGGCGCTTCTGCTCAATCTTTTTCTGATATCGGGACTTGCGGTTCTTTTCAACATGCGGATCGGTATAGATGAACTGCCTGCGTATCTGCCTGTGTTGAGTATCCTTGTGCTGGTTTCCGGCCTTTGTCAGCTGGTTCTCTCCTTTGTTCTGCTTTGGTTGAGCGGTAACGGCGCCGTTTTCCGCTGGACTGTGTTCAAAAAAACGGACGTGCTGCGGAAACTCGTTCACCTGTCTCTGCCGGGGATGATCGCCGCCTCCGTTCTTCAAATCAGTTTTCTCATCGACCGGATGCTGGCGGTCAAACTGAACGATCAGGCTGTTCCTGCGCTGACATTTGTGGATCGTCTGGTGGATCTGCCCATTGGTATTTTTGCTGTTTCTCTGGGAGCTGTTCTGATGGCGGCCATGTCCAGAGCGGCTGCTGAAAATGATTACGGCAAACTGAAAGAGCAGCTTCTTTTCAGTCTGCGGCATGTTTATTTTGCCTGTATCCCCATGGCTGCGGGGGTGATCGCTTTTCACGGTCCTCTGCTGCGGGCGCTCTGTCTGGGGGGCAATTATACGGAAGGCGATCTTGAGGCCGCCCGGAGCGTGGCGGTTTTTTACGGGGCGGGCATACCGCTGTTCTGTTCCATAAAGGTGCTTCTGCCTGCCTTCTATGCCCGGAAGGTGATGAAAAAGCCCCTCTGGGCAAGTCTTTCTGCCATCGGGACCAATATCATCCTCAATCTGCTTTTGATGGGGCCCCTCAAGCAGGGGGGGATCGCTCTTGCGACCACCATATCCTCTCTGCTCAACAACGGGATACTTCTGTTTTTTCTCTGTCAGGACGGCTTGATGCCTGATTGGAAACTGCTGGCAAAATCTGCTTTGCGGGCATTGGCTGTCTCTGTGGTGACGGTTTGTGTTCTGGGAAAACTCTATGCGCTTGTAGAGGAAAAACTCATGGTCAGCCGCTGGCTGGATGCGGGGGCCGCCGTCCTGCTTTTTGCCGCTGCCGGTGTGCTTTATACAGGTTTGTCATTTCTCGTGCGCGCGCCGGAAGTGCGGGAGTTTTTTGCGGTATTGCGGCGGAAAAGATAATACAAAGACCGGCTGTTTTGAAAATCGGCCGGTTATTTTATACGCGCTGTTTCCGACAAGGGTAGGGGACTCCTGGGGAAGGGAACAGAGCGATACAAAAAAAGGTTTGAAAAAATATTATTATGTTCAAGAAATTATTTCTTCCTGTGGGCCTTCTGGCAAGTGTTGTTGTTTCCATGATCTTTCCTCAGCTGGGGACAAGTGTCAAACAATTGTTCGGCAGTTCGGTGTTCATTCTGCTGATCTTCCTTGTCTGCGGTTATCAGACGGATTTCAGCAACACGAAATTCAACCGCCGTTTTCTTCTTTCATTTCTTGTGTGCGGTATCCTCTCGCTGCTGGCGGCGCCCTGGCTCGGTGTGGCCATTGCCAGGGGATTCCGTCTGGATATGCTGGCGATGACGGGGTTGATCGTCATGGCCAGTGTTCCGCCAACGCTTTCCAGCGGGATCGTAATGACTGAGACCGCAGAAGGAAATATCATGCTGGGGGTGATGATGACAGTGTTTTACAATCTGCTGGGCGTGCTGACCATGCCCCTTGTCATCACCTGGACTTTGGCCAGCAAGACGGATATTGATACCAATCCGCTGAAAATGTTTCTCCAGCTGCTTATGCTGGTGGTTCTGCCCTTTGCCGCAGGATTTTTTCTCAAAAAGCTGCTGAAGCGCAAACTGCCCTCTCTTTGCGGTTATATTCCTTCGAGCTGTGTGATTCTGCTGATCCTCTCGTTTTTTTCCAGTGCCAGCGCCCAGTTCAAGGCTTATCCGGTCAAAGTGCTGCTTCTTGCGGCCGCGGCGGGACTGGTCATGCGTCTGGGGCTTCTGCTGATGCTCTGGGTCTGCGGAGGACTGCTGAAAATGAATACGGCGGACCGGAAAGCCGCGATCTTTACGGCCGGATCCAAGACGCTGACGATCGCGCTGGCGATCCTGGCGATCCTGGATATCGGCAACGGACCGGCTGTCATTCCCTGTATGGTCTTTTACTTTCTCCAGTCGATGATCGACTCAGTGCTTGCCGGCAAGATGGGCCTCTCTGCCGCCAAAGCCCGGGCGCAGCTTGCGGAATGAGGCAGCAGCCTGACGGAAAAAGAAATGCCCGTCAGGCTGGAGGGATGTGTTATTTTTGCCGGGGTTTGACAGTTGCGATCTTCTCATTGATCCTGATGTTGTGCGTATCCAGTCCGGGGGTCTGTCCGCGCAGATCGAAGTCGATATCGACTTGGGGACCGAAGATCAGGCAGTGGGTGGAGCCGCCGAAGTGGAACATGCCCAGTTCATCGCCCTTTTCACATGCTGTCCGTCATAGACAGTGATCTCGCAGGTGGAGACCTCTGCCATGCCGATAGCAACAAAACACATCAGTCCGATATGGGGATTGTCGGCCTCGATATAGATGATGGCTCTGGCGGCCAGTTCGGAGATATATCCCTGAGAGTCATTGGGGGCCAGCGGATCGTATCCTGCACTGCGGGCCTCTGAATAATATGTTCCGGGAACGAGGGCTGTTTTGACGATCTTTCCTGAAACGGGTGCGTGCCAGCGGTGGTAGCTCAGGGCGCTCAAAAAGGCCTGATAAACCGTTCCGCCGTTGAAATGGGCGGCGCGGGGATCGTTGTTGAGCATGAATTGCAAGGCGTAGGGCTGGGCTTTGATCCAGAAACGCTCCCTGAGTTTGACATTTCTTGCCAGAGCGTAAGGGGCTGATTCGCAGGCGTTGACGACCACGCTGTCATCCTCCGGCGCAGCCACGGGACGGATGCCCGGACGGAAACGGCGGACAAAAAAATCATCCCATGACTTGAATCCGTAATGGGGTTGCGATGGATCGCAGACAAACTCTTTTGTAAAATCGGGCATGGCTTTTTTGGCGTCCTCACCGAACCATCCGTTTCTGGGATCAGCATCCAGTACGCAGGCGCTGTCGGCAGACTTGAGAAAACGGCCCCACTGGTCCAGGATGGCTTTGATATGGCAGTTGATTTTTTCGTCGATAAAACCGGCCCATCCGCCTTCCGTGGCCATGGACCAGTCCAGAATGGCGTTGAAAGGGAATCCCACGAAGCCGGTCTCATCGAAATCGGGCGCGTGGGTCAGGATGACATTGAAAAGTTTGAGCATGTGCAGATAATCTCTCACCTGCGGCAGTCCGTTGGAGGCTGTTTTTTTCTCAGCCGGGACCTCTTCAAACATCTGGTGAAAAAACATCCATGCTTTGGCATCGTTTTCGATGAAATGTTTGAAGTTTTCCACAACGGGCAGCAGAGGGCCGGTGTGCGTATCGGCTTTGGCCATGATCTTGAGCATCCACTGGGCGAGATGTTCTCTGTCATGAGGCATCCATCGGCCTGCGGCGTAGGGATGACGGCGGGATTTTTTTTGCGTTTCCATTTTTCTTCTTCTCCTCTTTTTTGCATACGGCGGCATGCCGTACACTTCTATCATATACTGCTTTGGAAAAAATCCAAGCAAAATTTTATTTTTATGCAGAAAATATCCGGTTTGCGCCGTGGAAAATGATTGCAAGAAAGAGGAAGTTGTGATATATTATTGTGATGTTCTATTTTTTACAGTTCTGAATCAAGGAGGATTTTTTTATGAGCATGCAGGAAGCCTTGCCCCGCGCTTACGAGCCGGCGGATGTGGAAAAGAAATGGTTCCCGATCTGGGAAAATAACGGCGATTTTCACGGTACGGCCGATTCTGATAAACCGGCCTTTTCCATCGTCATCCCGCCGCCCAACGTGACGGGTATCCTGACTCTGGGACACGTTCTCAACAACACTTTGCAGGACATTCTCTGCCGCAGAGCGCGCATGAAGGGATTTGAAGTCTGCTGGTTCCCCGGTACCGACCATGCCGGTATCGCCACTGAAGCCAAAGTGGTCAAGTTCCTCAAGGAGACGGAAAACGTCACCCGCGATGAACTGGGACGCGAAGAGTTTATCAACCGGGTCTGGAAGTGGAAGAAGGAATACGGCGGCAAGATCATCCGTCAGCTCCGCACGCTGGGCTGCTCCTGCGACTGGGAGCGGGCGCGTTTCACCATGGACGAGGGACTTTCCGACGCCGTCAAGAAGGTCTTTGTTTCCCTTTACGAAAAGGGCTATATCTATCGCGGTCAGCGCATGATCAACTGGTGTCCCGTGGCCAAGAGTGCGCTCTCTGATGAAGAGGTGATCTACCGCGATGTGCCGGGGAAATTCTATTATTTCCGCTATCCTCTGGCGGAAGGGGAGGGGGCTCTGATCGTTGCCACCACCCGTCCTGAAACAATGTTCGGCGATACGGCTGTTGCGGTCCATCCCGACGATGAGCGTTACAACAAGCTGATCGGCAAATTCGTCAAACTGCCGCTGACCGACCGCCTGATCCCCATTGTGGGAGATATGCACGCCGATCCCACCAAGGGAACCGGCTGCGTCAAGATCACTCCCGGACATGACCCCAACGACTTTGAAGTGGGCCGCCGTCACAATCTGGATGTGATGAACATTATGAACGATGACGGAACGCTCAATGATCTTTGTCCCGCTGAGTTTGCCGGACTGGACCGTTTTGTTGCCCGTGATCTCTGCGTCAAGATGATGGAGGAACAGGGACTGCTTGAAAAGATCGAGGATATCACCCATTCCGTCGGTTATTCCGAACGGGGAGATGTTCCCATCGAAACGCTGGTGAGCAGCCAGTGGTTCTGTAAGATGGACGAGCTGGCCAAGCCCGCCATCGAAGCGGTCAAATCCGGCAAGATCAAGTTCTATCCCGAACGCTGGAGCAAGACCTATTTCCACTGGATGGAAAACATTCAGGACTGGTGTATTTCCCGTCAGCTCTGGTGGGGACACCGTATCCCGGCCTGGTACAACGATGAGAACGGCGAAGTCTATGTGGGCATGGATGCACCTTCTGCTCCCGGCAAGTGGAGACAGGAAGAGGATGTGCTGGATACCTGGTTCAGCAGCTGGCTCTGGCCCTTTTCCATCAT
>JAFVYP010000129.1 GCA_017508555.1 Lentisphaeria bacterium
CCCCCCTTACTTTCAAAGAAAAGCGGGGTATTTTGGTGTTGGGTGATGCCAGCTGTTTGCGGCAGGGTCTGGCTCCGTACACTTCCGTACTTATCCGTACTCCTCCGTACAAATGTGTCTCCGGCGAGCGCTGTCCCATTCAGTTGTTCCATCTGGCGGTCTCTTTTCTGTAAGTGTTTTTCCTGATACATTTGTTCTGCCCCCGTTTGAAAAAATAAGGATCGTTATTGATGTCTTTATTATACTCTTTTACCTCTTGTTCTGCAAGAGTATTTTTGTATTTTAGAGGGTAAATAAGATGCAGATGTATTGATTGCACTTGTGCTTTTAATGGTGTTTTATACAGGCAAATCGGACGCAGATAAAAAATGATAAAAAATCAGCCGGAGCACTTGTAATTTCTCTCGAAAAGGAGTAAATTTTTTCCGGATACAACAGGGAGAACAGAAAATTGCTTATACAGACATGTTACCGTTACGGGGCATTGTTCCCGCCGCCTGCTCCGTCGCAGATCAAAGCGCCTCTTCAGGTGCGTTCCTGCGGGCATTATATCACAGAGGCGGGGTTCCGCGATACCTACATGCGCAAGGATTTTCTTCAGCTGTTCTGGGGCGTTCGCGGACGGGGCTGTTTCGTTCACGGGAAAGAGGTCTTTCATGTGGGGGCCCGCGATGTCTTTTTCTTTCTGCCGGGAGACTGGCACGATATCACCGTTCAAAACGCCCCCTTTGAATATTACTGGATCACCTTTGACGGGGAAAATCTGGATCACCTGATCCGGCAATTTGATATCCGGAGAAAGGTCTATGAAGCCGATGTCTGTCCTGTGGGGGAGTTCGGCATCGTGGAGGAAAATCTGCTGAATTTTTCTGCGCAGGGAGAATATCTTGCCGGAGCCGCCGCGTACAGGATCCTCTCCCTTGCTTTTGCCGGCAGAATGCAGGAAAAGGAGCTTTTTTCAAAATTCCGTGAACAGATCCAGCTTTATTTTTCCGACCCCGCTCTCACGGTGGAGCTGATCGCCGGACGGCTGAACGTCCACAGGACGACTCTGGCCCGTGTCGTGACAGCGGCGTGCGGCATCTCTCCGTCGGAATATCTGCTTTCATTCAGACTTCAGGAGGCCCAGAAGCGCCTGCGGGGAACGGACAGCAGTATCAAAATGATCGCCCTGGAAACCGGATTCCGTGATCCCAATTATTTTGCCAAAGTTTTCCGCCGCAAACTCTCTGTCAGTCCCAATGAAGCCAGAAAAATCGTTCTCAATTTGAACGCTGAGACCTCTGATTGAGGCGTGAAACCGCTTCTGCGATTGCTTCGGCAGTCTTGTTTTGTTCGCTCTCTTTGCCGCAGAGAAGCTCTTCCTTTTCATGGGAGATATATCCCGCTTCGATCAGGGCGCCGGGCAGCTGCGACAGAGCCAGCACTTTGAAACGGGCAAAGCGGACGCCTCTGTCGGCGCGTCCGGTGTGTTTGAGCAGACTTTTCTGCAATTCTGCGGCCAGACGGATGTTAACAACATCATGCTGATTGCCCGGAACCGCCGCCCTGTGGATCTCATGGGCTTTGTCGTTGGAACTGGCACTGCCCCGGGGCGTGACGATATAGGTTTCCACGCCGCATGACTCCGGATTGCCCGACGCGTTGTGATGGATGGATAAAAACAGATCGGCATTTTTATAACGGGCCATTTTTCCCCGTTCAGCCAGCGTGAGGAATCTGTCATCAGCACGGGTGAGTTTCACATTGAAGCCTCTTTTTTTCAGGGCGGCGGCTGTTTTCCTTGTGAGGGAAAGATTCAGATCCTTTTCCCTGTATTTTTTGCCGACGGCTCCCAGGTTGTGATCTCCGTGTCCGGCATCCAGAAGAACGGTCCTGATGCACCGGGGATTGTCTGTTTTTTCTGAAAAAAGCGGCCGGATGACTTTTTGGATGCTCAGCTCTGAAACGCGGAAACGGCCTTCGTCATCCACCGTGACCGCATGGGGCAGGAAAAACTGCATGCCGTTGATGAAACAGATACGTGTATCTGCGGCAAGTTTCAAAACAGATCCTGTCCGCGGATGAAAAAAGACTCCGGGCATTTTGCTCCGGGCTTTGAAGCCCAGCTGTTCCAGTTCCGGCGGCGTATTGTTTTTGAAACAGAAACATCCGCACAGCAGAAACCACAGGGCTGCCGGAAGCAGATGCCGGCGAAATATGTTCTTCATGGATGGCACTTCTCCGTTGTGTTTTATCCGGATCACGGTTTAATATATCCTGTATCCCTCTTTTTTGCCAATCGGATTTTGCTCCTTGAAAAAATCTTTTTTCACCGTATAATGATAGGGAGGAGGAGACAGCGGAAAAAAGTTTTCTGCTGCAAAACACAAAAAGAGGAGTATAGATCATGAGATCACAAACCCGGTTCACCATCCAGTACGCCCACCGTTTTTACAAATTCAAAGGCGAAGCCCAGTATCTTCACGGCCACACCGGTATCCTGACCATTGAAGTCAGTGACAGCGTCAATCCCGGTGTCAACATGGTCTTTCCCTGCAATGAGATCAAAAAGACGGCCTGGCATGTGCTTCAGAATTTTGACCACGCCCTGATTTTGCGGCAGGATGATCCTCTGCTGCCTGCGATCCTTGATGTTTACGGCAAACAGGGGATCAGAGAGGGCGCTCCCAATAACCAGATGACAGGACCAGCCTTCAAAACGGATCTGGCCACAGCCTATCCTGACTGCCGCCTTGTAGTCACAAAAGAGAGCATGACGGTCGAAGGGATGATCAAAATCGTTTATGATCTGCTCAAAGACAAACTCAATATCGTCAAAATCACTTTTACCAGCGGAGACAATACGGCCTCTGAATGTTTTGAGGTCTCCCGTTCCATGGAGCGCTGCCCCTGCTGCGGCATTGCCCTGGGACCTGACGGCGTTTGTCCCAAATGCGGCTGCCGTAAAAACTGAATACGATCCCGGAGATCAGTTCCCCAAACCGGCTCTTTTTGAACCGGTTTGGCGTTTTTTTTGTCATTGTCTGCCCGTTTTTTGTAAAATTTTCCGTGCAGGGAAAGATTGGATGAAAAGTTTTTAAGTAATGTGCTGAGAAAATTTAGTTCGGAACTTGTAACTAATATGTTTTTGTGATATATTATATGAATAGACGTGAAGTCTGAACAGCATTTATTGCTTAAAATAAGGAGTAGAAATATGGATATTTCCAAAAAATCCGGACTGCTGATCCTGTCAGCAGTGTTTGCCGCCGGTGCATTTGCTGCGCCTGGCCGTTCCATTCCCGCACCCGCTGTCGTGGTGGACAAAGTGACGACGGCTCCTGATGTTTACACAAGAAGATATGTGGGCAGCATCCAGCCGATCAACAACGTGTATTCCACGGCGAAAGTTTCCGGGGACCTGCTCTCCCAGGGATTCAAAGACGGTGAATTTGTGAAAGCGGGGCAGCTCCTGTTTGAAATCGATCCGACCCGTTACATTGCGGCCGTCAAATCCACCGAGGCCAAGATCTCCCAGATCAAAGCCCGTCTGGCCTATGCCCAGAGCAATCTGGACAGAAAAAAGGAACTGATGGATAAAAAGGCCGTCTCTCTGGATACCTATCAGAGCGTTTTGAGCGAAAGAGATACCCTGAAAGCCCAGCTGCTTGAAGCGGAAGCCGCTTTGATCCTGGCTAAAGATGATCTTAAAAATACCCGTATCATCGCCATGACCACGGGCAAGACGGGCAAAGCCGCTTATTCTCCCGGCAACTATGTGACTCCTTCCAGCGGCACCCTTGTCCAGACGGTGCAGACGGATCCCATCCGCGTGCGTTTTTCTCTGAGCGCCCGTGATTATCTTTCTCTTTTCGGCAATGATACCAATATCCGCAAGCACGGTATTGTCCATATCAAGCTGGCGGATGACAGCATGTACGGTCATAAAGGCGAGATCGAGATCGTTGACTCCTCCATCCAGCAGGATACGGATACTGTCCGCGTCTGGGCCCGGTTCAAAAATCCCGACAACCGTCTGATGCCCTATGGTGTCGTCACTGTCATCCTGACCCGCGATGACGGCAAAAAGTATCCCGCTGTCATTCCCTCTGCCGTGTCCCACGATGTCAAAGGCTCCTTCGTTTATGCGGTGGATGAAAAGACCAACATGCCTGCCAAAAAATATGTGATCCTCGGCAATGCGCTGGAAGATCTTCAGGTGATCCGTTCCGGCATCAAGCCCGGAGAAACCGTCATTACCGAAGGTTTCCACAAGATCCTTCCCGGCGTTCCTGTCAAACCGGTCAAACGCGGAGCAAAATAAATCATGTTTTCACAGATATTCATTGAACGTCCGAAACTGGCGTTCGTCGTCAGTATCGTGATGATGCTTTCGGGCTTCATCAGTCTCGCCCATCTGCCGATCGCAGAATATCCTGAGATCGCGCCGCCGCAGATCTACGTCCAGACGGCCTATGACGGCGCCAGCGCCCAGGTGGTCGCCGAGACCGTGGGTATCCCCCTTGAGTCGGAGTTCAACGGCCTGGAGGATATGCTTTACTTCAGCAGTACAGCCAACAATAACGGCAGTTATCAGTGTACCATCACCTTCAAGAGCGGAACCAATTCCGATATCGCCATGGTGAACGTTCAGAACGCCGCCAAACGTGCTGAAAACAAACTGCCTGAAGAGGTCAAACGTGTCGGTCTGAATATCGGTAAACGCTCCGGAGACATGCTGGCGGTGTTCACCTTCCTGACCGATCACAGCAAGCTGGATGTCCTTGAGCTCAACAACTATATCATGACCGGTCTCAAAGATACCATCGCCCGTATCGACGGTGTGGCCGCGGCCGATCTGCTTTCCGCCAAAGAGTACAGTATGCGTATCTGGCTGGATCCGCTGCGCATGGCCGCGCTGGGGATTTCCACCAATGAACTTGTGAGCGCCATTGCCGGACAGAACATCCAGGCCGCCGCCGGAAGTATCGGTGCTGAAGGCAGCAACAAATATCTGGAATACAAACTCAACGTCGCCGGACGTCTCAAAACGCCGGCTGAATTCGGCGATATCATCATCCGCCGCGATAAAAACGGCGGCGTGATCCGTATCCGCGACATCGCCCGCGTTGAGCTGGGAACCAAGACCAATAAAGGCGAAGCCTTCTTTGAAGGACAGGAGTGCGTGGCTCTGGCCATTTACCGCAACGATGATGCCAACGCCCTTGATACCGTCGGCAAAGTCAAAGCCGCTGTGGAAAAAGCCAGCAAGAACTTCCCTCAGGGTGTCAGTTATCAGATCGCTTACGATCCCACGGAGTTTATCGTCATCTCTCTTAAAGAGATCGTTATGACGCTGGGTTTCGCGCTGGTACTGGTGGTGCTGATTACCGGGATCTTTCTTCAGGATTGGAGAGCGACTCTTATTCCTGCGCTGGCCATTCCCGTTGCTCTTCTGGGAACATTCCCCTTCATGTGGGCTCTGGGCTACTCCGTCAACGTGCTGACCATGTTCGGCTTGATTCTCGTGATCGGCAGTCTTGTGGACGATGCCATCGTCGTGGTCGAAAACACCCAGTCTCTTATGGAAAGAGAGGGGCTTTCAGCCAGAGAGGCCGCCGGAAAGAGTATGCGTCAGATCACCGGTGCCATTATCGCCACAACGCTTGTGACCGTTGCCTGCTATGTGCCGCTGGCTTTCTACGGCGGCATGGTGGGAACGATCTACATGCAGTTTGCCGTGACCATGTGTATTTCCCTCTGTCTTTCCACGGTGGTGGCCATGACGCTGAGTCCTGCGCTCTGTTCGCTGATCCTGCGTCCGCCCAGCGAGAAGAAGCATCCCTTCTTCAAGCCGTTCAATATTGTCATCGACGGTTCCAGAAGCATTTATCTTGCCTCTGTGAAATTTCTTGTCCGCCGCGGACTTCTGACGGCGCTTCTCTTTGCCGGAGTGCTGTATCTCAACTATGCGTTTTTCAAACATCTGCCCAGCTCCTTCCTGCCGACGGAAGATAAAGGCGCCGTTCTCTGCAACATCGAGCTTGCTCCCGGAGCGACGCTGGCCCGTTCCAGTGTGGTCGTTGACCGCTTCCGCCGTGAGGTGAGAAAATTGGACGGTGTGCAGAATATCCTTTCCGTCAACGGTTTCAGTATGCTCAACGGAGAGGCTGAAAACGTGGGCATGATGATCGTCAAATTGACCAACTGGGAAAAACGCACCACGCCGGAGCTTCAGCTGAGCGCCATGCTCAACAAGATCCAGGCCATCGGTTCTTCTGTTCCGGAAGCGCGCATCATCTGTTTCACGCCTCCGGCCATTATGGGACTGGGTATGACAGGCGGTGCGACTTTCATGCTCTGCGGTTCCGGCGAAGTGGATCCCCAGGTGCTTTCCGCCAACACCCGGAAACTTCTGGGAGAGATCTCCAGGAAAAATGAGACGCTTTATGCCACTACCAGTTACAATGCCGAGACGCCCCAGCTTTACTTTGAGCTTGACCGCGACAAAGCTGAAACGCTGGGCGTGTCAGTCAACTCCGTGTTTTCAGCGCTTCAGAGCCAGCTGGCCAGTTACTACGTCAACGACTTCAACATCATGGGATACGCCTTCTATGTGAAGATCCAGTCCACGGCGCAGGAGCGTGCCTCCATCGACAATGCCCGGAACATCCAGATCCGTTCCGCAAACGGAGCCATGGTCCCCTTGAGTTCTCTGGGAACGTTCAAGTTCATCGTGGGGCCCCGTCAGATTCAGCGTTTCAACAAGCAGACCTGTTCTGATGTGACGGCCCAGGCCAAGACCGGTGTCAGCAGCAGTGAGCTGATGAAAGCCATTGAAAGCATCAAACTGCCCGAGGGCTACACGGTCAACTGGACCAATATGAGTTATCAGGAAAAGGAAAATCAGGGACAGATCGTCGTGCTGATGGCCCTGGCTCTCGTCTTTGCCTATCTCTTCCTTGTTGCCCAGTATGAAAGCTGGTCCATTCCGGTTCCCGTGATGCTGTCTGTGGGTTTTGCCACGCTGGGAGCGCTGATCGGACTGATCGTCTGGGGACTTTCTCCCGCAGAGATCCTCGCCGGAAAAAGCGGCATGAGTTTGAGTATCTATGCGCAGCTGGGATTGGTCATGCTGATCGGTCTTGCCGGAAAAAATGCCATTCTCATGGTGGAGTTTTCCAAGCAGCAGCGTGAATCGGGTCTTTCCGTTGAAGAGGCCGCCATGCAGGGCGCCGATATGCGTTACCGTGCTGTGCTGATGACGGCATGGAGCTTCCTGTTCGGTGTGTTCCCGCTGGTCATTGCCTCCGGTGCCGGTGCCGGAAGCCGTAAAGCGATCGGTGTGACCACCTTCAGCGGTATGCTGCTGGCCACTCTGGTCGGTATCATCTTTGTTCCTGCGCTCTATGCTGTCGTCCAGAGGCTCCGCGAAAGAGCCCAGGCTGCGCTCCGCCGGAAAAAGCAGTAAAAACATGTTGACAAGGGGGGCTTTGCGCCCCCCCTTTTTTTTCTGTGGAAAATGTGAGGAAAACGGGTTGTAATTTCAGGAAAAAGGTGTTATTTTAGAAGTTGTGAATGTTTTCAGAAAATACACCTGAAAGGGAACTGTATGACGACAGAAGAAATGTCCGCCGTATTGGAGGCGATGGGCAAAAAAGCCCGGGCTGCCGCAGAGCATCTGGCTGTTCTGACCGACAGCGCCAAAAAGGCCGGATTGAAAAATATGGCAGCCGCTTTGCGGAACAATGAAGCAAAAATCATTGAAGCCAATCAGAAAGATCTTGAAAATGCCAAAGCAAGCGGCCTGTCTTCAGCCATGATCGACCGCCTGACCCTTGATCCCGCCCGGATCTCCGGCATGGCAGAGGGACTTGAAACCGTTGCGGAGCAGGCTGATCCCGTTGGGAAGATCCTCGAAAAAAGGATCCGTCCCAACGGTTTGGAGATCACTAAAATCAGTGTTCCCTTCGGTGTGATCGGCATTATTTACGAGGCCCGTCCCAATGTGACAAGCGATGCTTCGGGCATCTGTCTCAAGGCGGGCAACGCGGTGATCCTGCGCGGCGGTAAAGAGGCCTTCAACTCCAATATGGTTCTGGCAGAGATCCTCAACGGAGCCGCTGTGGAGGCGGGACTGCCTGACGGCGCTGTTCAATTCGTTCCCTGGAGCTGCCGCGAAGCGGTTTCTCTCATGCTCAAGATGGATCAGTATATTGATCTTGTTATTCCCCGGGGCGGCGAAGGATTGATCCGCGCTGTGGTGGCGCAGGCGACCATGCCTGTCCTCAAACACTACAAGGGTGTCTGTCATCTTTTTGTGGATAAAGTCTGCGATATTGATAAGGCCCTTGATATTATCGTCAACGCCAAATGTCAGCGCCCCGGCGTCTGCAATGCGCTGGAAACGCTGTTGATCCACAAAGAGATCGCGCCTGTGTTTGCGCCCCGTTTTGCCGCTTTGATGAAGGATAAGGACGTTACGGTTTTTGCCGATGAAGCCTTTTGCAAGCTCGTTCCCGGAACCGCTGCGGCGACGGAAGAGGATTATTTTGCGGAATATCTTGATTTGAAGCTGGCAGTCCGGATTGTGGATGATGTCAAAAATGCCGTGGATCATATCAATCATTACGGCTCCCGCCACAGCGACGGCATTTTAAGTCAGGTCGATGAGGATATTGAATACTTTACCGGACATGTGGACAGTTCCACAGTTTACGTCAACGCCTCCACCCGTTTTACCGATGGCGGCGAGTTCGGTATGGGAGCGGAAATCGGTATCAGCACCGATAAACTCCATGCCCGTGGTCCCATGGGGGCCGATGAATTGACCAGTTACAAGTACATCGTCCGCGGCACAGGGCAGATCCGCTGACATCATTCAAGGGAAAGAGGGATTCTTATGATCGTACCGATGAAAAAGATCACTCTGCTGGCTGTTGCGGCAGAAGAGGATTCTGTCCTGGAAAGTCTCCGTTCTCTGGGCGTGATGCAGGTCGGGCGTTTCGGCGCTGTTTCCGGTGCTTCCGCTGCTGTCAATGACCGTCTTTTATCTGTCCGCCGGGTCATCAGCGCGCTGGAAAAATTTGCTCCGGAAACAGAGGATTTTTCCTGCTCCAACGGAGAAAAAGTCTATGAGACCGCCTCTGCCCATTTGGAGCAGCTGACGGCCAGAGAGCTTGAGCTTGAAAACATCTCGCAGCGTCTCAAGGCGATCGCCATGTGGGGCGATTTTGACCGTGCCCTGCTGGATGAATTGAAGGAAAAAGGTATCAGGATCGTCCTTTGTGCCGGCTCTCAAAACGTTTATGAAAAGATATCCGCTGATCCGGAAACAAAGTTGTGCCGTCTGATCTCTTCAGCCGGCGGCAAGTGTTATTTTGCCGTTGTCAGTGAAAAGGGGGAGGATCTTCCTGAGATAAAACTTTCCCCTGAGGATGATCCCCGCAAACTTTCTGCTGCGGCGGAAAAAATCAATAACGGGATTCTGGCATTGAAAGAGGAACTTTTCTGCGATGCCGGTGAACTTCAGGCCCTGCGGGCTTATGAAAAAACAGTGGCGGCGGAGTTGGAATTTGAACGGGTCCGCGACTCTCTGGATAACCATGAAAAAATCGTTTCTCTTCAGGGTTTTGTTCCAGTTCCTGCCGTTGAAAAACTCCGCAGCAGGGCTGCCCGGGAGGGCTGGGGACTGCTCATAACTGATCCTGACGCCTCTGATGATGTGCCTGTTCTTCTGGAATACAACCGCTTTACCCGCTGGATCAAGCCGCTCTTTGATTTTCTGGGGATCAATCCCGGATACAATGAGTTGGATGTTTCCGGCGGCGTGCTGGTGTTTTTCACCATCTTCTACGCCATGATCGTAGGCGATGCCGGTTACGGCTGTCTCTTTCTGGCCGCCTCCGGAGCCGGGATGTATCTGCTCCGCAGAAAGCCTGCGGCCCGGCTGCCCTTGAGATTGTTCTTTCTGCTGAGTGTCTTTACCGTGATCTGGGGGGCGCTTTGCGGCAGCTGGTTCGGCGTCACCTGGGGGGGGATCCCCGCCTTGTCCAACGCTTCTGTGAAGGATGCCAATATCCAGGCTTTCTGTTTCCTTCTGGCCGTCGCCCAGCTGACCATGGGGCGGATCTGGAGTTCTCTGCGCAGTAAAAATTTCCGCAAAGTCATGGCCGATCTGGGATGGATATTGATTCTCTGGGGCAATTTTTTCCTCACGCTGCGCATTATTGTCTGGCAGGGGGAATTTCCGCTTTTCATGTACTGGCTTTTCGGGACCGGTCTTGCGCTGGTGGTCCTTTTCGGCGTCAACTGGCGTGATGTGGCGGATGTTTTCCAGTTTCCCTTTGCCATCATCAACAGTTTTACGGATATATTAAGTTATATCCGCCTCTTTGCCGTCGGCATGTCCGGCGCGTGCATTGCCGCAAGTTTCAACGGTATGGCGATGGATGTGGCCAAGGCTTCTCCCTGGTTCATTATTTTCAGCGTGCTGATCCTGATTGCGGGCCATGTACTCAATCTGGTCATGGCCATGATGGGCGTGCTTGTTCATGCCGTGCGTCTCAATACGCTGGAGTTTTCCAACCACACCGGTCTGACATGGAGCGGAAAGCAATTCCGCCCCTTTGCAAAACAGGATACGGAAGAATAAATTTTATTCATCATCAATCATAAACCCAAAAGGAAAAAAGAAAATGACAACAGAAATCATGAAAAACATCGCCCTCGCCAGCGGCTATATTGCTGTCGGTCTTGCCGCCATCGGTTCTGCTCTCGGAGCCGGCGCCGCCGGACAGGCCGCCATCGGTGCCTGGAGAAAATGCTATCAGCAGGGAAAATCCGCGCCCTTCCTTCTGCTGGCCATGGTCGGTGCGCCTCTTTCCCAGACCATTTACGCGATGATTATGATGATCATCATCAAGGGAAAAGTCATGGCTGATAATGCCAATCCTGCACAAATGCCCGTTTACGTGGCGATCGGTATTCTGGGAGGTCTTGCTCTGATGATCTCCGCCATCTATCAGGGAAAATCCGCTGCCGGAAGCTGCGTGGCTTTCGCTGAAAGCAATCAGGGATTTGCCAACTATCTGATGGTTCTGGGTATCATCGAAACCTGTGCCATCTTCGCATTGATCTTCTCTTTTATGGTCATGCCCTGATCTTTGTTACATCGTTCTTTCAGGCCGGAGCTTTTCAAAGTTCCGGCTTTTTTTTGCTGTGCGCCCCGACCGCCCTCATCCAGAGCTGGTGCCGCCCGGCACGTCTCTCGGGCTTGTTTGCAGCTCTGTCATACCGACTGTTCCGCAAATCGATTTTCTGCAAAGACGCATTGTACAAAATAACATGGAACATCAGTAAAAATCTTTTTTTTTTTGAAATCTCAGAAAAGCGGGGTATTTTATATGCAGAACAGATATTTGTCTCGATGCGGGACAGATAAATAACAGAGAAAAAACTTCACATTTTTTTGAAAGGCTCTGTTCCCGATACGGGTAGATACAATGATATAAAACTAAAAATACTTCGCTTTTCTCGAAAAGGGTTTCCTCCTTCGCCCAAGGCTATGGAGGACAAAGGGGGGGAAGGGGAAAACCTCTTTTCCCGCGAAAAGAAAGATAACGGAGCCGACGTTCGGCCCCCTCCCCGCGATACCATCTACCCTTGTCGGGAACAGCACGTTTTGAAAAGGTTGAAAAATGTCTGAAATGATCTCTCCGGCAGAAGATAAAACCGTTGTTGATTTCACACCGGAACAGTGGCAGGTCGATCCAGTCAGATGTTCATTGTGGTTTCCTTCTGAAAAACAGGATGATGACCAGTGGCACAGACACCTGGATTTTTATGAGCTGGTCATCCTTCTTGAAGGAACTGTGTGGGATGATTCCCCTGTGGGCCAGGAAATGTATAAACCGGGAGATTTTCTGATCTATGCTCCCGGTTCAGTCCACCATTACAGCCGTTTGCGCAACAGCCGTTATTACAACGTTCTCTTTCTGCCGGAAGCCGTAACAGAGCTGACCGGCATTCCGGGCATGGAGACACTTCTTGTCAGGACGGGACGTTCCTCTTTGTATCACCTGGGCAATACGCTTCTGGCACAGGCTTCTGCGATTGCCGAAGATATGCACCGAGAATCGGTCCAGAAAAATCCCGGATGGAAACTCTGCCTCAAAGCGCAGCTGTCCCGTCTGCTCATTTTTCTGCTGCGCGGTGCAGATAAAACGGAGGAATCGCAGCTGGACTCGCTTGCATGGAGGATCTCGTGCAGTATCCATTTTATGGAAAAAAGGCTGGCTGAAAAAATAACATTAGCCCAACTGGCCGCCGTCTCCTCAATGTCCTTGAGTTCTTACCGGCACAATTTCAAAAATATCACAGGATACTCTCCCAAAAATTATTTTTTGCTTCTGCGTCTGAAAAATGCCTGCAGGATGCTTTTTTCAGGAAAAAATATTGCTGAAACGGCTTTGGCTTCAGGATTTGAAGAACGGGAATACTTCAGCCGTATGTTCAAAAAATACACAAATTTCTCCCCTTCTGCCGCGGCAGAACGTATGCACAATGACGAAAAACAACTCCATAAATTGATCGAAGAACTCTGGCAGAAAAAATAATCGTACGATCCACGTCTCTTTTCAGGGAAACAGTTTTTTGTTTCGCGCTGTTCCCTACAAGGGTCGATGGTATCGCGGGGAGGGGAAAAACCTCTTTTCGCGGGAAAAGAGGTTTTTCCCCTCCCCACACCCCACCC
>JAFVYP010000130.1 GCA_017508555.1 Lentisphaeria bacterium
CCGCCTGGCATTGCGGGGCGGTCAACTTGAAAATCAGCAGAAGTGAAGGTATATTTATCTCCTGCTGATTTTTGTTTCAACAACCTTACTTTAAGGAACAATCCAAAATGATCAATACCTTTTTCAGAAATCTGTTAAACATGCCCTCTCTCAAGTGTACCTTCGGCATGAAAGCCGGAGACAGAGAGATCCTCCCTGTTTCCTTCAGCAGCGTTCAGGAAAACAACAAGCTGCATATCACACTCAAATACGCAGACAACATCACAGAAGAGATCTTCATTGACCGCATTTCCTGGAATGCCTGCACCGTTGTCCGCCGTTTCCGCAACGGTTCAGAAAAGGTCCTTGACCTCAACGAACTCTTCTGCAAATTCACCGGAGTCACCTTTGGAGAAGTTCCGGAAGAGGATTATTTCTATCACGTTGAAAACCCCCGCATGTATGTCCGTTACTGCATCGGTATCGACGAAGATCCCTTTGCCGCCTGCCGCGACAGCGGTTACGATCCTGTGGCGGGCAACCGCTGGAGCGATCCCGGAACCATCAGCACCCGGGTGGGACGTTCTCCCTACCAGCCCTTCCCGGCGATCCTGCTTTCCAACAAAAAAAGCAATACGGGACTTGTCCACGGAACACTCTCACAGAACGTCTTTTACCACTGCTACGAAAAGAAACATGACAGCAGCGGCATGATCGATTTCGATATTTTTTCAGCCTTCAAAACCATCAGTTACCGCGAGGTCAAACCCGGCGAACTGCTCACCGATGAGTGGTATCTGGGCCTCACCTGCGAAGCCGGTGATCTGGAAAAGGTCTTTGCCGGTTATACCCCCGTGCTGCGCCGCAAACTCCAGGCCAACTACGGACGGACCAACATCAACCGTCACAGCCTTGTCTGGGGTTCCTGGAATGACGGTATCTTCCGCGATATCACGGAGGAAAAACTGCTGAAAACAGCAAAATACATCAGCGAAAATTTCCCCACCATCGAATGGATGCAGATCGACGACGGTTATGCAGACCTTGCCGGCAAACTCAACATCGCCCACGGTCTGGGCATGCCTTATGAAGGAGAAAAGGGCATCGACAGAAAGAAATTCCCCAACGGCATGACGGCGTTTTATGATAAAGTGCGGGAGTACGGTCTGCGTCCGGCCATCTGGATCGGCGGATTCTGTCCTGTTGAAACCCCCATTTACAAGGAGCATCCGGAGTGGTTCTTTGATTACACCTACCGGGTCGGCCATACCCAGCCTCTGGATGTCAGCAAAAAAGAGGTCAGAGAATATATGACCAAAGCGCTGGACATGCTTCTGACAGAATTCGGCTGCGAAGGAATGAAGCACGATTTCTGGAGTTATGCCTTTGAAGAGGGCAATCCCCTTCTTTCCGGCCATGAGAGATCCGGTTATGAGTACCGCCGCTGGTGGCTCCAGGAGCTGCGCAAGCGCCTTGCGCAGGACGGATATCTCCAAACAGGCTGCGATATTGTTATGAACAACCCCTTCCTGGGAGAGTTTTTCACCAACTACCGTTACGGCATCGATATCGGCAGCGGCAACTGGGAACATGTCAAAACCTCCTTCCTCTGGGGTTCGGTCTGTTTCGCCACCCATACGGGAGATCTTTTTGTTCCCAACAGCGACTCTGTGGGCGTGTTCCCCGGTCTGACGGATGCGGAGGCGCTCTTCTGCATCAACTACTGTCTGGTGACGGGTTCCATGGTGGAGATCTCCGGTTATCTGGATACCTATGACGGCAATCCCCGGATGAAACTTCTCCGCAAAGCCATCTGCTGTCCCAACAACGGTCAGGAGATCTTCATGGCCGGACTGGATTACCGTTCAACCAATAAGGCTCCTGAAAAATTCTTCTTCAAGGGTCCCTTCTTCTCCCTTCTGCGGGATAAAGAGCATCTGCCCCTGCGGACTCTGGGCTTCTTCAATCTGGATGACGAGGCCAAAGAGCTTGCCGTCACGGTCGGCGATCTGCATCTGGCTCCGGGAAAATATCTGGCATGGAACGTCTGGGAAAACACAGCCGTCGAGTTCAACGACACTCTTTCCGCCCCCATTCCCGCCCACGGCAGCGCGCTCTTTTCCATCGTTCCCCGGAACGGCAAGATCCAGCTGCTGGATACGGACCTCAAGGTGGCAGACGTTGCGGAAACAGCCGATGGACTTCTGGTCTCCTTTGCCTTTGCGGGCAAAGCTGTCATCACCTACTTTGACGGCAGCGCGGTCAAGACCGTTGAATTTGATTCCGCCGCCCCCGGAGATGGCATCATCCTCAAATAAAACAAAGTTCCAAAACCCAACCAGTCACATCCGGCGGACATTTCACATGTCCCGCCGGATGTTTTTTATTTACCATCAGGATTTTCTGACAAAATTTTTGTTTCGCCGGAAATTCTCCCCTGTTATTTTTTCCAAACAGTGCTATATTACAGAGATGTAAAGTTTCAGGCAATAAACAGGAGAAAATTTCATGAAAAAGTCTTTTACTTTGATTGGCCTGCGGACCAATACAGAGCGTTTCGCCCAACACCCTGACACCCCGCTTTTTTTGAAAGAAAAGGGGAGCGCAACTTGTCAAACAGGTGTTTTGTATAACCGCTGCGGCATGCTGTCTTTGTGGGGCGGCGCGTTAAAAACGGACAAAAACGGACAAAAACGGACAAAAACGGATATCGGTGCGCCGCAGAA